>DASSOE010000062.1:0-2725 GCA_035700945.1 Sphingomicrobium sp. | reverse complement strand
ACGGGCGCCGCAGCCCTAGACGATGGCGCGTGCGCATGTAGAGCTGCAACGCGCAGCGCTTTGGAGCTAGGTCAGCTTGGCGAAGCCTTCCTGCAAACCGGAGAACGGCCGCAGCGCCTGCGCATCCGCGCCGAATCCCGCTGCCCCGATCGCTTCCTGCGCCGCCGCCAGGCTCAAGCCGCTGAAGCTGCCGGTCTTGCCGTACCAGTAAGCCAGGTCGCCGCCGAGCGCTTCGTCGTCCGACGTGGAAAGATGAAACTGGAGCAGCGCGTTGGTGAGCGCCCAGCTCGTGAGTCCGGGAGTCTCCGCGCGCGCCGCGTCGTAGGCGCTTACCAATCCAAGGAAATCGAATCGTTCGACGGCGTCCGCGACAATTTGCAGGTCCAGCACACTCTTGTTTCCGCTATACCAGTTCTTGAGTACCAGCTTGTCGTCCTCGCCGACACCCAGCACGAGGTCCTTGCCTTGCTTGGACAGCGTGAGCTCGTCGTAATCGATCGCGCCGCCGAGCGAGATCGTATTGCCGCCGTCGCGGCCGCCGAACAGGGTGTCGGTGCCGTCGCCCGTATTGAAAGCGATGACGTCGCGCCCCTTTCCGACGTGCAACACATCGCTGCCCGCGCCGCCGGCGAGGAAGCTCGAGCCCTGACCGCCGTAGAGCACGTCGTCACCCCAGCCGCCATCGAGGAGGTTCTGGCCGGTACCGCCGCGCAGCACGTCGTTGCCATCGCCGCCCTGGAGCACGTCGCTGCCGGCGCCGCCTCTGAGGAGGTCATCGCCCGCGTCGCCGTACAGGTAATCGCTGCCGCCTTTCGCCTTGAGTGTCTCGTCACCCTCGTTGCCGTAGAGAAGGTCGTCACCGGCACTGCCGCTCGCCGTGCTGCCGGCCGCGGCCCTGACGACCAGGCCGAAGTCCGCGCTGGTCGATGCACCGGCCGCGTCCGTGGCGGTGACCGCGACATGCGAGAGGCCGATGTTGGCCTGCTTGGGATTGCCGCTGAAGGTGCGGCTCGCCGCGTCGAACGAAAGCCAGGCGGGGAGCGTGGAGCCATCGAACAGCTTCGCGGAGAGCACAAGGCTGTCTCCCGCATCCACGTCGGCGAAGGTATTCGCGGGCAGGGTGAATACGAACGGCGAACCCGCGTCGACCGCTCGGTCCTCGAGCGGGACTTCGACAGTCGGTGCGTCGTTCGTATCGAGCACCGAAATGACGAACGTATCGTCCGCCGACAAGCCCGTGTCGTCCGTGGCGACGACTCGCACGTCGTGTTGCCCGACGTCATCGTTCATCGGAGTGCCGGAGAAGCGCCGCGACTCGGAGTCGAACGAGAGCCAGTCCGGAAGGCCTTGGGCGCTATAGAGGAGGGCAGCGCCGTCGTCGGTAAACGCATTGGCCGGGATCACGAAAACGAACGGCGAATCCTCCAGCGCCGACTGGTCCTGGAGCGGCGCGGCCAATACAGGCGCGCTGCTCTCGCCGCCGGTGACGCCGAGCGCGAAAAGACTGGAGGCGCTGGCGCCCGCCTCGTCGCTCGCCGTGACGCGGATGTCCAGCCTGCCGCTCCCCTGCGCGACACCCGAGAAGCGCCGGTTCGCGGCATCGAACGCGAGCCAGCCAGGCAGGGGGGAGCCGTCGGCCATCTCGGCGCTGAAGGCGAGCGAGTCGCCGCTGTCGATATCGAGGAAAGCTGCGGCCGGCACCACGTAATCGAACGCGTTTCCGGCAACCACGGCCTGCTCGCCGAGCGTGCTGGTGGCAATCGGGGCATCGTTCACTGCCTGGACGTTGATCGCGAACAGCGCAGTGCTTGAAGCGCCGGCCGAGTCGAGCGCCATGATGCGCACGCGCAGCGTGCCGGCGTCCTCATTGCGCGGCGTGCCCGAGAACGCGAGCATGGCTGGATCGAAGGTCAGCCAGTGCGGCAATGCCGACCCGTCCTCGAGCCGCGCAGCGAGGGTCAGGCGGTCATCAAGGTCGCTGTCCGAGAACATCGCCGCTGGCAGCGTGACGAGAAGCTCTTCGCCTTCCAAGGCGTGCACGTCTTGGGCTGGATCCACCAGCACTGGAGCGAGGTTGGCGTCCAGCACCACGATCTCGAATTCGTCCGAGACGCTCGCACCATACGCATCGATGGCGGTGACACGCAGCTGGAACGTGCCGGCATCTGCGCCGCCGGGAGCCGCGATCACCTGCATTCCTTGGAGCAAAATCCACGACGGGGCTAGCGACAATTCGAATGTCAGGTGGTCGCCCGGGTCGCCATCGGCAAAGTGCTCCTCGAGCAAGATCGTCAGCGTCTGTCCCTCGTCCAGGACTTGGTCTGGAAGAGGGGCCGAAAGCTGCGGGGCCTCGTTAACCACGGCACCGACGCGCGCTTCCAGCGTTGCCGCGTCCCATGAAGTGCCGTCGTCGAACGTGACCGTCTCGATGCGCGCGCTGCCGTCGGAGTACCAGTCGAGCAATGCAATGCGCTCCTCGGGCGAGGCGCGACGCTGGACGATCAGGTCGGCGCCTTCGCGCCGCGCCTCGACCTCGCTGGCGCGTCCCGCCACCCACAGCGTGTCGACGTCTTCGGCGGATGCGTGCTCGCGAATGCTGTCGCGCCCGGTGCCGTAGCCGAAGTAATACGTATCCGAGCCCGCGCCGCCCGCGAATCGGTCGCTCACGGCCGTACCGGTGAAGAAATCGTCGCCATCCGAGCCGGGATGGTCGAACCCCCGATCG
>DASSOE010000061.1:0-6326 GCA_035700945.1 Sphingomicrobium sp. | reverse complement strand
CAAGCTGCGCTCGGTCAGCAACCGGTTGTGACCTTCGGAACGCACCGGTTCCGGCAGGAGCGCGCGATCCCAGAGCGCGGCGAACAGCGCACCGATGCCGCGATCGCGAAGGCGATAGGCGCTTTCGCGGCTCATCCCCGCCGATTCAGCCGCCCGGGTGACGCTGCGGGTCTCGGCGAGCGTGTCGAGGAAGCGAAGCTGGCGCTCGGGCGTCCAGCCGTCGCGGCGGATTTTCGGCGAATCTGGCGCGCTCATTCGCCAGCTTGGATCACAAGTGACGCGCTGTAGGACAGCGGTTTGTCCTGAATTACATCAAATGGCGCCGCGGCTTATTTCCGCTGCGCCGACGCGCAGTTGGTCCCAAGTTCCGACTGAAGCCCGTCCGCTTTCCAATGATTTCACCCTGATCGACCGGCGTAACCGCCAAATGACCGCCCCACTCGGGTCTGATGCCCTTGAGGATGTAGCGAGTGACCCCCACGCGATTGTAGATTGGTCGCATGTCGAGCGCGCGAGTTGGTACCGTCGCTCCCACCAAACCCTCGAGCCATCCCTGCAACGCGCTCGGAATCGGCCAGCTAATTTCGGCGGAAGATGCATAAGCACGTGCGCCGATACGATTCCGTGGGGCGCCTCGAGAGACCAAACGTAGGTCGGCCGGAGATCATTATCGTTGACTGCAGTACGCCTGAGCCAAGGCGCGAAGCGCTGAGCAAACAGCCGTTGAAGTATGTGTGACGCCCTTTCAGGTGGGACACTGAGGAAGTCTCGGCCTGCTGCTTTTCCACAGGATTCTAATTCCCCGCAGGGTCTCGCTAAGGCTCGAAATCGGTCGAATGCGCCCTACATTTCGACTAGCTTCCTTCCCGCTGCCACCCTGCTAAATCCGACCATTCATGCCCGACGCTTCCACGCCTGCTGCCGCGAGCCCGCACCTCTATCTGGTCGACGGGTCGAGCTACATCTTCCGCGCCTATCACCGGCTTCCGCCACTGACCAACCGCCACGGTCAGCCAGCGGGCGCGGTCTATGGCTATACGACCATGCTGTGGAAGCTCGCGGACGGCCTCTCCAAGGCTGACGGTCCGACGCACATGGCCGTCATCCTCGATGCGAGCGAGCAGACTCACCGCAACCAGATGTACGACCAGTACAAGGCGCACCGGCCGCCGCCGCCCGAAGACCTCGTCCCGCAATTCCCGCTGATCCGCGTCGCGACGCGCGCTTTCTCGATCCCATGCATCGAGGAGGAAGGGCTGGAGGCCGACGACATCATCGCCTGCTACGTCACCGAGGCCAAGCGGCAGGGCTGGAAGGTGACGATCGTCAGCTCCGATAAGGACCTCATGCAGCTGATCGACGAGGATGCCGGCATCGACATGCTCGACACGATGAACGACCGCCGCATCGGGCGCGAGCAAGTGCTGGAAAAGTTCGGCGTGCCGCCCGAGAAGGTCGGCGACGTGCTCGCGCTGATGGGCGACAGCGTCGACAACGTGCCCGGCGTCCCCGGGATCGGTCCGAAGACGGCGAGCCAGCTGATCCAGACTTATGGCGACCTTGAGACGGTGCTCGCGTCGACCGACCAGATCACGAAGCCCAAGCTGAAGCAGTCGCTGATCGACCATGCCGAGGCGGCGCGGCTGAGCCGGGAGCTCGTGCGGCTGGTCTGCGACGCGAACCTGCCCGAGCCGCTCGACGCGCTCGAGATGAAGTACATCCCCAAGGAGCCGCTTGCCGAGTTCCTTGCCGACCAGGGATTCAAGACGCTCCACGCGCGCCTGATGGGTGGGACCCCGACGCAGACCGGGGCGACGGTGCGGAACGACGTCATGGCGGCGCTGGACCGCAAGCCGGCGACTGCGCCGACCGAGCCCGAGAAGATCGAGATCGACCGGTCGAAGTACGAGACGGTGACCGACGAAGCGGCGCTCGACCGCTGGATAGCGGAGGCCACCGCGCAGGGCTATGTCGCGGTCGATACCGAGACCGATTGCATCGACTGCATCGTCGCCAAGCTCGCCGGCGTGAGCCTTGCGACGTCACCGAACAAGGCCTGCTACATTCCGGTCGGGCACAGCGGCGCCGACCTTCTTTCCGACGCTCCGGACCAGCTGCCGATGGCCTTGGTGCTCGACAAGTTGAAACCGCTTCTGGAGGACCCGGCGGTCCTCAAGATCGGGCACAATTTCAAGTACGACTGGGTGATGTTCGACAAGGCCGGCATTTGCGTCGCGCCGGTCGACGACACGATGGTGATGAGCTTCGACCTCGATGCGGGCAAGAGCTTCGGCCATGGCCTCGACGAGCTGGCGAAGACGCACTTCAGCCACGAGTGCATCAGCTACAAATCGCTATGCGGGACCGGCAAAAGCCAGATCACCTTCGACAAGGTGCCGCTCGGCCCGGCGACCGAATACGCCGGGGAGGACGCCGACATCACGCTCCGCCTCTGGCTGTGGCTCAAGCCGCGGCTCGCCGCCGAGAATGTCGCTCGCGTCTACGAGCGGATCGACAAGCCGCTGGTGCCGGTGATCAGTCGCATGGAGCGTCGGGGGATCAAGGTCGACCGAGACTATCTTGCGCGGCTGTCGGCCGAGTTCGGGCGCGACACCCAGGCGCTCGAGGAGAAGATCTACGAGGCGGCGTGCGGGCCCTTCACGATCGGCAGCCCACAGCAGCTTGGCGAAGTGCTCTACGGTCGCCTCGGGCTCAAGGGCGGCCGCAAGGGCAAGAGCGGCCAATATTCGACCGACGTGAATGAGCTGGAACGGCTCGCGTCGGAGGGCGTCGAATGTGCGACTTTGGTGCTGGAGTGGCGCCAGCTGACCAAGCTCAAGAGCACCTACACCGATGCGCTTCAGCAGCAGATCAACCCGGAGACGGGGCGCGTCCACACCAGCTTCAGCCTGACCGGCGCGCAGACCGGCCGCTTGTCGTCGAACGACCCCAACCTCCAGAACATCCCGATCCGGACGGAGATCGGGCGCAAGATCCGCGACGCGTTCATCGCTGACGCCGGGCACAAGCTGCTCAGCGCCGACTACAGCCAGATCGAGCTCAGGCTCGCGGCGCACATGGCCGACGTCCCGCAGCTCAAGGAGGCGTTCAACGCCGGCGCCGACATTCACGCGATCACCGCCGAGGAGCTGTTCGGGACAGTCGACCGCGACACTCGAAATAAGGCGAAGACGGTCAATTTCGCGATCCTCTACGGGATTTCGTCGTGGGGCCTGGCGAGCCGCCTCGGCGTGCCGAAGGACGAAGGCAAGGCGATCATCGACCGCTATTTCGAGCGGTTCCCCGGGATCCGCAATTACATCCACTCGACCCTCGGCCTCGTGCGCGAGCATGGCTTCACGCGCACCCTGTTCGGCCGGAAGACGCATTTTGAGCCGAACATTCGCTCGTCGAACCCGTCGATTCGCGGCGGCGCCGAGCGGGCCGCGGTCAACGCGCCGATCCAGGGGACGAGCGCCGACCTCATCAAACGTGCGATGGCGCGGATGGACGATGCCCTTGCGGCGAATGGGCTCGACGGGGTGAAGATGCTGCTCCAGGTTCACGACGAACTGGTGTTCGAAGTGCCGGACGGGCAGGAGGAAGAGGCCGCGGCCATCATCAAGCAAGTGATGGCAAATGCCGCCGAACCTGCGATGAGGCTCGACGTGCCGCTCGATGTTGAGGTCGGCTGGGGGGCGCATTGGGGAGAAGCGCATTAAACGCTAGCGGCGACGGTCCGCCTCCGCCGCAGCCACCCGATGCGGACATGGCGACCCTGGCGCGCGGCGGACGCCTGAACGTTTTCGGCTTCGTACTGCGGCTGGCGGCGCGGGTGCCGTTTCTGCTCATCGCCGGACGAATTTACGGCGCGGCCGAGCTGGGCCGCTTCGCTTATGCCGTGCTGACCGTCGAATTTGCCGCGCAGATCGCCGCGTTGGGCCTGAGGCGCGGGCTCGCGCAGTTGCTCGCCAATGCGAAAAAGCCGCACTCGTGCGTCGTCGCCGACGCGATGCTGGTCGCCGCCATCACATCGGCGATAGCAATGGCGATCCTGATCCTGTTTCCCAAGGCCATGTACCCGACAACGGATGTGCATGGACTCGACCGGATGCTCGCGATCACGGTGCTTGCGATTGCCTGGACCGACATCGCGCTCGCGGCGCTTGCATACCAGGACGACGTCGCATCGACCGTGCGCGCGCGCTCCGTGGTGGAGCCGTGGACAATCAGCATCGTCGCGTTTGTCTGGTCGTACATCTCGATCGATGACGGCCTCATCATCTCCTACGTTTTCTCGATGGTCGCAGCGCTCATCGCGGCGCTGATCCCGCTGCTGAAGTGCTACGGCGTGCCGCACGGCTGGAAGCCGGACCTTGCGGGCGCGTGGAGCACCGCCTGGCGAAACGTGCCGGTGGCAGCGGCGGATGCGGTCGAATGGGCATCGCGGCGCATCGACCTTGCAGTGCTCGGCGCGTTCATGCCCGCTGCCTTCGTCGGCATCTATTATGTCGCGCAGCAGGTCGCGACCCTCCCCGCCAAGCTGAAGACCAGCTTCGAGCCCGTGCTCGGACCGGCGATTGTCCGGCGCATCGCTGCGGGCGACCGGGCCGGTGTGGCCCGGCAGGTGCGCCAGGTCACCTACTGGATCATCGCCGCGCAGCTCGGCATCGCGCTAGCGCTCGGTATCCCCGGGCGCGCCGTAATGGCGCTGGTCGGCTCGGGATTCACGGGCGGCACGGCAATGCTCGGCTTCCTGCTTGCCGCTGAAGTGATCGCCGCCGCCGCGGTCGTCAGCGAAGCGGCGCTGATCTACGTTGCTCGCAAGCGCAACATGATGATCAGCCTCGTAATGCTCGCGCTCGAAGCGGGGCTCGCGGCGGCGCTGATCCTGATCATGCGCGACGAGGGCCTGCCCGAGGCATTTCAGGCGACGGGCCCGGCGATCGCGCTCTGCGTCGCGCTCGCCTTCGCGTCGATCACCAAGTCGTGGCTGCTGCGGCGCCAGCTGCAAGCGCCGGTGTCGGGCTGGCGCTGGGATCTGGTGTGGGCGACCGCAGCCGGCGCCGCGGTCGGCGCGCTCGTGCGCCTGCTCCTCCCGCAAACTTGGCAGCTCATCCTCGGCGTACCGGCGATCCTCTGCGCCTTCTTTAGCGTGCTGTGGACGAAGGGCTTCGGGCCCGCCGATCGCGAATTGTTTCGCATGCGCAAGACCGACGTACGCGAGCTTCGCGCCGCTGAAGATGCAGCGCTCGCGCGCGGCGAGACACGCGACGATATGGTTTGACCTGTCAGTGCCGGAAGTGGCGCATGCCGGTGAACAGCATTGCGAGGCCGGCCTCATCCGCGGCGGCGATGACTTCATCGTCGCGGATCGAACCGCCGGGCTGGATCACCGCCGTGGCGCCGGCTTCGGCGGCTGAAAGCAGGCCATCGGCGAAGGGGAAGAAGGCGTCTGACGCGACGGCGGAGCCGACGGTGCGCGGCTCCGCCCACCCGTTCGCCTCGGCGGCTTCGCGCGCCCGGATTGCGGCGATACGGGCGCTGTCGCGGCGGTTCATCTGCCCGGCACCGACACCCGCGGTGGCGCCGTCCTTTGCATAGACGATCGCGTTCGACTTGACGTGCTTGGCGACCGTCCACGCGAACAGGCAATCGCGGACCTCCTGCTCGGTCGGCTCGCGCCTGGTCACGCACCTGAGCTCGTCGCGCAAAACCATGCCATTGTCGCGGTCCTGGACGAGTAGGCCGCCGGTGATGACCGCCAGGCTCTGACCCGGGCGCCGCGGGTCGGGCAGGTCCCCGGTGAGCAGCAGGCGAAGGTTCTTCTTCCTCGCGAAGATCGCCTTTGCGTCCTCGTCGGCATCGGGCGCGACCACGACCTCGGTGAAGATCCCGGTGATGGCTTCGGCCGTTTCGGCATCGAGCGTCCGGTTGGTCGCGACGATCCCGCCGAAGGCCGAGACGCTGTCGCAGGCCAGCGCTTCCCGCCACGCGTCGATCAGCGCTCCCCGGGTCGCGACGCCGCACGGATTGGCATGCTTGACGATGACCACGGTCGGCTCCGCGTCGCGAAACTCCGCGACGAGCTCCAGCGCGGCATTGGCGTCGTTCAAATTGTTGTAGCTGAGCTCCTTGCCCTGCACCTGGCTGGCCTGCGCGATGCCACGTACATGGGGACCGACGGGTAAATACAGCGCCGCCTGCTGGTGCGGGTTCTCGCCGTAGCGCAGGCCCATCTCGAGCTTGTTTGCCAGCACCCACGTCTCCGGCCAGCGCTCGCCCTGGTCGGCGAAGGCGAACCATTGCGAGATCGTCGAGTCATA
>DASSOE010000060.1:0-3118 GCA_035700945.1 Sphingomicrobium sp. | reverse complement strand
CGCCTGGCTGAACCGGCTGGTCTGCGTCGCCACCGGCGCGCGGTTGAAGGACGCGGTCGAGCTCGATGTCTACGAGGTGAAATGAAAAGCCAATTCAAATTCGGGGACGGAGCCCGAACTCTCCGCCGCCCCCCTGTTAAGCAACCGTGTTTTAAATGGGTTGATCAAAGGGGGTTTGTTTCGGGGGTCCAGGGGGTGCTTTGACGAACCATCGCATTCAGGATCGTCAGCATCTTGCGCATGCAGGCGACCATGGCGACCTTGTGCGGCTTGCCACGAGCCTTCAGCTGCTCATAGAAGGCCCGGATCACTGGGTTGGACCGGATCGCCGTGGTGGCTGCCATGTAGAGCAGCGTGCGCACTTGCGAGCGGCCGCCGTAGATGGAGCGCCGACCTCGCATGACGCCGCTGTCGCGATTGAACGGCGCCAAGCCGACCAATGCTGCGATGGCGCGCCGGTCGAGCTGCCCGAGCTCGGGCAGTGCGACCAGCAGCGTGCCGGAGGTGATACGGCCCACGCCCTTGAAGCTGCGCAGCAGCTCGTCCTTCGCGCGCCAGGCGGGCGAGCTCCTCAGCGCCGCGGTGAGGTCGATGTCGAGCCTGTCGATCTGCTTGTCCAGCCAGTCGATGTGGGCCTTGATGTTCTTGCGCATGAGGCCCTGCGTAAGCCCCAGGCGATTGACCTCCTGTACGCGCATGGCGACGAGCTGGCGCCGGCGCACGAGCAATGCCTCGAGCTCACGCGCGTCTTCGTCGGGCAGCCGCACGATCTCGGGCTCGATCGCCGCGCCGAAAGCGGCAATGACCTGGGCGTCGATGCGATCGTTCTTGGCAAGTCGCCCCGTTGCCTTCGCGAAGTCTCGGATCTGCCGCGGGTTGACAACGGCCACGCGGAACCCGGCACCCACGAGCGCCGTCGCCACCGAAGTCTCATACCCACCGGTGGCTTCCATCACGACCAAGCCGTCAGACGAACCAAGCTTCGCGCGCAACGCGTCGATCCCATCAGCGTCATTGGCAAACTGCAGCAGCTCGCCTGCAGGCAAGAGCGCTATATCCAGCGTCGCCTTCGATACATCGATCCCCACCACTTTCTTGTCCATCGCTCCTCCTCGTGTCCCAGCCTTGCGACAATGCGAGCTCCTAGGCTCGCGCAACCGTTCGGGCTTACAAAGAGATCCGGCCAGGCGACCATGCTTAACAACGGGCTTAGTACCCATGGGGGTAAAAACGGTCTGCCCAGCCGGTGTTGCGATGAAAAAGATACGCTCGCCGCGACATACAAGGGGGGAAGCGAGCGCAGCGAGCGGGGGGTTGCAAGGGAAGCGGGGACGGTATGAGTGCCGAGCTCATCGTCGGGCTGGTTTCCATCAGCGACCGCGCGTCCGCGGGGGTCTACAAGGACGAAGGCATCCCCTCGCTCAAGGAGTGGCTCAAGTCGGCGATCGCCGCCCCGGCGTGGCGCGACGAGACGCGGCTGATCGCCGACGAGCGCTCGCTCATCGAGTCGACGCTCATCGAGCTGGTCGACCGGCGCGGCTGCCACCTGGTGCTGACCACCGGCGGCACCGGCCCGGCGCCGCGCGACGTGACGCCCGAGGCCACCCTGGCGGTCGCCGACAAGGAGATGCCGGGCTTCGGCGAGCAGATGCGCCAGATCAGCCTGAAGTTCGTGCCCACTGCGATCCTGTCGCGTCAGGTTGCCGTCATCCGCAAGCAGGCGCTGATCATCAACCTGCCCGGCCAGCCGAAGTCGATCAAGGAGACGCTGGAGGGACTGAAGGACGAAAGCGGCAAGGCACTGGTGCACGGCATCTTCGCAGCGGTACCCTACTGCATCGACCTTATCGGCGGTCCGTACATCGAAACGCAAGAGGCGGTGGTGAAAGCTTTCAGGCCGAAATCGGCTATCCGAACGGCGGCTATCCGGAAGCCACCGGCGTGAAATTCCTCTGGCCGCAGGCGCTGTGGCTGCTGCTCGCGCTGCCGATCCTTGCGGCCGGCTATCTAGCGATGCTGCGCCGCCGCGCCGCGGCCGCGAAGCGCCTTGCCGGCATGGCGATGGTCCGCGAGGCGATGCAAGGCTCGGCAGGCTGGAAAAGGCACGCTGCGCCGGCGCTCTACCTCGCCGCGCTCGCGGTGCTGATCGTCGCGAGCGCGCGCCCGACCGCGCTGATCACGCTGCCCTCGCAGCAGCGCACGCTGATCCTCGCCATGGACGTGTCGCTCAGCATGCGCGCGAGCGACGTGCAGCCCAGCCGCCTCGGCGCCGCGCAGGCGGCGGCGCGCGACTTCGTCCGCGACCAGCCCTCCGACGTGAAGATCGGCATCGTCTCCTTCGCCGGCACGGCGCTGCTGGTGCAGCCGCCGACGCGCGACAAGGAGGAGCTCACCGCGGCGATCGACCGCCTGCAGCTCGACCGCCACACCGCGATCGGCAGCGGCATCATCATGGCGCTCGCCACGCTCTTCCCCGACGAGGGCATCGACCTCGAGTCGATCGTGCTCGGGCCGAGGGCGCCGGCGGGCAAGGCGCCGAAGAAGCCGCCGGTGAAGCCGATGCAGCGCGTGCCGCCGGGCTCGAATCCGCACGCGGCGATCATCCTGCTCACCGACGGCCGGCGCACCGTCGGCCCCGACCCGCTCGAGGCCGCGCGCATGGCCGCCGACCGCGGCGTGCGCGTGTTCACCGTAGGCTTCGGCAGCCCGCAGGGCGGGCCGGTCGCCTTCGAGGGCTATTCGATTTTCATGATGTACGACGAGGAAACCTTGAAGGCGATCGCCGAGCTGACCAACGCCGAGTACTTCCATGCCGCGAGCTCCGAGGAGCTGAAGAAGATCTACGACGCCCTGACCAGCCGCTTCGTGCTCGAGCAGGCCGAGACCGAAATCACCGCCTTCTTCGCCCTCGCCGCGACGCTGCTCGTGCTGGGCGCCGCGGCGTTCTCGCTCACCCGCGCCAACCGGATCCTGTGATGGACGCGATCGAGCTGGAAAGCGGGCGCAACCCGCAGGCGGCGATCATCTGGCTGCACGGCCTGGGCGCCGACGGCCACGACTTCGAGCCGATCGTGCCCGAGCTCGACCTCGCGAAGCCGGTGCGCTTCATCTTCCCGCA
>DASSOE010000059.1:0-20217 GCA_035700945.1 Sphingomicrobium sp. | reverse complement strand
GTCCCGGCCGAGATGGTGCTGGCGCAGATCGACGCGGTCCTGGAGGATATCGGCGCCGATGCGGTCAAGATCGGCATGATCGGCAGCGCCTTCACCGCCGAGCGGGTCGCCGAGCGGCTGGAGCGGCTGAAGGCCGAGCAGCCGGACCTGCCGATCGTGTTCGATCCCGTGATGGTCGCGACCAGCGGCAGCGCGCTGGCGGACGAGGCCACCGTCGCCGCGTTCGGGCGGCTGATGGATGTCGCCACGCTGACCACCCCGAACCTGCCCGAGCTGAAGCGCTTGACGTCGGAGGAGGACCCCGTCGCCGCCGCGCTCCACCTCGTCGGTCAGCATGGCTGCGCGGTGTTGATCAAGGGCGGTCACGAGGAAGGCGACGCGCTCGCCGACGCGCTGATCGAAGAAGACAATATGACCAGCTGGCAGGGCCAGCGGATCGACACCACCAGCACGCACGGCACGGGCTGCACGCTGGCGAGCGCGATCGCCTGTTTCCTGGCGCAGGGGTCGAGCCTTTCCGACGCCGTGGCGAGGGCGCGCGAGTTCGTGCGGGTCGCGCTCTACGCGGCGCCTGGCCTTGGGCAGGGCTCCGGGCCGATCGGTCACGCCGACGTGCGTCTCGACGTCGGCGCCGGGCCGCGCCTCAACCAGGTGACGGTCACCGGCAGCAAATACGAGCGCTCGGTCGACTTCTACCGCCGGCTCGGCCTCAAGCAGATCATCGACAGCCCCGACACGGGCTATGCAAGGTTCGAGACAGCGGGCGGAGTCACGATGTCGGTCCAGATCGATGCCGACGAGAAGATCCTCGCGACCACGGCGATCTACCTGGAATGCGACGACCTCGACGAGCGAGTCGAGCAGCTGGCGCGCAGCGGGATCGCGTTCGAGCACGGCCCGCGCAACCAGCCGTGGATGTGGCGCGAGGTGCGGCTTCGCGATCCGGACGGCAACATCATCTTCCTCTACAAGGCCGGCGAAGCGCGGCGCTTCCCGCCGTGGCGGATGGAAGGATAGGGTTTCACGCGAAGGCGCTAAGGCGCGAAGAAAGGCGGAGCAGAACTCGTCATCCCAGCGAAAGCGGGGACCCGCCTTCCCTTCCCCCAATCGAAAAAAAGGGCAGGTCCCGGCTCAAGGCCGGGATGACGGTTGTTCTTGGCGCCTTTTGCGCCCTTCGTCTGAAAAATCAGACTTTTCCACAGCTTCTGTCCGCTGGCGGTCTGGACCGTCATATCCTGGCAGGTGCAAGAGTCCGACTCGATGCCGCGGCGTTGCTCCTTCAAGCTCGAGCTCGACTTCCCGCAACCGCTGGCCGGGGTCGACGAGGCCGGGTGCGCGCCGCTTGCCGGACCCGTGGTCGCCGCCGCCTGCATCCTCGACCGCGAGAGATTCCCGCGTGGCATCGACGATTCGAAGAATTTGCCGATCGACAAGCGCGAGGCGCTCTACGGCCGGCTGATGACGCAGGCCATCGCCTGGGGTGTGGGGATCGCGAGCGTCGAGGAAATCGACCGGCTGAACATCTACTGGGCGAAGATGCTGGCGATGGTGCGCGCGGTGGAGGCCCTCGGGCTGGAGCCGGCGTGGGTGCTGGTCGACGGCAACGCGCTTCCCAAGTGGCAGCGGCCGTCCAAGGCGATCGTCGACGGTGACGCCAGGTGCCGCTCGATCGGCGCCGCCTCGATCATCGCCAAGGTCACGCGCGACAGGATCATGGCCGACTATGCGCGCCAATATCCCGGCTACGGCTGGGAGACGAACCGCGGCTACGGCACCCCCGAGCACTGGCGCGCACTGCACGCGCTCGGACCGACGCCGCTGCACCGCCGCAGCTTCCCCAAGGTCCGCGCCGCGATCGAAGCCGACGCGCAAGCACCGCTGGTCTTCGAAGAAATCGCCCCCGGCGAGTCCTTTGCGCCACACCCACCAGAGATTGAGTCCATCCGGATCGTCGAGACTCAAGATGTTGTGGAACAGCCGCATACGGCTGCCTAGCTGTAGTCGTTCGTACCGGCTCGTTAACCCTAGATCGCTTGACCGCGAGTCCCGCCTGACTCACCTTCGCCGGCTCGAAGGGGGGACGTCCGTTCATGAACCTGGTGGCCCGCATCGCGGAACGGCACGGCACGCTGGCGCCGAACGCGCCGTGCCCGAAGATCCTCCCGTTCAACGTCATCCTGCAGGGCGACTGCATCGCCGAGATGGCGCGGCTTCCCGACAAGTCGGTCGACATGATCTTTGCCGACCCGCCATACAATCTGCAGCTCGGCGGCGACCTTTTCCGGCCCGAAGGCGGCCGTGTCGACGCAGTCGACAACGACTGGGACAAGTTCGACAGCCTGACGACCTACGACAATTTCACCCGTGACTGGCTCGAGCAGGCGCGGCGCGTGCTCAAGGACGACGGCACGATCTGGGTGATCGGCAGCTATCACAACATCTACCGCGTCGGGGCGCTGCTCCAGGACGCCGATTTCTGGATCCTCAACGACATCGTCTGGCGCAAGACCAACCCGATGCCCAACTTCCGCGGCACGCGCTTCACCAACGCTCACGAGACCCTGATCTGGTGCGCCAAGGACGAGAAGGCGCGCTACACCTTCAATTATCGCGCGATGAAGGCGCTCAACGACGATCTCCAGATGCGGTCGGACTGGGTGCTCCCGATCTGCGCCGGGGCAGAGCGGGTGAAGGGCGCCGACGGATCCAAGGCGCATCCGACCCAGAAGCCCGAAGCCTTGCTCTACCGGATCCTGCTCGCCTGCACGAAGCCGGGCGACGTGGTGCTCGACCCGTTCTTCGGTACCGGCACCACCGGCGCGGTCGCGCGGCGGCTTGGGAGGCGATGGATCGGGATCGAGCGCGAGAGCGCTTATGTGAAGGTGGCGCGCGAGCGGATCGATTCGACTTTGCCGCTCGACGAAAGCGCGATGCGCACGGTGCCCGACAAGCGCGACCAGCCGCGCGTCGCCTTTGGCCTGCTGGTGGAAGCCGGCCTGGTGCCGGCCGGGACGGTGCTGATGGATTCGAAGCGGCGATGGAGCGCGTCCGTCCGTGCCGACGGCTCGATCTGCTCGGGCACGCACAGCGGCTCGATCCACAAGGTCGGCGCCGCGCTGCAAGGCGCGCCTTCGTGCAACGGCTGGACCTTCTGGCACCTCGGCGGCAAGGGCGCGCTGACGCCCCTCGATGCGATAAGGCAGGATTATCTGGCGCAGCCTGGTTGAGCGCGGATTTCCATTCGAGCAGGGCGTGCTAAGCGATTTCCCGGAATTCCCTTAGAGAGCGTCAGTGAAAATCGGTGTCCTGAAGCGGGCAAAAGCGCGAAGCGGCGTCTTTTCCTTCAGCCTGGTGTACAACGAGGAGTGGTTTCTCCCGCATTTCCTCGCCCATTACCGCGGGCTTGGGGTCGAGCGGTTTGTCTTCTTCGACGACCATTCCACCGACCGTACGCGCGACATCCTGATGGAGCAGGACGATTGCACGGTCCTCGCGGCGGAGGACGACTCGCCCCGGCCGAAACTGGCAGTCATGCAGGCGGCGCTCGGCAACCGGGTCCTCAAGGTGATGGGCGATGGGCAATGGGGGCTCCACCTCGACGTCGACGAGTTCATGGTCCTCCCCACCGGCTTCACGTCGATCGAGGACGTCGCGCTCCATCTCGAGCAGCAAGAGCCCAAATGCGCGATGGCGGCGATGGTCGATTTCTACCCCGAGCGGCTGTCGGAGCGGTTCTTCGACCCGCTCGGACCGATCGAAGGCAGCCCGTGGTTCGACCGGGACCCGGTCTACAAATGGTTCCCCAATGATCCCAAGCCGAAGATCGTGATCTCGGGTGTCCGGCCGCGGCTGCTGATGAAGCTGAACAAGCGTTACCCCGAGAAAATCCCCGAGATTTACGGCGACAGGCCATATCGCATCGCCAAGACGTGGAAGGTGCCCCTGGTGAAGACAGGGCAGGGGATCGTCCGCCTCGACCCGCACAACGTAAACGTGCGCCCGCCAGAAAGCATTCAGCTGGGACTCGCCCATTTCAAATTCTATCCCGGCCTCGACGAACGGGTGCAGAACGCGCTCGACCGCCAGGGCTATTTCCAGGCGTCGGTGGAATATCGCTTTCTCGATGCCATCCTGAAGCTGTTCCCCGACGAACGCCTGGTGTGCCCGCGCAGCGTCCTGTTCCGCTCTCCGGCCGACCTCGAAGGCGCCGGTCACATCTGGGCACGATGACGCGGCGCCCTGCGGCGGTTATGCGGGGCAGGCCATGACCCGAACGCTGCTTCGCCCGACGGCCTTCGTCGATTCGCCCTTCGGCCACGAAGGCAAGGTCGCGCGGCTTTCGGGCGGGTTGAACTGGTTCTGCGCGGTCGAGCTCGTTCGCATCGACGGGCACGAGCGCACTTCCACAGAGCTGTTGCCGGTCGAAGGCATCGAGAGCCGCTTCGACGAGGACATGGCCGCGCAGTGGGCGGCACTGACCTCTCTCCGGGCAGCGCTCCAGCTCGGCGAGCGCGCGATCCGGCTCGACCAGCCGCAGGTCATGGGCATCGTCAACGCGACCCCCGACAGCTTTTCGGACGGCGCCCGGTTCGCCGATGCCGCCGCTGCCGCCGAAGCGGGCGCCGACATGGCCGCCGCCGGCGCGGCGATCATCGACGTCGGCGGCGAATCGACCCGGCCCGGCGCGAAGCCGGTGTGGGAAGGCGACGAGATCGAGCGCGTGGCGCCCGTCATCCGTCAACTCGCGGCAGGAGGCGCAGCGGTGTCGGTCGACACCCGCAAGGCTGACGTCATGACGGCAGCGATCGAGGCCGGGGCGCGGATGGTGAACGACGTGTCGGCGCTGACCCACGACGGCCGCTCCGCGGGGGTGATCGCAGCATCCGACGTGCCGGTCGTGCTCATGCATCACAAGGGCTCGCCCGAGACGATGCAGGACGACCCGCGCTACGACGATGTGCTCGTCGAGGTCTATCTGTGGCTGGAGGAACGGATTGCCGCCGCCGAGGGCGCGGGGATCGCGCGCGAGCGCATCCTCATCGATCCCGGCTTCGGCTTCGGCAAGAACGTCGGGCATAATCTCGAGCTGATGAACGGGCTGGCTGCGTTCCACTCACTCGGCTGTCCGCTGGTCGTGGGCGCAAGCCGCAAGCGCACGATCGGCGCGCTGTCGGGCGAGGCGCCCGTCGACCAACGGCTCGCCGGAAGCATCGCCTTCGCGCTCAAGGCCGCGGAGCAAGGTGTCCAGCTGCTGCGCGTCCACGACGTGCCCGAGACGGTGCAGGCGCTGCGGATCTGGCGCGGGCTGCGCGATCAGGCGCTGACTCCGCGGACTCCCTAGGCGGTGTAGCCGCCGTCGCTGATGAAGATCGTGCCGGTGACGCTCGCGCATTCGTCGGATAGGAGGAAGGCGATCTGCGCGGCGATCTCTTCCGGCTTGGCGTAGCGCTTCAGGGGCGTTGCCATCGCCGCCATCTCGGCGAATGCGGCCTCGCGGCCGACCTCTGCCGCGCGATCGGCGAACATCGGAACACAGTCCCAGATCGGCGTTTCGACGCCTCCCGGCGCAATCACGTTGACCCGGATGCCCTGCGCGGCGCCTTCCTGCGCGGCGACCCGGGCGAGCTGGATCACGCCAGCCTTGGAAGCGGCATAAGCGGCGATTCCCCGTTCGGCCTTCACTCCCGCCGCCGAGGCCGTCACCACGATCGAGCCGCCGCCGGTCGAGCCGATCGCCCGCATTGCCGCCTGCAGGGTGAGGAATGCGCCGTCGAGGTTGACGCTCATCACCCGCCGCCACTCGTCTAGGTCGATCGTGTCGATAGGTCCGGCAGACGCGACTCCCGCGTTGACGGCGGCGTGGGTCAACCCGGTAAGGTCTGCGCCTCGCCAGAGCTGCGGATCGGCGACGTCGCCGATGACCAGAGCGCGCTCGCACGGGAGGCTGAATGCGAAGTCGTGGACACGGTCTTCGTCGCTGTCGACGAGGATGAGCTTGCGCGCTCCGCTGTTCGCAAGCCGCGTCGCCAGCGCCGCGCCGATTCCGGAAGCGGCGCCGGTGACGAGGGCGACGGCCTCTTTGAATGGTTGCATCGGCTGCGCCCGTAGCAGAGCGGCTGCCGGGGCAGAAGCGCGCGGCTACGCGGCGCTGGTGTCGATCCCGAGGCCGCCTAGCTTGCGGTAGAGCGTGGAGCGGCCGATCCCCAAACGCCGCGCGACCTCGCTCATGCGGCCGCGATAATGGCCGATCGCGAGGCGGATGATGTCGGCCTCGATCTCTTCGAGCGGTCGCAGGTGACCGTCGCCGGTGTAGAGGGTGACATCGGGCGCGCCCGAGATCGCCTGATCGCTTCGCGACTTGCTGAGTGTCGGCACCCCGTCGGTGCGGCGGCCGGTGAAGCGCGACTGGACGGCGATATGCGGGAAATGGTCGGAAGTGAGCGAGCTGCCGTCGCACTGCAGCGCGGCGCGGAACAGCACGCCGGCGAGCTGGCGGACGTTGCCCGGCCAGCCGTAGCGCATCAGCAGCGAGAGCGCGTCGTTGCCGATCGACAGCGGCTTGAGCTCGAGCTGCTCGGCGACGCGGCCGAGCAGGTGCCGCGCGAGCGCCGGGATGTCGCTGCTTCGGTCGCGCAGCGGGGGCAGGACGACGGTCGTGGTGCCGATCCGCTCGCCGAGACCGGCGTTGAAATCCTCGGGCAGCGGGCGGCTGCTGGTCGCGATCACCCGAACATCGACCGAATAGCTGCCGTTGAGGCCGACCGGACGGACTTCCCCGGTCGCGAGCATGCGGTCGAGCCGCTCCTGGGTTTCGGGCGGCAGCGCGCCGATTTCGTCGAGCACCAGCGTGCCGGCGTCCGCCTGCACGAGCTTGCCCATTTTCGCGGCGAAGGCGCCTGGAAAAGCTCCCTTTTCGTGGCCGAAAAGCTCGCTGTCGATGATATTCGCCGCGATCGCCTTGCAATCGAGAGTCAGCAGCGGCCCCTTGGCGCGCAGGCTCGCGGCATGGATTGCACGGGCGATGGTCTCCTTGCCGGTCCCGGGCTCGCCCAGGATCAGCAGGGGAAGGCGGTTGCGCGCCGACTTGGCAGCGACGGCGAGCGCAGCGCGGAACTCGGGGGCGGCCCCGACCAGCTGCTCGAGCTCGAGCGCGGGCGCCAGTTTTTCGGAGACGGGCGCGAGCTCGCCCGACGGGCGGCGGCGGTCCGCATTGACGGCAAGCGCCTCGAGCAGGCGCTCGGGCGCGACCGGGCGCACCAGGAAATCGGAAGCGCCGGCGCGCATCGCCTCGACCGCGGTGGACACCGTGTCGACGTGCGAAAGGACGATTACCGGCAGCTCGGCGCGATGGGCCCGCAGCGCATCGATCAGCTGCGGTCCCTGCCCGGCCTCCCAGCTGCCGAAGATGGCGGCGCGCACCTCGCGCCCGTGCGGCCCCTGGAGCAGCGCGATCGCCTGCTCCCCATCGGCGGCGCCGACGACGCTCCATCCTGCGCGCGAAGCAATGGCCGAAATCAGCCTGCGCTCGTCGGCATTGGCATCGAGGAGCAAGAGCGAGCGTGTGGGTTCTTCGCGCATATCCCGCCTTTCGCCGTCACCCTACGGGTGGACCGGTAAAGGGGGACTTAAGCCGGCGCTTCGCGGGGCTTGGGGAGTGAGGCTCGCCTTGTTATGGACGGCGGCAATCGCTTCCAACGCAAAGGGGTAAACGATGGCCGAAGAAGAGCCGCTGCTCGCCAGTCCGCCGACTCAGGACGTGGCCGTGCACGTGCATGACTACGGGCGCTTCACGAAGATGATGAAATGGGGCGCGGTCGTGTGCCTGATCGTCGGTCTCGTCGTCCTGATGATCCTCAAATAGACCATGAAAATCGCGGTCCTGAAGGAAGCGGCGGGCGAGACACGGTGCGCTGCGATGCCCGAGACCGTGAAGAAATTCGCCGCGCTCGGAGCGGACGTGGCGGTGGAGAAAGGCGCCGGCGAAGATGCTTCGGTTTCCGACGGCGATTTCGAGGCTGCGGGTGCGACAACGGCAAGTCGCAAGGACGTGCTCAAGGGCGCCGGCGTCATCCTGTGCGTCGCGGGACCCGAGCCGCAGTCGCTCGACGGAGCCGAGCCCGGTGCGCTCCTCGTCGGCGGGCTCGATCCGATGCGCCGGCGCGAGCGCGTGGAGGGCTATGCGGCTGCCGGCCTCGAGGCCCTGGCGATGGAATGGATGCCGCGCATCAGCCGCGCGCAATCGATGGACATCCTGTCGTCTCAGTCGAACCTCGCCGGCTACAAGGCGGTCGTCGAAGCGGCAGACGCGTACGGCCGGGCCTTCCCGATGATGATGACCGCGGCGGGCACCATCAGCCCGGCCAAGGTGTTCGTGATGGGCGTCGGCGTCGCGGGCCTGCAGGCAATCGCCACCGCCAAGCGCCTGGGCGCGCAAGTCAGCGCGACCGACGTGCGTTCGGCGACCAGGGAGCAGATACAGTCGCTCGGCGCAAAGCCGATCTTCGTCGAGAATGTCGCCGGCATCGAGGGCGAAGGCGCCGGCGGTTATGCGACGGAAATGTCCGAGGAATATCAGAAAGCGCAGGCCGAGCTGGTGTCGAGCCACATCGCCAAGCAGGACATCGTCATCACGACCGCGCTGATCCCCGGCCGCGCCGCGCCGCGGCTGATCAGCGACGCGCAGGTCGCGACGATGCGGCCGGGGAGCGTCATCGTCGATCTCGCGGCCGATGCCGGCGGCAACGTCGAGGGCACGGTCAGCGGCGAGCGCGTCGAAAGGCATGGCGTGACCATCATCGGCGCGACCAACCTCGCGCGCAGCCTCGCGGCCGACGCCTCGGCGCTGTTCGCGCGCAACCTCTACAATTTTCTCAGCGCCTTTTGGGACAAGGAGCAAGGCCGGCCCGTGCTTCCCGAGGATGACGAGATCGTGAAGGCGGTCCGGCTCACCCAGAGTGGCAAGGTGGTGAACGAGCGCCTGACAGCGGCGTGAGCGCGCCCGACATCATCGTGATCGGCGGAGGGATCGCGGGCCTGTCCGCCGCCGCTGCGCTGTCGAGCCATGCGCGGGTCGCGGTACTCGAAGCCGAGGAGCACATCGGCTATCACTCATCCGGCCGAAGCGCGACCATGCTTCACTATGCGCTCGGCGACCGCCTGGTGCGCGTCCTCACTCTGGCCAGCCGCGCGTTCTTCGAGGAACCGCCCGAGGGGTTCACCGGCACTCCGCTCGGCCATCGCATGCCCGTGCTCGTCCACGCGCGCGAGGAGGAGCGTGAGGCGCTCGACGCGCTCGGCGCTGAAATTGCGCGGTTCGCCGCAGTCGAACGACTCGATGCGACCGGCGTGCACGAGCTCTGCCCGCTGCTCAGGGACGATGCGCTCCACGGGATCGCCGACCGCAACGGAATCCGCCTCGACCCGCACGCGCTTCTGCAGGGCAACCTGAGGCAGTTGCGAAGCCGCGGCGGCGAGCTGCACACGGACGCGCGCGTTGCGCGGATCGAGCGTGCGCGCGGCTCGTGGACTGTCACGAGCGACAAGGGCGAGTGCTTCTCCGCGCCGACCCTGGTTAATGCCGCGGGTTCATGGGCGGACTCGGTTGCGAAGCTCGCCGGCGTCCGGCCGATCGGACTCGGGCCGAAACGGCGCACGATCATCACCTTCGACGCGCCGCCGGGCATCGATCTCGGTGCACTGCCCTTTGCCAAGACCGTCGGCGACGAGCTCTATTTCGCGCCCGAGAGCGGGCGCCTGTTCGCCTCGCCGATGGATGAGGTGCCGAGCGACCCCTGCGACGCGCAGCCGGATGAATATGAAGTCGCGCTCGCTGCCCAGCGGATGGAGGAGCGCACGACGGTCGAGGTCCGCCGCATCCACAGCAAATGGGCGGGGCTTCGCACCTTCACGCCAGACAGACACCCGGTCGCCGGTTTCGCGCCCGATTCGGAAGGCTTCTTCTGGCTGGCCGGGCAGGGCGGCTTCGGACTGCAGACCTCGCCGGCGATGGCGGCAATCGCCCAATCGCTCATCGCCGGTGCGCCGTGGCCGGTGCCCGAGGTCGCGCCCGAGGAGCTAGGCCCCGGACGTTTCGCCCGGCAGCCGGCATAGGTCGACCCAGCGCGCGGCGACCAGATCGAACAGGCGCTCGACGGTGACCTCGACCGACGTGTTGAGCGAGCCGCCGGCCGGATAGACTACCTCGAACGCATTGAGCGACACGTCGAGATAGACCGGCAGCGGCTGCTTCAGCCCGAACGGGCACACGCCGCCCACCCGGTGACCGGTGACCTCGAACGTTTCCTCGGCGCCGAGCATCCGCGGCCGCGCGCCAAGCTCGTCCCTGCACTTGCGGTTGTCGAGGCGGGCATCGCCGCGGGTGCAGAGCAGGAACAGCTGCTCGCCCGCGCGGACCGCCAGCGTCTTCGCGATCCTCCCCGGTTCCACGCCAAGCGCCGAGGCTGCGGTGTCGACGGTCGCGGTGGTCCCCTCGACCTCGATCAGCTTGAGGTCGGGAGCATGCGCGGCCAGCCACGCCTTGACGGAATCGAGGCTCATTCGCCGATCAGGTGGAGCGCGATTTGCCGCTCCGGCGTGCTGCGGCGGTGCTCGAACAGGAAGATGCCCTGCCAAGTGCCGAGCACCGGGCGCCCGTCGGCGACGGGGATCGAGAGCTGCGTGGCGGTCAGCGCCGAGCGCAGGTGCGCAGGCATGTCGTCCGGGCCTTCGTCGTCGTGCTCGTACGGCCCGCCTTCCGGTGCGATCCGTTCGAAATAGCGCTCGACATCGCGGCGCGCGGCCGGCGCGGCATTCTCCTGAATGAGGAGCGAAGCGGAAGTGTGGCTGCAAAAAGCGGTGAGGAGGCCCTCGCGAATGCCGCTTTCGTTAAGGAATTCGACCACGTCCAGTGTGATCTCGTGGAGGCCCGGGCGACTCGCGCGAATCGACATCGTGGTGCTGGCCTGGCGGAGCATGGGGGCCGCCTAGCGTGGTCGGCGACGGCGTTCCAGCCGTCCAAAACAAAAGCGCCCGCGAAACGCGGGCGCTTTCTAACTTGTTGAAATGCTGCGGCGTTTAGCCGTTGCCGCCGCCCGAAGCCCAGCCAGAACCCCCAAGCCAGCTCCAGAATCCGCGAGTCTGTGTCTTTTTCATTTTCCGTCCCCGTTCTTCCAAGTGCGATTCGGCAGATACGAGGACATTAACCCTAATGGATATGGTTAGCAAACGATTCACCAAGAAATCCGCGAATTCGTTCAACACGGATGCATTTGGAAGAATTGGGCGCGCTCGTCGCGCCGATTACTTGGAGAGGCCGCTCAGGCCGCGCTGCGGCGGCGGCGGCCGGAGGCCGCGCGCTTGGCGAGGCTTTCGAGGCTCATCGGCCGCCCGACGGCAAAGCCCTGCGCGATGTCGCAGTCAAGGTCGACGAGGAGGTCGAGGATGTCGCGGTGCTCGACGCCTTCTGCGACGACCTTGCGGCCGAGCGAATGCGCGAGGCCGATCGTCGACTGGACCATCAGCCGGTCGCTGCGGTTATCGACGATGCCTTTGACGAAGCTCTGGTCGATCTTGATCTCGTTCGCCGGTATCTTCTTGAGATACTCCAGGGTCGACTGGCCGGTCCCGTAATCGTCGATCGCGATGTTGATGCCGAGGTCGCGAAGCCGGGCGATCATCTCCAGCGCCTCGCCGCTGTCTGTCAGCGCCGCGGTCTCGGTGAGCTCGAGCGTCAAATGGGTCGGGGACAGGCCGTGGCGTGCGAGCAGCGCCGACAGGCGCAGGGTGAAGCCCTTGTCCGTCAGCAACCGCGCCGAGAGGTTGACGGCGATGTTGAAGTCGCCATCGCGCTTGTTGATCTGGGCGCCGGCCGCGATTGCCTTCTCGAGCACGAAGTCGGTGAGCTTGCCGATGCGGTTATGCTGCTCCGCGGCGGCCACGAACTCCGACGCCGCGATCGGGCCCTTGTCCGGGTGAGTCCAGCGCGCCAGCGCTTCCGCCCCGATGATCCGGCGAGTCGCGATGTCGAGCTTTGGCTGGTAGGCGACCCACACTTCTCCTCGGTCGATCGCCTCGTCGAGCTGGCTGAGCATCGACAGCTTCCACGACGCGTCCTCCAGGGATTCGGGATCGTGATATTTCCACTTGAGGCCCTCGTGCGATGCTTCGTCGGCGGCCACGAGTGCGCTTGCCAAACGGTTGGCGAGGGTCCGGCCGCTCCCGATCTCCACGCCGAAGGCGACCGATAGATCGATCGACAAGCCACCGACACGCGCCGGGTTGCGGAAAAGCGAATAGAGCGCTTCGAGATGGTTGCCGACCGGCTGGAGCGGCTCCTCGAACCAGGCGAAGACGCCGCTGTCGCCTTGGTAGACGAGCCGGGCAGGCGATCCGACCTTCAGGCGAGCGACAATCTGATCGATGAGCTGCCGCTCCCTGTCTGGCGGCAAAGTCGCGGCGATTTCCTCGTAATTGAGGATGCGGGCCGCAACCAGCGCGTGGTTGCGCCCCTCGCGGTTCCCCCGCAGCGCGCTCAGATTCGGAAGGTTCGAAATCGGATTGACGAGCCCACGCGCCCGATATCGCCGCCACCCCAGGACGGTACCCACGACCAGGAGCACGAACAGCGCGGGGGTAATATCGACGAAGATGAGGTTCGCTTCGAGGAACACGGGGACGACGAGCAGGATCGCGCCGGCGCCGCCCAGGACAACCAGGCGCACCGTGAGCCGATTCATCCGCAGCGCGAGCGCGGCCGCCCCGAAGCCGCACAGGAAGACGAGGAACCAGCCGAGATCCATGGGCTTGCCCGAGCGCAGCGTTTCTGCCGCAATCGCGTGCACATAGACTCCGAAGCTCCTGCCGTAGCCTGGGATGAAGAAAACATCGCCGATCACATCGGTGCCGATGCCAATGATGACGTCTTTTCCGGCGAGCTGCTTCTCGCCGATCGCGCCAGTCAGGACATCTCCTGCCGAGTAAGTGGGGATCGTCGAGGGATCGATCGAATAGTCCACACGGAATTCCGTGTCGGGAGTTCCAGTGACGTTGGCTATCGCGCTCGCGAACGAGGGAATCGCGGTTTGGCCCACCCGCGCCGAATAGAGCACCTTCCAGACCGCGTTCTGATAATTGTAACGGAGGCTGCCCGTCGCGACCTTGGCGTTCTGCGCCAACATGGGGACCGGCGGATCGACGACTGCCGCCGATGAACCATCCGCTCCTACCTTGGATCGCGTGAACAGCGTGGCTCGTCCGGACCTGCGCAGCGCGTCGGCGAATGCCTGGTCTTCGCTTTGCTTCGAAGCAAAGGAGAAATTTACATCGAAGAAGATGTGGTTGGCGCCCGCGGCAGACAGCTTGTCGATGAGCTTGCCGTCCGTGCTTCGCGGCCACGGCCAATTCCCGATTTCGTGCAGCGACTTGTCGTCGATGGTGAGGACGACGAGCTGGCCGCTTGCGCTCTGCTTGTGCAAGTTGTTGCGCGCGATGCGGAGCCAGTCCTCGGCGATCTCGCCGAAGCCGATCAGCCCGAAGATCAGGCCAGCGACGGCCGTCCACAGAAGCAGCTTCCACGGCGGCGGTTCGACGGCATGCATTTCGCGCTTCGAGCTCAAGCGCATTTCCCTTCCCAATTGGCTCCTCACGCATGCGCGCGAAAAGGTTAGGAAAGCGCTAACCGCACTCAAATTAACGGCCTCGCCACTCGACAGCTTTCGACCGAGCCGCCACAAAGCCGCGAAAGCTCAGGGGAGGGGTCGTGGACTTCATTTCCATCCTGTCGATTTTCGTGCTGGCCTGCTTCGTCGGCTATTATGTCGTCTGGTCGGTCACGCCCGCGCTGCACACGCCGCTGATGAGCGTGACCAACGCCATTTCCTCGGTGATCGTCGTCGGCGCGCTGATTGCCGCGGCCGCCGGCGGAAGCCCCAGCTCGAAATGGCTCGGCCTGATCGCTGTCGCTCTCGCCAGCGTGAATATCTTCGGCGGCTTCGCGGTGACGCAGCGCATGCTCGCGATGTACCGGAAGAAGGACCGCTAGGCCGATGCACACCGACCTGATCGTCGCGGTGCCCGCCTGGGTGCTTCTCGCCTACCTGATTTCCGGCGTCTGCTTCATCCTCGCGCTTAGGGGCCTGTCCAATCCGGAGAGCAGCAGGCGCGGGAATATCACCGGGATCGTCGGCATGGCTATTGCCGTGATCACGACGGTGATCACCCACGCGCCCGTCGAGACAATCAGGACCGGCGCTGACGCGTACAATGTCAACATCGATGGTCGAACTGCCCTCGAAATCCTTGCCGCCATCCTGATCGGCGGCGGGATCGGGCTGGTGATCGCGCGCAAGATCCAGATGACGGCAATGCCCCAGCTGGTCGCGGCGTTTCACAGCCTCGTCGGCATGGCGGCGGTGCTGGTCGGCGCCGCGGCTTATCTCAACCCGGAAGCGTTCGGGATCGCGGTGAGGATCACGCCGATCGCGTCGCCGTCGTTCGTCAGCATCTTGCCCGTCAGCCGGATCGAGATGGGGCTCGGAGTCGCGATCGGCGCGATCACCTTCTCGGGCTCGGTGATCGCCTTCCTCAAATTGAATGGCAACATGTCGGGCAAGCCGATCCTGCTGCCGCTGCGGCACGTGATCAATCTCGGCACGCTCGTCGCGATCCTCGGGCTCATCGCTTATTTCGTCCAGGACCAGCACCCTTGGGTCTTCTTCACGATCGTCGGCCTCAGCTTCGCGATCGGTTTCCTGCTGATCATCCCGATCGGCGGGGCGGACATGCCGGTCGTGATCTCGATGCTCAACAGCTATTCGGGATGGGCCGCGGCGGCGATGGGCTTCACGCTGCACAACACCGCGATGATCATCACCGGCGCGCTTGTCGGAAGCTCCGGCGCGATCCTCAGCTACATCATGTGCCGGGCGATGAACCGCAGCTTCATCTCGGTGATCGCCGGCGGTTTCGGCGCGGTTGCATCGAGCGGCGACGCTGCAGCGATCGACCGCCCGTACAAGCGCGGCTCGGCCGAGGACGCGGCCTTCCTGATGAGCCAGGCCGACCAGGTGATCATCGTCCCCGGCTATGGAATGGCCGTCGCCCAGGCGCAGCACGCGGTGCGCGAGATGGCGGACCTGCTGAAGGCCAAGGGCGTGACGGTCAAATATGCGATCCACCCGGTCGCGGGCCGTATGCCGGGCCACATGAACGTGCTGCTCGCCGAGGCGAACGTGCCGTATGACGAGGTGTTCGAACTCGACGACATCAACAGCGAGTTCGCACAAACCGATGTCGCTTACGTCATCGGCGCGAACGACGTGACCAATCCTGCCGCCAAGAACGACAAGAACTCGCCGATCTACGGCATGCCCGTGCTGGACGTCGAGAAGGCGCGCACCTGCCTGTTCGTCAAGCGCTCGATGGGCGGCGTCGGCTATGCCGGCATCGATAACGAGCTGTTCTACCGCGACAACACGATGATGCTTCTCGGTGACGCCAAGAAGATGACCGAGGAGATCGTCAAAGCGCTCGGCTAGGGTCCCATCGTCATTGCCAGCGTAGCGAAGCAATCCAGAGCTGGATCGCCGCGTCGCTACGCTCCTCGCGATGACGATGGACTGGAGCGCGGCAAATGCACGTCGGCGATCATGCAGCGGACGCTCCCGCCGCCGACGGTTTCGATCATCTGGATGTCCGCCTCTGCCAGCTCTCCGAAGCTTTCGAGCTGACGCAATTGATCCGGGCGGAAGTTTCGCCGGGCAGCCGACGACAGTGCGATGACCGGACCATCGCGGCCTTTCAGCTCGATCACGTTGCAGCCGAACTGCCGCATCTGCTCGTAATCCACCTCGATCAGCGTCCGCCGGCTCGCGCCTATCTCGCCAATGAGAACCTCGCGGAACTCCGGAGCGACCGCTTCGGTGCACAGCACCGCGAAGCGGGTGCCGAGGCTGAGGAGCACGTTGGTGTGGTAGA
This sequence comes from Sphingomicrobium sp., assembly GCA_035700945.1. Taxonomy (GTDB): domain Bacteria; phylum Pseudomonadota; class Alphaproteobacteria; order Sphingomonadales; family Sphingomonadaceae; genus Sphingomicrobium. The sequence goes on along the minus strand of DASSOE010000059.1, from coordinate 4,245 downwards.
TCGGCCGTCCGGCGCGGTCGCGGGCGTCGAACAGCAAAGTCGCATATTCGAGCCGCTCGTCGAAGTCGGCGATCACGACAGCGTCGGTGCGCGGGCTCATATTCGCGAAAGCGCGGTGCTGCGGCCGGTCGAGGACGAGGCTGCCGGTGCCCTCCAGGTAGTGACCGTGCTGCTCGTGGAAGCTGAGATCGACGATGCGCCGGACCTCGAAACCGCTTGCCGCCAGCAGCGCCTTCAATCCTTCCGGATTGCGCTCCAGCCGGCGCGCCGCGGTCGCCATCGGGTACAGCACCATCGTGCCGTCCGCATGAAAGGACACCCAGTTGTTGGGGAACACCGCATCTGGCTTTGACGGACCGGGGCGATCATCCAGGATCAGGACCTCCACTCCCGCACGCTCGAGCGCTTCGACCACGCCGTCGAACTCGCGCAGCGCATGGCGAAAGTCTGCTTGGGATGGCACCTGGGCGAAGGCGTTCGACCGCGCTGCCTCGGGGTGGAAGCCGAAGCTCGCGGGCCGCACCATCAGCACCGTCCCGCTGGTCTGCGCGTCATCGTTCATGCGGCCGCTTTTCGGCCGCTTCAACGGTTCGCCGCAAGCCGATTCATTTCGCGGTAACTCAGGGCGTTACCGCCTTGCCGCGACAGGTGAGTTGCTGGACAATCCGGCGCGGGCGCCGAGTCAATCGGCGAAAGCGGGAAAAGGGGGCGCGACTTGCGCAAGCTGGGCATCATCGGCGGGACGAGCTGGCACTCGACGGCGCTCTACTACGAGCACATCAACCGAGGAGTCGCGCAGCGGCTCGGCGGGCTGCACAGCGCGCGGCTGTCGATCGAGAGCCTCGACCTCGCGCCGTTCGCCGAGATGGAGCTGTCGGGCGACTGGGACGGAGTCGCGGAGGTCACGCTGGATGCTGCGAAGCGCCTCCAGACCGCCGGGGCCGAAGGGGTGATCATCACCTCCAACACCGGCCACAAGGTCTATGATGCGGTCGCGCCCAAGCTCGGCGTGCCGATGCTCCACATCGGCGACGCGACGGCCGCCAGGCTCACCGCCGACCGCCGCACCCGCGTCGCCTTGCTCGGCACCCGGTTCACCATGACCGAGCCGCACATCCGCAGCCGGCTCGAAGCCCGCGGCATCACGCTCGCACCGATCGACCAGGCGGCGATCACCGAGGTCGACCGCATTATCTTCGAGGAGCTCGCCGCAGGCCGCGTGGTCCGCGACAGCCAGCGCAAGCTCAAGACGCTCATCACGGAGCTTGCCAAGCAGAAGGTCCAGGCGGTGGTCCTCGGCTGCACCGAGCTGGTGCTAGCGGTCGACGTCCGCGCCAACGTGCTGCCGGTCTACGACACAACCGCGATCCATGCCCGCGCGTGCGTCGAGTGGATGCTCGCCGACGAGGAAGAAGCGCGGGCCGCGGCGTAGCGAATTCCCACGATCGCTGGGCTCCGCTATAATCGCGCGGGCAAATAGCGGAGGGGCAAATGCCGCGATTTGGATTGGCCGCCTGCGCGGCGGCACTGATGGTTTCGAGCGCATCCCTGGCGCAGGTCCCGGACCGGCCCGATGGTCACCAGCACGACCATGCCATGCCCGCCGGCGACAGGCTTGGCGAGCTGTCGTTTCCGAACAGCGGCAACGAGGCGGCGCAGGCGCCGTTCCTGCGCGGCGTGAAGCTGCTTCACAACTTCCAGTACGAAGGCGCCATTCCGGCCTTCGAGGAGGCGCAAAAGGCAGACCCGGAATTTGCCCTCGCTTACTGGGGCGAGGCGATGGCCCACAATTATACGCTGTGGGCGGAGCAACACACGGACGAGGCGCGCGCCATCCTGGCAAGGCTCGGTCCGACGCCCGAAGCGCGCGCGGCCAAGGCGAAAACCGCCCGTGAGAAGATGTGGCTGGACGCGGTGGAGGCGCTTTACGGCAAAGGCACCAAATACGAGCGCGACGAGGCTTACGCCGACCGGATGGACGCGCTCCACGCCGCCTATCCCAACGACACCGAAGCGCTCGTGTTCGATGCTCTGGCGACGATGGGACGCAGCCACGGGACGCGCGACACGAAAGCCTATCTCCGTGCTGCCGCCATGCTGGAGCCTGTGTTCAAGGCGAACCCGCATCACCCTGGCGCGACCCACTATCTGATCCACGCCTATGATGAGCCCGCTTACGCCGAGCGCGGCCTGCCGATGGCGCGAGTTTACAACAAGATCGCGCCCGATTCCGCGCACGCCCAGCACATGACGAGCCACATCTACCTCGCTCTCGGGATGTGGCCCGAGGTGGAGCAGGCGAACATCGATGCCAGCGAAGCCATCGTGCGCTCGATGGGAGAGGAGATGCGGCCGCGCATGGCGTGTGGTCATGGCGGGATATGGCTCGCTTACGCCCGCCTGCAGGAAGGCAAGAGCGTCGATTCCCAATTGGCGGAATGCACGAAGGTCGCTGCCGACGACATTGCGACCGTCGTGGGCGAGGGCCACCAGCCCTGGATCTCCGGAGGCGGTGAGGACGATGTCGGAAGTGCAGCCGACATCCGTGTTCGCCGGGGCGTCGAGACCGGGAATTGGGCACCGCGCCAGAAGCTTCCGGACGGTCGCCTCAACTACGCTCGCTTCGTCGACGATTACGGCGACGTCCTGGCTGCCCGCCACGATTCCGCCAAAGCGGCTGCCGCCTTGCACTCGCTCGATGCCAGCTACGCGATTCTGGTCACGGCTTACGCGAAGCAGTTCCCGGATGAGCCGCAGTCGCTGGCGTGGCTGGACCTCGCCCGCGCCGAGGCTTCCGCGGTGGCGATGCTTGCTGCTGGCCGCTCGGCAGAGGGCATGGCGGCGCTGCGGGCCGCGGCGGAACGGGAGAAGGCGCTACCCCCAGTGTTCGGCCCGCCGATGCTGCAGAAGCCGACCTGGGAGCTGCTTGGCGACGAACTTTTGGCCACAGGCGACAAGGCCGGCGCGGTAGAAGCGTACAAGGAGTCGCTCAAGCTCCAGCCGGGCAGGCGGTTGTCGCTTGCGGGCCTCAAGGCCGCGACCGCGCCTTAAGCCTCGCAACAGGCGCGGGGAATCACTAGGTCGGAGGCATGGACCGCAGCCCGGCCGACCGTCCCGACCAGCCCAATGCCGCCGAGCGCTTCAATGAGGAGCAGGCGACCTATGCCGTGCGCGGGTCGGAGCAGCCGGACCTCGAGAAAGGCGTAGCCGCCATCCGCGAGGTGCTGAAGACGCTCCCGCGCCGGCCCGGCGTCTATCGCATGCAGGATGCGCGCGGTGACGTACTCTACGTCGGCAAGGCGCGGGCGTTGAAGAACCGGGTGACCAACTACACGCAGGTCGCCAAGCTCCCGAAGCGGCTGCAGCGCATGGTCGCGCAAACGCGCGCGATGACGATCGTCACGACGCGCACCGAGGCCGAGGCGCTGTTGCTCGAGGCGCAGCTGATCAAGCGCTTTCGGCCCCCCTACAACGTGCTGCTCCGCGACGACAAAAGCTTCCCCTTCATTTTGCTGCGCGAGGACCACGCTTTCCCCCGCATCCAGAAGCACCGCGGCGCGCGGCGCATCAAAGGCCAATATTACGGCCCCTTTGCAAGCGCCGGATCGGTCACGCGGACGCTTAACGCGCTTCAGAAGCTTTTCCTCCTAAGGAGCTGTTCCGACAGCTATTTTGAGAACAGGTCGAGACCGTGCCTGCTCTACCAGATCAAGCGCTGCTCGGCACCGTGCGTCGGCCGCATCGGCGTCGAAGAGTATGACGAGCTGGTCGAGGATGCGAAGGCGTTCCTCGCCGGCAAGTCGACCGGCGTGCAGGCGCGGCTCAGCAAGTCGATGGCGGAGGCGGCGGAGCGGCAGGACTTCGAGCTTGCGGCGGTCTATCGCGACCGCCTTCGCGCGCTGACCTACATCCAGGGCAGCCAGACGGTGCATGCGGAGGGGCTCGGCGACGCCGACGTATTCGCGCTCGCGTGCAAGGGCGGGACCGTCTCAATCCAGGCCTTCTTCATCCGCGGCGGGCAGAATTGGGGGCATCGCGCCTTCTTCCCGGCGCATGTCAACGACGTTCCGGAAGCCGAGGTACTATCGAGCTTTCTCGTCCAGTTTTACGAGGACATGCCGCCCCCGCGGCGGATCCTCGTCGACCGCGCCCTTGCCGACCGCGAGCTGCTGGAGGAGGCGCTGTGCGAACGCTCCGGCCACAAGGTCAGGATCGAGGTCCCGCAGCGCGGCTCTCGCCGCAAGC
>DASSOE010000058.1:0-10478 GCA_035700945.1 Sphingomicrobium sp. | reverse complement strand
ACGGGCGCTCCGCAGGCCATGTACTGGATCAGCTTGTATCCGCTCTTGCCGCGGGCCCAGTCGTCGTCGGGGAGAGGCATGATCCCGATGTCGAACGATTGGACCTGCTCGATCTCGCTCTCCTCCGACCAGTCGACGAATTCGAGGCCGGGAAAGCTGTCGTCCCTCGCCGCGGCGCCCGCGCCGACCACCTTCACCCGAGCACGGCCGTCGCTCACCAGTTCCTGCAACAAGGGAAGCAGCGGACGAACATATCGCCACGTGGTGGGGGAGCCGATCCAGCCGATCACGGGCGGCGGCTCATGGGCTTCCGGGGCGGGTTTGTACCGGTCCGTATCGACGACCGTCGGAATGACATACGTACGGCTGCAATATTGCGAGACGTAGCCGCGCAGATAGGCGTTCCCGCAGATGCAGGCTGCCGCGGAACGCAGCAAGGGCTCGAACTTCCTTCCGAGGATGGAGCGCACGAGCGCGCTTCGGTGGCGGTTGTAGGTGTGGAAGAAGGCGTCATCGATATCGTAGATGATCGGGCGCCCGCGCCGCAGGAGGAGCCGTTCGAGCGCGGAGGGCAGCCACGGGAGGAGTTCGGCGTAGACGAAGACCACGTCGCCGAGGGGCCCGAAAGCGATGTCGCGCAGCCGGCGCAGGTAGGCCGCGGCGATCCTCCTTCTGTCGTAACGCTTGCCGGTCGCGAGGCTGGCGACGTACCCATCGTCAAGCAGCGGCCTGAAATCGAGCTCGATTCCCGCCGCCTCGAGCGCCGGCGCATATTGCAGCAGACGCTGGCGGGTGCTGGCGGCCATCGGCCCATATTTGGTGAAAGCTGTCAGCCGCATTCTTCCGGTCGCCCTGGAGACGTGGCGAACGCTAGATGGCGAACAGCTGATATGGAACCCACGCGTCGGAAAACTGGGCGAAATTGAGCCACACGAACTCGACTGCGAAGCAATAGCTTGCGACCACAACCGTTCCGAACAACCGCGACTTGAAGATCAGCGGCACTCTGCCGAGCACTGCCATCTGGAGCGGGATGATGTAGAGCGAAATCCGGTCGACCGCCGCGGACGAGGGGCTCATGACCAGGAATACGAGCGACGCGACCGACGCCAGCGAGAAGTTCCTCCACACCTTCCATTCCACTCTTGCCAGCTCGAGCTTGCGCCTGCCAAGCCACAGGACGGCCGCGGCGAGCATGTTCATCCCGATCCGGATCGCGGCGCCTTGGGCCGAATAAGCGGCGCGAATGTAGTTCTGGACGAAATTGTCCATCGCGTCGCCGAGGAACAGGTCGTAGAGCAAGATGCCGCCCGCGAGCACGATCAGCATGTTGACGAGGCGGTTGCGCTCGGTCGCGAGCGCGACCACCGGGAACGCCACGATCGCGGTCTTGTGAAACAGGGCAGCGGCGGCGACATAGATCCCGAAGCGAAGCACCGAGCCTCCGCGAAGGAAGTCGGCGATCCCGGCCATGATGAGGCCGAGCGCCACCGCCTGGCGGGTGTAGCCCATTGCGATCACGATCACTGCGTAAGGGACGGCGACGAGCAGTGCGAGCCACGGGTAGGGCTGCGTCCGGCAGAGGCGGAACAGCCCCCAGACGAAGAATATCGCGCAGATCGAGTTCACGAGCCAGACGTCGCCGTCGAAATTGTAGGCGACCCAGTTCACCGCCTGGTAGGCGGGGTCCCCGATCGACAGCGCGTCGGCGAAGGCGAGTGGCCCGGCACGATAATAGATGAACTCATACGTCTGCCAGTCGCCGCCGACATTGTATCTCAGGCCGATCATAAGGGTCATCGCCACGGCACCGATCGCGAAGATCGCGCCGGGCCGCCGCACGTTCTCACCGGTGAACGATCCCGCGATGATCGCACCGGCCGCGAAGAAGGCGAAGAGCGCCCAGTAAGCTGCCAAGACTTCCCCCTTCGGCCTTCCCGCTCAGCGGCGCCCCGGATCGGCCGCGGCGCCGGTCAAATGACCACGTGCCGCGTCGGCCTGAGCTCATTGCTCTCCGCGCGCCTGACCGATCGGCTGCCCGCGAGCAAGGCAAGGCACATCGCGAAGCAGGCGCCGACGGCGGCGGTGCGCAGCGGAAAATCGACCAGGCTGTGGACGAGGATCGCTCCGGACGCGACCGCCGCCGCGCGCGAGAAGGGCCCCGCTTCCGCACTGCTCCAGGCGCGCCACACCGCCGCTGCCCACCAGGCGAGGAACAGCAGCATCAGGACAATGCCCGCGACGCCGAGCTCGAGCGCGAGCTCGGCAAAATCGTTGTGCGCGTGAACGACGTAGGTGGCGGTGACCTGCTCCGGTCGCTCGTAGAGCCGGTAGACGCTCCTGAACGAGCCGAGGCCGGAGCCGAAAGGCATGAAGTCCGCGGCCGCTCGCGACGTCGTCGCCAGGATCTCGCTCCGAGAGTCGACTGCGCTCCTCGCATGCTCGCCGACATGGCCCGATCCGATCGGAGTGACCTCCAGGGCGGCGACGGCGGCAGCGAGGAAAATCGCCGTCAGGGCAACCACCCACGAGCGAAGCCGGCTGCGTCGGGGAAGCAGGATGAGAGCGCTCGCGGCGAGCGCCGCCGGCGCGAGGCCGTAGCCGGCAAGCGAGCCGTTGAGAGCTACGCCGACCACGAGGACGAGGGCGATTGCCGCGCCGGTGGCGAGGAGCGCCGCCCGCCGCTGGAAGCTCCTTCCCCCTGCCGCCGCGACGATCGCTGCGGTGAACGGGATGGCGGCGACGAGCAATGTCGCCATGTGGTCGGCGTTGGCGAAGAATCCGACAGCCTTCCCCCAGTTCGTCTCGTCGTACAGATACCATGGCGAGGTCAGCGGGTCGGCGCTCGCAACCTGCAGCGCCCCGAGGAGCACGCCGGCGAGCGTTCCGGCGACCAGCGCCACCGCCAGCCATTGGCGGCGGAAGGCTCTGAGGCGGACCATCGCGCAGAGGAGCGCAAGCGGCGGGATGGTCCTGAGCAGGGCGTCGACTCCCGACGCGGGCGCGAGGGAGAGGGGCTCCCACGGGACCGCGACTCCGAGCGCCTGGAAGCCTTCGGCGACCTTCGCCCGGGGGCCGAGATGCGTCCAGACGTCGGGAGGCAAAGGGATCATCTGCAGTGCGACCAGGGTAAGTCCGGCAATCGCAATCATCAGCAGCTGCCTCGCCGGCCGCGCTACCGGTTCCTCCCCTTTGTCCAACGCCGCCCAGCCGAGGATCGCGAGCCCGGCGAGCTGCAGCAGCATGTTCTGCCAGATACCCTGGGCGCTTCCGCCGAGAACGAGGCAGGCGAACAGATAGGCGGGCGCGACGAGCGCGCGCGAACGGCTAGGCATCGGCCCCCGCGCGTTTGAGCCTGAGGCGCGCGAACGTCGCGTCCGACTGCTGGGCGATGTCCCCGGAGCGGCCCGAAAGCTCGAGCCATTGCGCCGGACAATTGCCCGGGACCGCGAACGTCCAGCCGCGCCTCGCGACCGTGTCCAGCGCGTCGCTCGAGATGGGCTCGGAGCTCCTGTCGCAGCGGATCGACCAGCGCAGCAGTTCGGGGTGGACCGCGGCACCGACGAGCTCCAGATCGAGCCGGTAGGTCCCCGGGGCCAGCATCACCAGCTCGCTCGCAAGGACGCCGTCGCGATTGCCGTAGAAGATCAGGTGGAGGCCGCCGCCCGGCTGGCGTTCGGCAAGGCCGATCGTCGAGCCGGCGAGGGACCAGTTGAACGGCGGCGGCGCCTGCGGAGCCGTGAAGTCGGCATCGTAGACCAGGGCCGATCCCGTCTTTGCTGCGCCGACCGCCGACCAGATCGCGCGCGCCCGCGAATATTGCCCGGCCGTGACGAGGCTGTTGAGCAATGTTGCGAGCCACGCGCTGTCGGGGCGCCGGTGGGCGGGGCCGGAGATCGCCAGGATCGCGTCGGCGTTGCCGGGGTCGCGCGCAAGCGCGTTCAGGACCCCATCCTCCAGTTCGGGCTGCGAGCGGAACAGCGACCGGATCATCGGCCAGTTCGAGCGGTCCCGCGCATAAGCCGCGACGAAGGGCGCGGCGGCCGCCGTCCCGCCCGGCGAGAGCTTGGCCAGAAGCGAGGTCTGCTCCAGCCCGCGATAGGAGTCGCCGTGGCGCAGATAATGGTTCGCCAGGAAATAGGCCGCCGGAAGCGAGCGCGGGTCGCGCCACTGTGCGGCGATGAAGGCCCGCAGCGCTCCGTCGAGATCACCCGAGAGCTGCGTCCGGACTCCCCGCACGAGGAACGGCTCGGGCGAGAGCGGCGCTTCTGCCGCGGCTTGCGCCATCGCGGCGAAGGCACGCTTGTCGATTGGCCTCCTCTCGCGCGCCGAGGCACCGATGTCCGCCATGGCGAGCGAGATCCGGACGGCCGGGTGGCCGGGCCACAGCCGGGCCGCGGTCTGCGGACGGACAGCTGCAAGCGCGGAGACCGCCGAGTTGCGGACGACCTCGACGGCGAGCAGCAGCACAACGGCAACCACGGCCACGGCCCGCACGGCCGAGCCGCGGCGCCGCGCGCTGCTCAGGCTCCCGCTCCCTGCGAGGCTCCGCCACCGGGCGGCCCGTCATCCGGCCGCGGGATCATCAGGAATTCGGTGTGCTTGAGCTTGCCCCTGCCGTAGCCGTACCCATAGCCATAATGCCCGTAGCCGTAGCTCCCGCCGCCTTCGCTTGCCTTGGTGAGAAGGGCGCCGAGGATGTGGGTGCCCGTGGCCTCGAGCCGGTTGAGCGCCTCGATGGCTCCACGGGTCCTCGTCTTTCCGCTCTCGACCACGAAGATCACGGCGCCGGCGGCGGCGGAGAGCAGCGCGGCGTCGGCGAGGCCGAGCATCGGCGGGCCGTCGATCAGCACCATCTCGAACCGCTCTCCGGCCTCGGCGATGACGCTTCGGATGCGCCCGGTCGACAGCAGGTCGGCGGGGTTGGGCGGAACCGGCCCGCTCGGCAGCAGCCACAGGCCGGGATGCTGGGTCTCGACCACATGGCGGTCCACCGGGTCGTCGGTCGTAAGCAGCTTGCTGAGGCCGGCATCGCCGTCCTGCGCCTTGAACGCGGGCTTGCGCAGGTCGCCGTCCACCAGCAGCACCGACTTGCCCCGCCGGGCGAAGTTCTGCGCGAGCGCAAGCGCCGAGGATGACTTGCCCTCGCCCGAGCGGGTGCTCGTCAGCAACAGCACCTTGGGCATGCCCTCTTCGGTGCTGAACCGAAGCGCGGTGACGACCGCCGAATAGGCCTCGGAGACCGGCGAGCCGGGGTCCCTCACCGTGTCCACGAACGCCTTGCCCGGCGTACGCGGAACGGCTCCGAGGCACGGCAAGGCGAGCTTCTTCCGAACGTCCTCGCGGCTCTTGATCGTGTCGTTGATGAATTCGAGGCCGATCGCCCCGGCGAGGCCGGCGAGAAGGCCGAAGCCGACGCCAAGAAGGATGTTCAGAAGCAGGTTGGGCTTGAACGGAATGTCGGGCGGGGTCGCGCGGTCGACGACCGATACCGGGGAGACCCCGATCCCGCCGGCAACGCCGATCTGCTTGTAGCGCTGCAGCAAGGCGTCATAGAGCGCCCGGTTCGTGTCGACCTCGCGCTGGAGGATCGTGTACCGGATGCTCCGGCCGCGCAGGTCCAGCACATCGCCTTTCAGCTGGGCGACGCGGGCGCGCAGCGCATGCTCGGCCGAGAGCGCCGCGCGATAGTCCGCGAGCAGGCTGTTGCTTCGGCCCGAGGAGACCCGCGCGCGCTCCTTGGCGATCTGCCGCTGGAGCTCCTCGATCTGCGAGCGAAGGCCGGCCATTTCGGGATGGTCGGGCTTCATCAGGGTGCGCTTCTGCTGATATTCCGCCTGGAGCTGCGCGAGCTGCTGCTGCAGCACCTGGGTGCTCTGCGTCACCTCCATCGTCGGGCCGGTCGCAAGCGATTGGCGGTAGGCCCCTTCGGCCGCGACCCGCCGGGCAGTGGCATCGGCGAGGGCCTGGTTGATCTTGACCAGCGACTCTCCCTGAAGCGACGTGGTGTCGCTTCCGCTTTGGCCGTCGGAACCGCCGGTGGTGATGATGCCCTGCCTTTGCGCGTAGGCGACCAGCGCCCGCTCGGACCGCTCGAGATCGCCGCGTGTCTTGTTGATCTGCCGCTCGAGGAAATTGCGCGCGTAGGCGCTGGACTCGTAGCGCCGCTGGATCGCTGTATCGATGAAGCTGTCGGCGACCGCGTTGGCGACGTTCGCGGCGAGCTGCGGCGAGGTCGAATCGAAGCTGAACCTGATCAGTTCGCCCTGCTGGGGCGGAATAACTTTCAGGTTCTGCGAAACGACGCCGGTCGCGATCTTGAGCCGTTCCGACGCAGCCGCTCCCTGCGGGACGATCTCGGCATTGTTGGCGAGGTTCAGCTCCTGCGCGGCGCGCTCGGCAACGCTTCGGCTCTGCAGGAGCCCGACCTGGGTCGAGACGAAGTCGAACGTGCTTCCGCCCGACGGTTTGCGCTCGCTGTCCTTGTCGTCGGTGACCTCGAAGGTCGGGGGGTTCGCTTCGAGCGTGACCCACGCCCGGTAGGTCGGCCGCATCAGCAATGAGATCACGATCGCGGCGCAGAGCCCGATGCCGACCGCGGCGAGAATCAGCCAGCGCCAGTGCCGGACGATCCGCAGGAGAGTCGCGAAATCGAGGATGTTCGTCGCCGAATAGTTGCGCTGGCCGCGGCCGAGCTGGCCGGCGGAAGGATCATAAGGTGCGACGGGCCAGGGCCCGCCGTTCGGTACGACTACGCCTGTGTTCACGGTCGATCGCCTCGCGTATCTCGCCCCACGCCCGCCATTTCTAGAGAACGGGTCCAAACAGGCCCAGCAGCGGCACGCTCTGCAGGATCTGTCTCTGGACTTCCTTGATCCTCGACCCGTCGACCACGACGATGTCGCCGGGGTAGATTTGCGGGTCGGGCGACTCGCCGCGCCGGATGGCGGTGAGGTCGAATGCCGCCGCCTGGCGCTGTCCTCCGATCGTCCGGAACACGGCGACTCGCCTCGGATTGGCATCCTCCGACGTCCCGCGCGCGCTCGCCACCGCCTGGATCAGGGTCATCGGGCCGTTGACGGCATATTGGCCGGCCTGTTTCACGGCGCCGTCGACGGTGACGACATGGGCGGTCGATTCCTTGATCGCGACGCTGACGTCGGGATGCTCGAAATATTTCTGCCCGAGCGCTTCGGTCAGCCTGTCGTCGAGCTCGGCGGTCGTGAGGTTCGCCGCTTCGACTTCGCCGACCAGCGGCAGCGAGATGTGCCCGGCGAGGTCGACATCATAGTCGCCCGAGAGTTCTTCGGCCTTGAAGACCTTGATCGTCAGCTTGTCGAGCGGGGCGATCTTGTAGTTCCCCGCGAGGGGCCGGACCGCCGCCTCGTCCGGCGCCGCGAGGACCCGGCCGTAGGGAATCGACCCGCCGCGGGTGTCGGCGCAGCCCGAAAGCGAGAGTGCGGCCGCGGCGAGCAGCGCAACAAAAAGCCCGGCGGAGACGCGACTATCGACCATAGCTCATCCTGTGGTTCCGGGACCTCGACTCGGCCTCCCCAATAAGCTTCTGCCGGTGGAAGTCCAACGACCTCCGACACTTGCGGCGGAGATCTCCTCTCCCGCATACGCATCGTTCCCGTCCTGCCGGATCACCACGCCGGAACGCCCATCGGGCCGTTTGGCATCCGCCGCCCGTTCAGAAGCAGGGTCCCCTCGATCATCGACCCATAGAGATCCACCCGCCCGCTGATCGTCGAACGGCCGAGATACCGGCCCTTGGGGTTTGCAATCGCCGCCGACTTCTGGGTCATCCTGCAGTCGCGGTAGGTCGCCTTCCAGCTCCACGGGAGAGTGCCCGAAGCGACCAGCCGGAACGTGCATTTGTCGAACAGCACGTTCTCGCTCTGCGCCAGGTTCGCGATCGGGCCCCCGCCGGTATACACCTTGCCGGTGGGGGAGAGGGCCGGATCGTCAGTAAAGGTGCAGCGAAGGAAGCGGGCCGCCCGCCCGGGATCGGGATCCGGGAACGCATGCACCACCGAACCCACGAACGTGCAGTCCGAAAAGCGGCAACCCGGCTTGTTCGGCCAGGCTGACCAGCTGGTCGTCCCGATGAACCGGCAGTCGGCGAAGCGCAGATTGCGGCTGTCTCCGCTGTCGGCGACCAGTCCGCAGCCGCCGTTGTCCGCGAAGCGGCACCTGGTGAAGCTGATGTCCTCGACGGGGTCGGTCTCCGCCTCGACGTCGACTCCGGCGGCAGGGGCGCTTTTCACGACGGAACGCGCGCTCTGGCTGAACTCGCAGTCGAGCAGGTCGTAGCCGCGCCCGCCGGTGATGCTGAGCCCTTGCCTGCCGTTGTGCCGGCTCACCAGCCGCGTGACGGTCGCGCGTCCGGCCCGGGCCGGGGTGCCGATGAACATGGCGCCATCCTGCCCATGATCGTGCGTGTGAACGTCCTCGACGATCTCGAGGTCGCGGTTGCCGGTCAGCAGCAGCCCGGTGCCCGGGACCTGCCAGCCGGTGTCACCGAAAGGCCCGCCGATTCTGAGCTCCTTCATATTGCCGTCGAGCTCGAGGTCGCGGATCCGGACCGGGGCCGTGCAGTCCCGGACGAAAATCATCGCGTGATAGGGAAAGGCGAGGTCGGAGTGGTCGAGATAAGGTAGCGCGTGATCCACCCGCCTGCCGGATTGCCGGTCGAACGTTCCGAACCGGAGGCCGGACTGGGCAATCAGCCGGGCGCCGTTCCCGATGATCGTCAGCGGCATCCTAAGCCGGCTGAACTCGAGGATCGGGGAGGGCCTCCACCCTTCCGCTGCAGGCAGCTGCGAGCCGACGATATAGGTCCGTCCGGGCCGGAGCTCGATGACTCCGCCGCCCCGGCGGTTCACTTCCGTAGCGAGGCGCCGGAAGGCCGCGGTATCGTTGGCAATGCCATCGCCGAGCGCTCCGAAATCCTCGGGCCGGAGCGTCCGGGAGGGCGCTGCCGCCGGGCCGGCGACCGCCGCAAGCGCGCTTGCGACGAGGAACTCGCGCCGATCGAAGCTCATGAAGCGCTGATAAGCCTCGCCGCAGGGGCATGCGAGTCGCTTTCATGCTCGCCGCCGCTCGTTCGCGCCTGCCGAAGGTGGCCCGGGCAGCGCGGGTCGAGGCCGACGCGGCCCGAAACGCTCAGCTTCCGGGCACCGTTTCCCCGGCCAGGCGGGCGATCACGGCCGCCATGGACTGGCGCCAGTGCGGCATGGCGAATTGGAACGCCGCGGCGAACTTGCCCGAATCGAGCACCGAACTGGCGGGGCGCGCTGCCCTGGTCGGCCAGTCGGCAGTCCGAATCGGGCGAACGCCGGCGCAAGGCAGGCCGTGCCTTCGGCACTCGCTCATGACGAACTCGGCGACGCCGTACCAGCTCGCCACGCCATCGCCCGCCAGATGGTATGTTTCGCCGAGCCCGAGTTGCCGCGAGCCGTTCCATGTCCCCGCCATCCGCAACAGGCCGTCGGCGAGGTCCAGAGCCGAAGTCGGACTTCCCGCCTGATCGTCGACGACGGTCAGCACGTCCCGGGTCCGCGCGGCCTCCACGATCGTCGTGACGAAATTCCTCGCGAAGGGGCTGTAGACCCAGGCCGTGCGGACGATCGCATGGCGCGGGTTGGCGGCCCGGACTCGTTCCTCGCCGGCGAGCTTGCTCGCTCCGTAAACCCCCAGCGGATGGGTCGGGCTGTCCTCGCGATAGGGTTCCTCGGTCCGGCCGTCGAACACATAGTCCGTCGAGACCTGGATGACCGCGGCGCCGACCCGGGCACCGGCGGACGCGACTTCGCCGGCGGCCTCGGCATTGATCCGGAATGCGAGCTGCGGTTCGTCCTCGGCCTTGTCGACCGCGGTGTAGGCTGCCGCATTGATGATGACGTTGGGCCGGACTGCTTCGATCGCGCGAGCTGCACTTCCTTCCTGGGCCAGGTCCAGCCTGGGCCGGCCGATCGCGACGATTTGCACGTCGCTGCGCGATGCTGCGCGTTCGGCAAGGCTGCGAGCGAGTTGCCCGTGGGCGCCCGTTACGAGCACCTTCACGAAGCCGTGCCCAGGCGTTCCCCCGCATATTTGCGTTCGCGGATGGGGCGCCACCACCATTCGTTGGCGAGGAACCATTCCACGGTCCGATCGAGGCCGCTTTCGAAGCTCTCGCTTGCCCGCCAGCCGAGCTCGCCCTCGATCTTGCCCGGGTCGATCGCGTAGCGCCGATCGTGCCCCGGGCGGTCGGGAACGAAGCGGATCAGCTCGCGCCGGCTTCGGCCGCCGGCAAGTGGCGCCCTCGAATCGAGGAGATCGCAGATGCTCTGTACGACCGTCAGATTGTCGCGTTCCGAGCGCCCGCCGATCGAGTAGCTTTCACCGATGCGGCCCCTGTTCAGGACCAGCTCGAGCGCCGCCGCATGATCGCCGACGTAGAGCCAGTCGCGCACATTGCGCCCGTCGCCGTA
>DASSOE010000057.1:0-2907 GCA_035700945.1 Sphingomicrobium sp. | reverse complement strand
GGTGATGCGCGAGCGGCGGCGGCTCGACGAGGCGATCGGCGCGACGAAGGCGATCGAGCGGGAGCTGAGCGACACGGTCGAGCTGATGGAGCTTGCCGAAAGCGAGGGCGACGACGCCCTTGTGGACGACGCGGTGAAGAGCCTCGCCGACCTCGCGACGCGCGCCGAGCGCGACAAGGTCGCCGCGCTTCTAGCCGGAGAAGCCGACGCCAACAGCGCCTATGTCGAAGTCAACGCCGGTGCGGGCGGCACCGAGAGCCAGGACTGGGCGGAGATGCTGCTGCGCATGTACACGCGCTGGGGCGAACGTCATGGGTTCAAGGTCGAGATGATCGATCACCATTCCGGTGAGCAGGCGGGAATCAAATCGGCGACGATCCTGGTCAAGGGCGAGAATGCCTACGGCAATCTCAAGACCGAGAGTGGAGTCCATCGGCTCGTGCGCATCAGCCCGTACGATGCGAACGCCCGGCGCCACACCAGCTTCTCGAGCGTGTGGGTGTACCCCGAGGTCGACGAGGACATCGACATCCAGGTCGAGGAGAAGGATCTCAGGATCGACACCTACCGATCGTCCGGAGCGGGCGGGCAGCACGTCAACACGACCGACAGCGCCGTCAGGATCACCCATGTTCCGACCGGCATCGTCGTCGCCTGCCAGAACGAGCGCTCGCAGCACAAGAACCGCGCCTCGGCGATGAAGCAATTGAAGGCGCGGCTGTACGAGGCGGAGCTGCAGAAGCGGGAAGCCGAGGCGAGCGCGGCCAATGCCGCGAAGACCGACATCGGCTGGGGTCACCAGATCCGATCCTACGTCCTCCAGCCCTACCAGCTCGTCAAGGACCTGCGCACCGGGGTCACGTCGAGCGCGCCCGGCGACGTCCTCGACGGCGACCTCGATCGTTTCATGGCCGCGGCTTTGTCGCAGCGGGTGACCGGTGAAACGGTCGAAGTCGAGGATGTCGAATAGGATTGCCGCCGCGCTGGCGGCTCTGCTGCTCGCGACGTGCGGCACGCAGCAGCAGCAGCAGCAGCAGCGTTTCCCGGCCGCGCACCGCGACGTCGCGCCGATCGTCGGCGACACCTTCTCCACCGAGGACGCGCGCGACCGCCTGGGCGAGGCGCAGCAGGTCATCCAGCTCGCCGGGGTGCGGTCCGGCATGTGGGTTGCCGACGTCGGCGCGGGACAGGGCTATTACACCGTGCGCCTGGCGCGGATCGTCGGCCCGAAAGGCCGGGTGCTCGCCGAGGATATCATGGCCGAGGTGACCGCCGAGCTCACTGACCGGGTCCAGCGCGAGCGGCTCGACAATGTCGCGGTGAGGCTCGGCACGCCGGACAATCCGCTGCTGCCGGCGAAGACGTTCGACCGAATCTTTCTTGTCCACATGTATCATGAGGTGGCGTCGCCCTACGCTTTCCTGTGGCACATGCGCGAAGGGCTGAAGCCCGACGGTCTCGTGGTCGTGGTCGAGGCCGACCGGCCGGTGAAGCGGCATGGCATGCCACCCGACATGCTCAGGTGCGAGTTCGCGGCGCTCGGCTTGTCGCTCGTCAGGTCGAGCATGCTGACCGGGGGAGAAGCGTATTTTGCGGCATTCCGTGCGTCGGGGCCGCGGCCCGAGCCAGGGGCGATCAAGCCTTGCAAGCGCTAGAGGTACCCGAGCCGCCTCAGGCTTGTGCATTCGGCGCCGGCAAAGACCAGATGATCGAGCACCCGGCAGTCGAGGGCGCCGGCAGCTGCCGCAAGCCGCCGGGTCGCACTGAGGTCAGATTGGCTCGGGCGCGGATCGCCGCTCGGATGGTTGTGGGCGAGCAGGATGGCGGCGCTTCCGTGCCGTGCCGCATCGACGACGATCTCCCGGAGAGGGAAAGCGAGGCCGCCTGCGCCGCCGAGGTGCCGTGAGAGGTGAAGGCAGCGCGCTTCCTCGTCGAGATGCGCGACCCACAGGCATTCCCGATCGGGACCTTGCTCGGCAAAGCAGCCCGAGAATAATTGGCGGGCGGCGGCGAGCCCGGTGAGCTTTAGCGGGACTTCGGCACGCTGATGACGCACCGCAATCCTGTAACGCAGGGGGAGGGCGCGAGCGACACGAACCGCGTCGCTTCCGGCTCGAAGTCAATCCGTTCCGGACAATCCTGTGCCGCGCCGGATGCGAAGTCAAAAACCAGCCGCAACCCCCTTCACACGCGCTGAAATAGGATTATATGGGTTGCATCCAAGAAATAGACGGCTCCGCCGCACGGTGACGTGCGCCCGGAGCTTTTCCCGTCCTCTCCGGGACAGGGTCCGGGTTGGCGCACGGACCGAACGCATTGGAGAGGGTCGCGGGACAGCGCTCCACACATAGGCCGGCGGCGAGCCGGCAAACCAGGCGGAGCGCGGGATGACCTGCGTGTCCGCGCAGCGCAGGGAAGCACATGGCCACCAAAGCGATCGACGCCCCCCGTAAGACCTCCAGCGGGCTCAAGACGAAGCAGCGGCGAATCCGCAAGATCTTCGGCAACATCCACGAGATCTCGGAAATGCCGAACCTCATCGAGGTTCAACGCGAGAGCTACGAGCAGTTCCTCCGTTCGGACCCGAAGACGGGCTACGTGTCCGGTCTCGAGAAGACGCTCCGCTCGGTGTTTCCGATCGTCGACTTTGCCGGAACGGCCCATCTCGACTTCGACCATTACGAGCTCGAGCCGCCCAAGTACGACACCGACGAGTGCCGCCAGCGCGGGCTCACCTACGCCGCGCCGATGCGCGTCACGCTGCGCCTGACGACCTTCGAGATCGATCCCGAGACCGAGGCCAAGTCGGTCATCGATATCAAGGAGCAGGACGTCTACATGGGCGACATGCCGCTCATGACGATGAACGGCACCTTCATCATCAACGGCACCGAGCGCGTCATCGTC
>DASSOE010000056.1:0-3537 GCA_035700945.1 Sphingomicrobium sp. | reverse complement strand
CGTCGATGCGATCACCTTCAACGGTGGCGATGCGACGGCCTACGGCATCCGTGCCGTCGGCGGCGCGACCTACACCGTGAACAACGCCGGCGACATCATCGTCCGCGAGAGCGGCGATGGCGGAGCGACCTGGCATCGCGGCGAGGCGATCGACCTCTCCGCGACCGCCGGCGGCAACGTGATCAACCTCATCAGCGGCAACATCTACGGCAATATCGAGATGGGCGCGGCCGGTGACACGATCAACGCGATCACCGACGAGACCCACTTCGACGGCATCATCAACTCCTCCTTCATGCCCGCCGGCGGCGTCACGTCGTCGATGCTCGACACCGGCCTTGCCGGCATCGGGACGCTCAACATCACGGGCGGCGGCAATTTGGAGCTGATGGACCCGCGGGTCTCCGGCGACACGACGATGTACGACGGCCCGGCCTACGTGTTCGTCGATACGCTCAACGTCGATGCCGACGGAACGCTGACCTACAACCTCGAGCCGGCGACGGGCGGGGTGCAGGACGTCGGCACCTATCCGCAGATCTTCGCCAACACGGCGAACCTCGCGGGGACGCTGGCGGTCGACTTCCATCCCGCAGGCGGGCTGTTCGCGAACAGCTACGAGTGGGATAACATCATCGACGCGACGGTGCTCAACGGCGAGTTCGACCAGTGCACCATCGGTGGCGACTATGCGGGTTCGCTGTTCCTGACGCTGGGCTGCAGCTACGACACCGCCAACGGTGACGTCAGCCTGACCCTGAACCGGATCCCGTTCACCTCGATCACCGGCCTCAGCGTCAACGGCAGCGCGGTCACGATCGGGCTCGAGAGCTACTACGACCCGACCCTGACGGGCGGTGCGAACCTGATGTTCGGCGACCTGTTCCGGTTCAACGACCTGGGCAACCTCGACCTCGCTCTCAGGCAGCTGTCGGGCTCGCTCTACGCGAACTACCTGAACTCGTTCCCGAGCCTGGGCGTTCACACCAACGATCTCGTCGATCACGCGACCAACTGCGAGATCCCGGCGCTTGCCGGAAGCATCCTCGAGTGCCGGTCGTCGGCGCCGGTCCACATCTGGGGCCAGCTCGACTACCAGTCGCGCAAGGCTGACGGCGACTCGGTCGCGGGCGACTCCCGGTCGAAGCGGTTCACGGGTCTCCTCGGTGTCGACTTCAGTGCGGGCAACGCGCTGATCGTCGGTGTCGACGGCGGCTATTTGTCGAACCACTTCCGCGACAATGACTTCGGCGATCGTGCGAAGGGCACCGGCTGGACCGCGGGCGCTTACGCCGCCTACGATCCGGGCGCCTTCTATGTGAAGGGGCTGGCGAACTACAGCTCGCTGAACGGTGACTCGACCCGCCACATCGCCTTCGCCGGCCTGGCTCCGGGGGCGACCTTCGCGGCGACCCCGACCGGCAGCCCGGATGTCAGGATGTGGAGCCTCGGCCTGCATGGCGGCGCCAGGTTCTCGATGAGCGCGAACTCGGTCATCACGCCGTACCTCAACTACGATTATGTCAACGCCAAGCTGCGCTCGTTCCACGAGAACAACGGCAACGGCGCGGACCTGACCGTCAACGGTACGTCGAACCACAGCTTCCTCACCGGCGGCGTCAAGTGGGCGACGGCGATGGGCGGCGTGGTTCCGGAAGTGAACCTCGGCTACCGCTACCGGTTCGGCAGCGACCATTCGCGGGTGAACACCTACTTCACGCCGGATCCGGAGAACAACTTCGACGTTCTCTCGGCTTCGCAGAAGCGGGGCACCTTCCTTGCCGGCCTGAGCGTCGGCGGGAAGCTCGGCCCGGTCGATGTGCGGATCGGTTACGAGGGCGAGTTCAACGGCGACGTGACGAGCCACAGCGGCAACTTCAAGTTCGTCGTGCCGCTCGGCGGTCATGCGGCTCCGCCGCCTCCGCCGCCGCCGCCTCCGCCCCCGCCGCCGCCGGTCGAGGCTGCTCCGCCGCCGCCTCCGCCTCCCCCGCCGCCGCCTCCGGCGCCGGTCGAGCGCGGCGAACGCGGACTGTAAGACTCATCTGGGGGGTGGGGCGGCCAAACCCCCCACCGACCCAGACAGCCGTCTCACCCCTGGGAGGCGGCTAAACGGCAGGGTGACCGGCCGGTCTCCTGGCACTGAGGCTCGGCGGATAGCTCCGCCGGGTCTCTTTGCGTGTCGGTTATGCGAGCGAGTACGTCGCCACCTCTTCGTAATGGGCGCCGTGGCGGGAGAGGCGGCTCTCGAAGAGGATGAACTCGTGGACGGAGAATGGGTCCGACGAGAGTCCTGCGGCGCGTTCGAGGAACGCCTGCACCTCGCGGGTGCGGCGGCCCTTCCAGCGCGCGAGCGTGATGTGCGGGTGGAAGGCTCGACGCTCGGGATCGAGGCCGGCGGACTGGCAGACACGCTCGACCTTGGCGGCGAGCGCGACGATCGGCGCCTTGGGCTCGACGCCCGCCCATAGCGCGCCCGAGTTGCGCTGTTCGAAACGCCCGACGCCGCTGACGCGCATATCGAAGCGGGGCGCTCGAATGCGGCCGAGCGCGTCGGCGAGGTCGTTGGCGAGCGGCCGCTCGACCTCGCCCATGAAGCGCAGGGTCAGGTGGAGCTGCCCATCGTCCTGCCAGCGGAAATCGGCGCTGTCGTCCATCGCGTCGATGAGCAGGTCGCGGACCGGCTCGGGCGGGCGGATGGCGACGAACAGGCGGTGCATGGCGCCTTGTTAGCGCATGCGCTAAAATCGCGCATCGCAAGGGGGCTTGCGGCCATGGCGGACGTCTTCCTGTCCTACAAGCGCGAGGATGCGGCGAAGGTCCGCAAGCTCGTCGCCGCTCTGCGCGAGGCCGGTCTCGATACCTGGTGGGACGAGGACATCCCGCCTTCCGCGCCGTGGGAAGCGACGATCGAGCAAGCGCTGCGCGATGCCAGGGCGGTCGTCGTCTGCTGGTCTCCGGCGAGCGTCGAAAGCGAGAACGTCCGCTCCGAAGCCCGCGTTGCGCGCGAGGACGGGCGGCTGATCCAGGCGTTCGTGAAGCCATGCGATCCGCCGCTGTTCTTCGGCGAGCGGCAGGGCATAGACCTCAGCAACTGGCGCGGGCGGCCGGACGATCCGCGGATCCGTGAGCTTGTCGAGGCGATCGAGCGAAAAACGTCGCCACAGGCGGTGGCCCCGCCTAGGCGCGATCAGCGGAAAGGACGCTCGCCGCTCGCGTTCATAGCGACCGCCGCGGCGTTGCTGCTGCTTCTCGCCGGTGGGCTCGGCTGGTGGTTTCTCGCTCCGGCGAAGGCCGAGGGGCCGACCACCTTGGCGGTGCTTCCGTTTCGCGCCCTGAACCCCGCGGATGCGAACCTGGTCGATGCGATCTGGGACGACACCCGCGGAGCAATCTCCAGGAACCCGAACCTACGCGTGATTGGCCGGCAGGCGGTGGAGGCGCTCGCCCAAAAGCGGCTCGACCCGTCCGGATATCGAAAGAAGCTTGGCGTCCAATATCTCCTCGACGGCAGCGTGCAGCATGTCGGCGACCAGGTCC
>DASSOE010000055.1:0-40173 GCA_035700945.1 Sphingomicrobium sp. | reverse complement strand
CCGCGACTGCGTCGGGAAGTTCGGCATCGGCACCGGCGAGTTCGGCTGGATCCTCGAGGACAACAAGGGAATGCTCTCGATCGCCGAGCTGCCGGGGGCGCGGGTGAACCATCGGTATAGAGTATTTGAGAAAGCGCTCTGATCTCCCCGTCCGTCAGGGGCGCCTACCCTGGTGCCGAAATGAGGCGTCGGCTTCACGGAAGCGCCTCGCCGCCTCTAGGCTGCTCTCGTCGAAGAATGGCAGGCCGCGAAGTTTGTGAGTCTTCGCGTAGGCCGCGGGCAACTGATGCTGTCTTTCGATCGCTTGCAGAAAGTCATTCTTCCACTCTTCGCCCGCGGCAAGGTGCTTGCCTTTCGGCTCGATGAAGAGCTGGACGACAACTGCCTCGCCCTTATCGTCATGATCGAGGAACAGGAGGAAGCAGACCTTCGTCGAGATTGGCTGCGCGGGTGATCAGGACGTTCTTGTTGAGCTTGCCGTGCTCATCGACGAGGCTCGGGTCATCTCGGAGGAACGCCTCCAGATCATTGTACAAGTTCTGCAACGCAATTCCCCTTCCCCGAGCGCCCCCACCTTGCCGCCCAATCACGCCGTTGGAAAGGCCACCCACCCCTCCGCGCCTCCGCGCCTCCGCGCGAACAACTTCTTCTTCGCGCCTTCGCGCCTTCGCGTGAAACAACCATCCCTCTCCCCTCGCGGGAGAGGGTCGACTCACGCGCAGCGTGAGCGGGGTGCGGGGCCGTCACGCGAGTGAATCGCGTGACGTCGGACGGGCTCCGCCATGCGGACCCGCCGGGGACCCCACGAAAGTACTACTTTCGTGGGAACCCTGGCCGGCTTTCGCGCTCTCTTCGCCATAAGCTCACGCTTGCTTCGCAAACCTTCCCTTATGCTCAAGTGCTCAGCTCCACCCAGGTCGGCGCATGGTCGGACGCCTTCTCCTCCCCCCGCGCCCAGCGGTCGACATCGGCCGCGACCAGCCGGTCCGCCGCCTCGGGCGAGCACAGCAGATGGTCGAGCCTGAACCCCATGTCGCGCTGCCAGCAGCCGGCGGTGTAATCCCAGAAGGTGTAGAGCTTCTCGTCCGTCGGGTGCAGCGCGCGCAGCGCGTCGGTCCAGCCCTGGTGGACGATGCGCCGCCACCAGGCCCTCGCCTCCGGCTGCATCACCGCGTCCTTCGCGGTGGCGCGCGCGGAAAAGACGTCGCGGTCCTCGGGAACCACGTTCCAGTCGCCGCACAGCACCGCCGGCCGCTCTTCGGCCATCAGCCCGGCGGCGTGGGCGTGGAGCCGCTCCATCCAGCGGATCTTGTAGTCGAATTTCTCGGTGCCGACCGGGTTGCCGTTGGGCAGATAGAGCGAGCCGACGACGACGCCTTTCGCTTCCGCCTCGATGTAGCGGCTGTGGCTGTCGTCGGGGTCGCCGGGAAGGCCGACGCGCCTGAGGTCCGGCGCATCGTCGCGGACGAGAATGGCGACTCCGTTGAAGCCCTTCTGGCCGTGCCACACGGCGCCGTAGCCCGCCGCCTCGATGTCACCGATCGGCAGCGATTCGTCGGCGCACTTGAGCTCCTGCAAGGCGACGACGTCGGGCTTCTCGCGCGCGAGCCATTCGATGAGGCGCGGCAACCGCGCGCGGATGCCGATCAAATTGTAGGTGGCGATCTTCATGTTTGAGCGATTAGCCGGAGCAATCATCATCGTCATCCCGGACTTGATCCGGGACCTGCGTTCTTACTTGAAGCAAGGCGGGTCCCCGCTTTCGCGGGGATGACGAGGGGTCAGACCGAAAAGCTCGACCCGCACCCGCATCCCGACTGCGCATTCGGGTTGAGCACCTTGAACGACGCGCCGCCGAGGTCCTCGACGAAATCGACCGCCGAGCCGCGCACGAGGTCGAGGCTGACCGGATCGACGACGAGCTTCACGCCGCCGGTCTCGGCGACCGTGTCGTCGCTCTCCGCCGCCTCGGCGAGCTCGAACTTGTAGGTGAAGCCGGCGCAGCCGCCGCCGTCGACCGCGAGGCGCAGGATGGCGGGTTTCGCCTGGCGCTCGGCGATCCACGCGACGCGCTTCGCGGCGTTGTCGGTCAGGCTGATGTCGCTCACGATGCCGAGATAGGAAGCTCGGCAACGCTCGCCAAGCTTAATGCTGTCCGCCCGAGGGTCCGCCGATCGCGTCCATCGAGGCGGCGTTGGCCTTCTTCTGCATCGCGAGGACGTAGTCGGTCGATTTCATGAACGGGATCGGGTTCACCGGCCGCCCGTCGATCCGCACCTCATAGTGCAGGTGGTTCCCCGTCGACCGCCCGGTCGATCCCATGCGGCCAATCTCCTGGCCGCGGGTGACATGGTCGCCAGCGCGGACGAGAATCGCCGACATGTGGCCGTAGCGGGTCGTGATGCCGCGGCCATGGTCGAGCTCGACGAGGTTGCCGTAGCCGCCGCTGTTCCAACCCGCGCGCAGCACGGTACCGTCGGCGGTCGCGTAAATCGGCGTTCCATATTTCCCGGCGAGGTCGATACCCGGGTGCATGGCGGCGCCGGAGCGGAACGGATCGGAGCGCACGCCGTAGCCGCTGGTAAAGGTGACGCTGGCCTTGATCGGCTTTTCGGACGGGACGGCAATGACGTCGTCCTGAAGCTGGTCGAGCTTCTTCCAGCTCTTGAACAGCGCCTTGAACGTGGGGTTGCCGATGCTCTCGAACGGACCGCCGACGCCGGCCGGCTGACCGGCCGCGGCCGGCTTGATGCCGAGGCGCTTCAGCTCCGCGGCGGTGACCTGGTAGCGGACGTCGAGCGCCTGGGCGACGAGCGCCGCCTGCTGGAGCTGGTGCTGCTCGACACGCGCCAGCGCACCATCCCTCGCGAGACGGCCGTCGGCGGCGGCGGCAGCGATCATCTGCGGATCGATCTGCTGGCCGGTCAGCGCCGCCTCGATCAGCGCCTGGCGCTGCTCGATCAGGCGCGCCCGCGCCTCGGTCGCGGCGGTGAGGCCGGCATGCGGGCGGGTGACGAGGCGCGCCGTGGCATAGCTCGCCCAGGCGAACAGGCCGAGAAGGAGGATGAAGAGGACAATCTGGACAGAAGCGGAAATGCGGAAACGGCGGAGCTTCCTGCCGTCGTGAATGAAGAAGTCGCGGTCGCGGAACAATGCCGTCGTGCCGGACAGTGCATGCATCATCAGGACCCGCTCCAAAAAGCTCCAGACGCGCGCGCCGAGGCACGCTGCGCCGTTGTTTCGATTGCAGGAGCTCCCCAGCCCCAAGCCGTTACGCGTTGCCCCCGCGCATCGGCGAGGTGGACACTGCTTCGGGATGGTTAATGAATTCAACCAAGATGCGGCCGGGCCGGGATGAGCCGCTGAGTAACTGCGGTGAACCGTTCAACTCTGCTGGTTCGGCGCCGGATTCGAGCCAAAATCAAGCCCTTGTGCAGTGCAGCATAGACGCCGGAACGATTCGCAGGTGAAATCTTCGGCGCCGCCAGTTGCCATCGCTCGTGCAGCCGTTACACCCGCCCCCGGGCCACGCCGTCCCAACGCGGCGCGAGCTCTCTGCGAGGAGAGTGACATTGACTGAAGCCATTGCCGCCGGCGCCGACGTGCGCCCGGCGAAACCCCTTACCAGACCAAACCGTCCCAATTTCTCGTCGGGTCCGTGCGCCAAGCCGCCGGGCTGGGCACCGGAGAAGCTCGACAGGTCGGCGCTCGGCCGCTCGCATCGCGGCTCGATCGGCAAGGCCAAGCTCGCCGAGGCGATCGAGCGCACCCATGCGCTGCTCAAGCTTCCGGCCGATTACCGGCTCGGCATCGTCCCCGCGTCCGACACCGGCGCGATGGAGATGGCGATCTGGTCGCTGCTCGGCCCGCGCCCCGTCACGATGCTGGCGTGGGAGAGTTTCGGCGCAGGTTGGGTGACCGACGTCGCGAAGCAGCTCAAGCTGGATGCTGACATTCGCACCGCCGACTACGGCGACATCGCCGATCTTTCCGGCATCGATCCGGCGAGCGACCTGGTCTTCACCTGGAACGGGACGACGAGCGGGGTGCGGGTGCCGAACGCCGACTGGATCGCCGAGGAGCGCACCGGCCTTTCGCTGTGCGATGCAACATCCGGGGCGTTCGCGCAGGACATCGACTGGCGGAAAATCGACGTCGGCACGTTCAGCTGGCAGAAGGCGCTCGGCGGTGAGGCGGCGCACGGCATGCTCGTGCTCTCCCCGCGCGCAGTCGAGCGGCTCGAAAGCGAACCCGCGCCGCGTCCGCTCCCCAAGATCTTCCGCCTGACGAAAGGCGGGAAGCTGATCGAGGGCATCTTCAAGGGCGAGACGATCAACACGCCGTCGATGCTCGCCGTGGAGGATTGGCTCTTCTGCCTCGACTGGGCGGAGCGTGCGGGCGGTCTCGAAGCGCTGCTAAGACGCGCCGACGCCAACGCCGCCGCGCTCGACCGCTGGGTGCAATCGGCTGACTGGATCGAGCATCTCGCCGCCGATCCGGCGATCCGCTCCAACACCTCGGTGTGCCTGCAGTTCGCCAACCGTTCGGACCCGGACGCCAACCGGGCGCGGCAGAAAGCCATCGGCCAGCTGCTCGAGCGTGAACGCGCGGCGTACGACATCACCGCCTACCGCGACGCGCCGCCGGGGCTGCGCATCTGGTGCGGCGCGACGGTCGAGACGAGCGACATCGAAGCGCTCGGGCCGTGGCTCGATTGGGCGTGGAAGATGACGCGCCCGTGATCGTCATGCCCGCGGCAGCGGGACCCAGTCAGGAAACGACAACCCCAGGTTCGCGCTTTCGCGGGAATAACGAGGTAACAATGGATCAGATCAAAGTCCTCATCGCCGACAAGATGGACCCGCGCGCTGCCGCCATCTTCCGTGAGCGCGGCATCGCGGTCGACGAGAAACCCGGCCTCACGCCCGACGAGCTGAACGCCGTCATCGGCGATTACGACGGCGTGGCCGTCCGCAGCTCGACCAGGATCAACGCCGCTGCGATGGACGCCGGCCTTCCCCGCCTGAAGGTGATCGGACGCGCCGGGATCGGCGTCGACACCATCGACGTGCCCGCCGCGTCCGCGCGCGGAATCGTCGTCATGAACACGCCGTTCGGCAATTCGATCACCACCGCCGAGCATGCGATCGCGATGTTGTTCGCGCTCGCCCGCGAGATCCCGCAGGCCGACCAGTCTACCCAGTCGGGCAAGTGGGAAAAGAACCGCTTCATGGGGGTCGAGCTCGCCGGCAAGACATTGGGCCTGATCGGCTGCGGCAATATCGGGTCGATCGTCGCCGACCGGGCGCACGGCCTCAAAATGAAGGTCGTCGCCTACGATCCCTTTCTGTCGCCCGAACGCGCGCTGGAGCTCGGAGTCGAGAAGGTCGAGCTCGACGAACTGTTGCCACGCGCCGACTTCATCACGCTCCACACACCCCTCACCGACCAGACGCGCGGCATCCTCAACCGCGAGGCGCTGGCCAGGACCAGGGAAGGCGTGCGCATCGTCAATTGCGCGCGCGGCGGGCTGATCGACGAGGCGGCGCTCAAGAACGGGCTCGAAAGCGGCCACATCGCCGGCGCCGCGCTCGATGTCTTCGCCATCGAACCCGCAAGAGACTGTTCGCTGTTCGGAACGCGCGGCCTGATCTGCACGCCGCACCTCGGGGCGTCGACCACGGAGGCGCAGGTCAATGTCGCGATCCAGGTCGCCGAGCAGATGAGCGACTTCCTGCTGCTCGGCGGGATCACCAATGCCGTGAACGTCCCGTCGCTGTCCGCCGAGGAAGCGCCGCGGCTGAAGCCCTACATGGCGCTTGCGGAGAAACTGGGGCGGCTCATCGGCCAGATCGCCGGCACCGAGATCCGCTCGATCGACGTCGAGGTGGCGGGTGCGGCCGCCGAGCTCAATATCAAGCCGATCACGGGCGCTGTCCTCGCGGGCGTCATTCGCACCTGGTCGGACACGGTCAACATGGTCAACGCGCCCTATTTGGCGAAGGACCGCGGAATCGCGGTGCGCGAAATCCGGAACGAAGGCGAAGGCGATTATCACACGCTCGTGGCGGTAACCGTCGGCACCGAGGCTGGCGAGAAGCGCGTCGAGGGGACGCTGTTCGGCAACCGTGCGCCGCGCCTCGTCAAGATCTTCGGAATTCCCGTGGAAGCGGAGCTGACCGGTCAAATGATCTACATCGTCAACGATGACCAGCCCGGCTTCATCGGCGCGCTCGGAACGCGCCTCGGCGAGGACAAGATCAATATCGCAACCTTCAACCTCGGCCGCCGTAAGGAGGCCGGCGAGGCGGTTGCGCTGGTCGCCGTGGACGACCCGATCACGCCGGCCGTCGCCGGTCAGTTGCGCGAGCTTCCCGGCGTCCGCGAGGCCGTGCCGCTGAGCTTCTGAACATGGCATCGCCGACCCAAGCGCTCGCCCGCACGTTCGCGTGGGACTCCGTCCGGCGTTCGCTCTGGGTCGCCTTGATCATCGGCACCGTGCTCAACGCGATCAACCAGGGACCGGAAATCCTCTCCGGCAACTGGCCGATATGGTGGAAGCTGGTGTTGACCTATTTCGTGCCGTTCGCGGTCGCCAGCTACGGCAGCTACGCGGCGTTTCGCAGCTCGGATTCATGAAAAAGGGCGCTCCTCGACGGAGCGCCCCTGGATCCACCCACCTGCGTGCGAGTGGGCGGGTCTGCCTTTAATCGGTGCTGTTGCCGTCGGCATCGGCACTGTTGCGCGCCGCGTCGGCATTCTGCTCGCCCTCGTTTCGCACCTGATCGGCGGCGTTCTCGGCGTTCGCCTGCATGTTCTCCGAGACGTTGGCCGCATTGGCCTCGATCATGTCGGCGGTATTTTCGGCATTCGCCTCGATATTGTCGGCAGCCTGCTCCTGCGGGCTGCTGTTGCACGCCGCAAGGCTGCCGAGCCCGAGCGCAATCGCCAATGCCATGGTCGTCTTCATCTGCTTTCCCCTGTGTTGTTCATAAATTACGCGCCAAGGCGCAACGGAACAGCAATACGCCCAGACGGCGCATTCTGTTCCGCCTGCTCAACGACGAAGCAGCGCGGTTCGATTCTAACCGTTCGACGGTGCCTCGATCGAGCACTCGAGAGCACCGGGGTTCAACTCCAGCGTGAGGTTGGAGGTACCCGCACGTCGTTCTCGCCGGAGAGGCGGATTTGGGCTTCCACACCGCTGTAGTGCGGCCGGAGCACTTCGGATAGCCGATCCCTCGACCCGGCTTCATGTCCGGATCTCCTTCCGCCGCGAAGCGCCGGACGTCCCGCGTTTCCGGCTCCTGTGTTGCTCCAGGTGAGGCAGACGAATATGTTTCAGCATTCATATTAGAAGATTTGCACCAAATGGACATCACGGCGGCCCGTACCTTCCTCGAAATCGTGAAGACGGGCAGCTTCGTCCGCGCCGCAGCGAACCTCAACATCACACAGACCGCGGTGAGCGCGCGCGTGCGCGTGCTCGAGGAGCAGCTCGACCGGATATTGTTCATCCGCAACAAGGCCGGGGCGAAGCTGACCCCCGCCGGGGACCAGTTCCTTCGCTATGCGACGACGCTGGTGCAGGTCTGGGAGCGCGCCCGCCACGAAGTCGCGATGCCGGCCGGCCGCGACAATGTCGTGACGGTAGGCGGGGAGCACAGCTTGTGGAACCCGTTGCTGAAAGACTGGCTCATCTGGATGGCGAGCGAGTGCTCAGATCTCGCCGTCCGCGTCCAGATCGATGTTTCCGACCGGCTGATCGATCAGGTGCAGGAAGGCGTGATCGACGTCGCGGCGGTCTATGCGCCTCCGCACCGGACCGGGATCGTCACCGAACTCCTGGTGGACGAATCGCTCGTAGCAGTCACGACTGATCCCCACGGCGCCGATCCCGAACCCGCGGATTTCATCTATATCGATTGGGGGCCCGAGTTCAGGGCCAGCCACCACACCGCTTTTCCCGATGCTCCGGCCCCGGCGCTTGCCGTCAACCATGGGCCACTCGCGCTCGAATATATCCTCGCGGTTGGAGGCGCGGGCTACTTCCGCATGGAAGCTGTCCGGCCGCACCTCGAAAGCGGCCGCGTCCGCCTGGTCGAGAAGAAGCCGAGATTCTCCTATTCGATCTACGCCGTCTACTCGCCGCATGCGGATGAAAGGCTGATGGAACGCGTCCGCAGCGGCCTGAGGGCTGCAGCTGCAATCAATCTATAAATTGTTGGCAACTAACAATAGTATTCATTTGCTTGGTCGGAGACCGAACACCACATACCGCTCGGGGGAGCTTACATGGAGATTGCCATGCATCCCGCGCCCGAACTGCTTCATGACGACGACCAGAGGACCGCCGCACCGGCGATGCCGGACACGAGCGTCTTCGGGGACATCCCTTCGTCGATCTGGACCGCATTCCTTTCGGCCTGGGCATTGTTGTTCGCGCTTTTCCTCGTGTTTTTCACGCGCGACGGGCAGTCGACGCTTGCCGTCATGACCTCATCCTTCTTCGCGCTGATGCTGTTGGGCCTGCCCGCGGCGCTCGGAGCGCAGGCGAAACCCGCGAGGCGCGCGCGGTCGCGAGTCATCCTGACCCACAACGGTCCCGTCCCGATCACTGCCGCCGCCACCCAGATCCTGCTGATTCCCGCCGCCTCGGTGATCGGGGTTACGGCGTTGATCCTGCTGGCGCTGTAGGTTTCCCCGCCCGAAGCTTTGCCGCCTAGACGCCTGCGCCCCCACACCCTAGAGCCGCGCGGGCCGCCAAACAGGGAGAGTCCCGTCCAGGGATTGTCCCACGGCAATTCGGGAGACAGGCGTGGGAAATGTCACGGTCATCGGCGCCCAGTGGGGCGACGAAGGCAAGGGCAAGATCGTCGACTGGCTGGCGAGCCGCGCCGACATGGTGGTGCGCTTCCAGGGCGGCCACAATGCCGGGCACACGCTCGTCGTCGCGGGCAAGACCTATAAGCTGTCGCTGCTTCCGAGCGGGATCGTCACCGGCACGCCGTCGGTGATCGGCAACGGCGTCGTGCTCGACCCGTGGGCGTTAAAGAGCGAGGTCGAGCGCATCCGCGACCAGGGCGTCGAAGTCACGCCCGACCTGCTGATGGTCGCCGACAATTGCCCGCTGATCCTGCCCATCCACCGCGATCTCGACGCATTGCGCGAGGATGCGAGCGGCGCGGGCAAGATAGGGACCACGCGGCGCGGCATCGGCCCGGCTTACGAGGACAAGGTCGGACGCCGCGCGATCCGCGTATGCGATCTGGCGCAGCTCGGAGATCTCAACCCGCTGCTCGATCGGCTGTGCGCGCACCATGACGCGCTTCGGGCCGGCTTCGGCGAACCGCCGGTCGACCGCGACCGGCTCAAGAACGACCTCGCCGAGATCGCGACATTCGTCCTGCCCTTCGCCCGTCCGGTGTGGCGTGAAATCGACAACGCGCGGCGCGGGGGAAAGCGCATCCTGTTCGAGGGCGCGCAAGGCGTGCTGCTCGACGTCGACCACGGCACCTATCCGTTCGTCACCTCCTCGAATACAGTCGCCGGAACGGTCGCGGCCGGCAGCGGCACCGGCCCGTCGGCGGCCGGCTTCGTGCTCGGCATCACCAAGGCCTATACGACGCGCGTCGGATCCGGCCCCTTTCCGACCGAGCAGGACAATGAGGTCGGCCAGACGCTCGGGACGCGGGGCCGCGAGTTCGGCACCGTCACCGGCCGCAAGCGCCGCTGCGGCTGGTTCGACGCGGTGCTCGTGCGGCAGGCCGTCGCGGTCGGCGGAGTCACGGGGATCGCGCTCACCAAGCTCGACGTGCTCGACACGCTCGAAACGGTGAAGGTCTGCACCGGCTATCGTCTCGACGGGCAGGAGCTCGACTATCTGCCCTCTCACGCCGCCGACCAGGCGCGGGTCAAGCCCGTCTACGAGGAGATCAAGGGCTGGGAAGCTTCGACCGAGGGCGCGCGAAGCTGGGCCGACCTGCCCGCGCGTGCGATCAAGTACGTTCGCCGCATCGAAGAGCTGATCCGCTGCCCGGTCGCGCTGGTCAGCACATCACCGGAACGGGACGACACGATCCTCGTGCGCGATCCCTTCGCGGGTTAGCGGCGGAGTTCGAAACGGCCGGGATTCTCCGGCGTCGCCTCCTCGACCTCGACATCGTCGACCTGCGCGTTCGACGGGCCTTGGCGCATCCGCTGGATCATCCGGTCGACGCAATCCTCCTCGCCACCGAGATGCGCTTCGACCGAGCCGTCCGGGCAGTTGCGGATCCAGCCGCTGACGCCGAGCTCGCGCGCCTGGCCTTGCGCCCAAGCGCGATAGAAGACGCCCTGCACGCGGCCGGTGACGCGGATGTGGCGGGCGACCTCGGCCATCACACCGTCGATATATCCGGCGCGTCCTCGGCCTTCATTCCGACGACATTGTATCCGGCGTCGACGTGGTGGACCTCGCCGGTCACGCCCGAAGCGAGATCGCTCAGCAGGTACAGCCCTGCCCCGCCGACGTCCTCGATGGTGACGTTGCGGCGCATCGGCGAGTTATATTCGTTCCACTTCATGATGTAGCGGAAGTCGCCGATGCCGCTTGCCGCAAGCGTCTTGATCGGGCCTGCCGAGATCGCATTGACCCTGATGCCTTCCGGGCCGAGGTCCATCGCCAGATATTTGACGCTCGTCTCAAGGCCCGCCTTGGCGACCCCCATGACGTTGTAGTGGGGAATGACCTTCTCGGCGCCGTAATAGGTCAGAGTCAGCAGCGCCCCGCCCCTGGTCATCATCCTCCGCGCGCGCTGCGCGACGGCGATGAAGCTGTAGACCGAGATGTTCATGGTCATCAGGAAGTTGTCGATCGACGTGTCGACGAACTTGCCGCGAAGCTCATTCTTGTCGGAATAGCCGATTGCGTGGACGACGAAGTCGATTCCGTCCCAGCGCTTGGCGATCTGCTCGAACGTGATATCGAGCGCATCCATGCTGCTGACGTCGCAGTCGACCAGCAGGTCGGAGCCGAGCTCTGCCGCAAGCGGCCGCACCCGCTTCTCCAGCGCTTCGCCCTGGTAGGAAAAGGCGAGCTCGGCGCCCTCGCCGGCGAGCGCCCGGGCAATGCCCCAGGCGAGCGAGCGGTCGTTCGCGAGCCCCATGATCAGCCCCCGCTTGCCCTGCATGAGTCCAGTCAAAGTTGCGGCCCCTCTCTCTGCAGCACCGGTTCCACGTCCTCACCGCGCTGCGGTTCCTCGACTTCGAGCTCGTCGCTGTACGGCCCGGCATAGATTTCTCCCTTTAGCGCTGTGGCGCCGCTTTCCGCCAGCGCCGCGTTCAACTCTGCTCCGATCACAACGCCGAGCCCGACGACGAAGAAGAAGATCAGCGCGATCATCACGCCGGCGAGGCTGCCGTAGGTACGGGTGTAGCCGCCGAGCAGGTCGAGCGCCGGGGGCAGGAGCTCGACGGTTCCCAGCCACCAGGCGGTGATGAACAGGGCGCCTGGCCATTTCAGGCATCCGAGCTTGCGGTAGCGGGACGGGGTGAGCGCATAGAAAAGCCCGTAGAAGGTGAGGAACAAGGTGGCTGCGGGAACGAGCCGGTAGAGGCCGAGGCGGTGCCCGACGTTCTGCGCGAGCGGGAAATATTCGATGATGAAATGATGCGCGATCGTCAAAGCGGCGCTTGCCGCGAACGCGATCATCAAAAGCAGCACGGCCGCCAGGATCAACAGGATCGAGCCCACACGATATTCCCAGAAGGGCGCGGAATATTTGATGCCGTAGGCCCTGCGGAGAATGTCGCGGATGGTTTCGATGAAGCTCGTCGCCGTCCACAGGCCGACGATGCCTCCGAGCCACAGCAACGTGCCGGTGCGGACGGTGAGCACTTCGTCGACGGGCTCGCGGAGCGTGGCCGCAACGCCCGGCGGCAGGCGGTGGAGAATGTTCGTCACGGTCAGCATCGCGTCCTGGCTCTGGCCGAGCAGGTGAGCGACGGCGGCCGCGAGGATGAAGAAGGGGAAAAGCGCGACGATCGACAGATAGGCAAGGTTGCCGGCATGGATGAAGCCGTCATTGTAGACTCCGATCGCGATGCGCTTGACGACCTCCCACGCGGTCAGCCGCGGCTTGAGCTTCTCTTCGACCTCAGTCCCGAAAGCCGCGCGCATCGTCGCCAGACGCTTGCGCCGTTCCTCCGGCGATAGCGGGGAGTGATCTCTCATGATCTGAGGGGCCTAGACTCCAAGGCCCGCGCGCGGGTTGGCGCCCCCGTCCCAGGCTTCGGCGAAATGCTGCAGCTCGGGATCGTTGGCGGGGAGCTGGATTTCGACCGCGACGAGCTGATCGCCGCGCTTGCCGTCCTTTGCGGTGAAGCCGCGGCCTTTCAGCCGCAGCACCTTGCCCGAGCTGGTGCCCTTCGGGATGGTGACCATCACCGGCCCTTCCGGCGTCGGCACCTTCACCTTGGCGCCGAGCACTGCTTCCTTGAGCGTCACCGGAAGGTCGAGGCGGATGTTGGTGCCCTCGCGGCGGAAGAAGCGGTGGGATGCGATTTCGATCGTGACGATCGCGTCACCGCGGCCGGCCGGCCCTTCCTGGCCCTTGCCGGCGAGGCGGATCTTCGTCCCGTCCTCGAGGCCTTGCGGCAGCTTGAGGTCGATCGTCTTGCCGTCAGCAAGCGTGATCCGCTGCGGCTTCAGCGCGACCGCGTCCTCGAATGCCACCTTGAGCCGGTAGGCCACGTCCGCGCCTTTCTGCGGCGGCGCGGAGCGCTGCCGGAAACCGCCGCCACCGAACGGGCCGCCGGCCCTTCCCCGCCCCGCGCCGGCCGCGCCGAACAACCCTTCGAATAAGTCGCTGAGGTCCGCCGCGTCGGCGCCGCCGAAATTGAAGTTCTCGAAACCCTGCGGCCCGCCGCCCGGCCGCGGCCCCGCCCCCCCCGAATGGCCGCTGCCGCCGAAGCCGCCTCCGAAGGGCATCTTGGGGTTGCCCTCCTCGTCGATCTCGCCGCGATCGTACTGAGCGCGCTTGTTTTTGTCGGAGAGCAGATCGTACGCCGCCGTGACCTCGGAGAAGCGCTTCGCCGCGTCAGGCTTGTCCTTGTTGCGGTCGGGATGAAGCTGCTTGGCGAGGCTGCGATAGGCTTTCTTGATCTCCGCCTCGCTCGCGCCGCGCTTCAGACCGAGGCGTTGGTAGAGGTCGAGTGCCATTGTCTTCCCATGCCGTAACAGTTCCTTGCTGACCAGATGGGTTCCATCTCCGCCGCTGTTCAAGCGCAAACTGCTCTGCCATGAACATGGCCAGGGGGGCGACATGCGATCGCAGGGACCGACGGCCGATCGGCGGCCGCTGAAATCGCGAAGCACGGCGTGGGCCGCGGCCGCTGCGCGCGCGGGGCTCGCGAGCGGCATCAGTGCCGATGGCGTGTCGGTGCTCGGCATCGTCATTTCGCTCGTGGGAGCTGCGGCGCTGGTGACCGGATTCGGCGCCCCGTGGCATTTCCTGATCGGCGCGGCGGCGGTGCAGCTTCGGCTGCTGTGCAACATGCTCGACGGCATGGTCGCGGTCGAGGGCGGCCGGAAGTCGCTCTACGGACCGATCTACAACGAGCTTCCCGACCGGCTGGAAGACAGCTTGCTGCTGATTGCCGCAGGCTATGCGGCCGGGCCGCCGCTCGGGCTGGTGGTCGGCCTCACCGCGGCGCTACTCGCCGCGATCTGCGCCTACGTCCGGCTGCTCGGAGGCACGCTCGGCCAGCCGCAGGACTTCGTCGGTCCCCAGGCGAAGCCGCACCGGATGTTCGTGCTGACCATCGGCCTGCTCGCCGCGTTCGTGGCAAGAATCACCGGCATCGATCCGGGCCGCTGGCTGATGCTCGCGCTCGCGGTGATCTGCGTGGGCACCTTGCTGACTATCGTCCGCCGTACCCTCCGCATCTCGGCGAGGCTCCGCGGCGCGCGATGATCGCAGCGATCATCATCGGCCTGACGCGCTTCCTCGTCGGCGGCACGGGCCTGTGGCTCGGATGCAGCCCGAGCGCGCGCCAGCGAATCTATTTCGCCAAC
Source organism: Sphingomicrobium sp. (assembly GCA_035700945.1). GTDB lineage: Bacteria > Pseudomonadota > Alphaproteobacteria > Sphingomonadales > Sphingomonadaceae > Sphingomicrobium. Next base: position 26,117 of record DASSOE010000055.1, on the reverse strand, counting down.
CATTCGAGCCATCTCGACACGATCATCCTGTGGGCCGCGATGCCGCCTGACCTCAGGCGCCGGGTCCGCCCTGTCGCCGCCGCCGATTATTGGGGCAAGGGCAGGCTTCAGCGCTACATCGCGCTGAAGGTGCTCAACGCCGTCCTGGTCGAACGCAAGGGCGGCTCGGCGAATCCGCTCGTACCGCTGCAGGATTCGCTGCGCGCCGGAGACTCGCTCATCATCTTCCCGGAAGGAACGCGGGGGCTCGAGCGGCTCCCCGACAGTTTCAAGGGCGGCCTCTATCATCTCGCGCACGAGTTTCCGGAGGTGGAGCTGGTGCCGGTGTTCCTCGACAATCTCCGGCGCGCGTTCCCAAAGGGCAGCCTGGTCCCGGTGCCAATCAGCTGCATCGCCCGTTTCGGAGCGCCCATGGCTTTGGCCGAAGGCGAAACCAGGCCGCAATTCCTCGAGCGCGCCCGCGCGGCGGTGGAGGCCCTTGCATGATCGACCTGCCCGCGATTGAGCCGATGATGCTGTGGCTCTACGCCGGGGTGCTCGGGCTCCTCGTCGTCGCGTCGCTGACCGGCTTCATCCTCGCGCGGCGGGTGACGACCGACAGCGGCCACGAAACCGTCCGCAACCTCAATTCGCGGATCAAGGCGTGGTGGGTGATGGTGCTGGTGTTCGCCCTCGCCTTCGTGGTCGGCAAGGGCCTCACGCTGGTGCTGTTCGCGCTCGTCTCCTTCTACTGCCTGCGCGAGTTCCTGTCGCTGACGCCGACGCACCCGCGCGACCATGCCGCGATCGCCGCCGCATTCTACGTCTTTATCCCGCTCCAGTACTGGCTGCTGTGGATCGACTGGCCGGCGATGCTGACGATCCTGATCCCCGTCTACGCCTTCCTTCTGCTGCCGGTGCTGTCGGTGCTCTGGGGCGTGACCGACGATTTCCTCGCGCGCACCGCCAAGATCCAATGGGGGCTGATGCTTGCCGTCTTCTGCGTCAGCCACGCGCCGGCGTTGCTGCTGCTCGACCTCGGCCCGCACAAGCCGATCTATCTGCTCTTGTTCCTGATTACCGTCGTTCAACTCTCCGACGTGCTCCAGTACACGGTGGGCAAGCTGTTCGGCCGGACCAGGATCGCGCCGCACGTGAGCCCGTCGAAGACGGTCGAGGGGTTCGTGGGCGGCGGACTGCTCGCGGTGCTCGTCGGGACTGGCCTGTGGTGGATCACGCCCTTCTCGCCGCTTGCGGCAGCGGCAATGGCCGCGGCGATCGTGCTTGCCGGCTTCTTCGGCGGGCTGGTGCTTTCCGCCGTCAAGCGCTCGCTCGGCGCCAAGGACTGGGGCGCGATGATCGAGGGGCACGGCGGCGCGCTCGACCGGATGGACTCGGTCACCTTCGCAGCCCCGCTCTTCTACCATCTGGTGAACTATTTCTTCGCGCGCTGAGCGATGTGCATCGCCGCGCTCCTGCTGTTCATCCGCGCGCTGCACCTGACGCTGCCGCTGTGGATCGTCGCCGGCTGGTCGGCCGCGGAGAGCGCGATCTTCTTCCTTGTCGCCGACGTGCCGATCAGCTGGATCGCGGTCAGGAGCGGCACCAGGGCAGCCTTGCTCGCCGCGATCGTCGCAGCCCTTGCCGCAGTTGCGGGCGCAGCGGCGGTCCTCTTCTGGGCAGGACACGATCCGAGCGCCGCGGCGGCGACGATGGCGAGCCTTCCGGCGGTCGATCCGGCGCTGATTGCCCACGCCGCTTCAGACTACCATCACGGCGCGCTCGCCATGCTCGCCGGCTCGTTCAGCGGCACGCCGTTCAAGCTTTACGCACTCGAGGCAGCGAAAGGGCCGGACTACGGGCTGCTGCTTTTCGCGCCCCTGGTCCGCCTTCCGCGCTTCCTCGCGGTGGCGCTGTTCGTGGGCGGCGTTTCTCACCTGCTCAGCCGGTGGATGGACGTCCGCCGGCGGCGGCTGCTGCTCGCAGCGTCGTGGGTGGTCTTCTACACCTTCTATTTCGCCGTGATGCCTGGCTGAACCTCGACTCCTTCGCCGCCGCGCGGGTAGAGCGCGCCCGGATGGCCGACCCCTTCTCCCTCTTCGACGAATGGTTCGCTGAAGCGCGCGCCAGCGAGCCGAACGACCCCAACGCGATGGCGCTCGCCACCGCCGCCGCCGACGGCCAACCGCACGTGCGGATGGTTCTGCTGAAGGAACATGGTCCGGAGGGTTTCGTCTTCTACACCAACGAGCAGAGCGCGAAGGGCGGGCAGCTGCGCGAGAATGCGCGCGCGGCGCTGCTCTTCCACTGGAAGTCGCTGCGCCGGCAGGTCCGCATCGAAGGCGCGGTGGAGCGTGTAGCCGATGGCGATGCCGACGCCTATTTCGCGACGCGAGGCCGGGATTCGCAGCTCGGCGCCTGGGCATCGGACCAGTCGCGCCCGCTCGACAGCCGCAGAACGTTCGAGAACCGCTTCGAAGAGGTGAAACGGCGATTCGACGGCGGCGAAGTGCCGCGCCCGCTGCACTGGGGCGGGTACCGCGTGGTTCCCGACCGCATCGAGTTCTGGACGGACCGCGAACATCGGCTGCACGAGCGGCGGCTGTTCACCCGCGGCAATGACGGCGGCTGGTCCGAAGGGCTGCTTTACCCATGAGCGACGCGGCAATTTCGCCCGAGCTGCGCGCGAAGCTCACGACCAGGGCAGCGTTCGCGAGCATCGCCATGGCGGTCACTTTGATCGCCCTCAAAACCTACGCGGCGCTCGAAACCTCGTCGATGGCGATGCTTGGATCGCTCGCGGACAGCGGCCTCGATCTGGTCGCCAGCCTCGTCGTGCTGCTCGGCGTCCGCGTCGCCGCTCAGCCGGCGGACTGGGATCACCGGTTCGGCCATGGAAAGGCCGAGGCGCTGGCGTCGCTGGTGCAGGTGATCCTGATCACCATTTCAGCAATCTTTATCGGCTTCCGTGCCGTCGAGCGGCTGCTGAGCGGCGCGGCGACTTCGGACGCGGAACTCGGCATCGGCGTCTCGATCCTCGCGATCGTCCTGACAGCGGCGCTGATTACCTATCAACGCCACGTCGTCACTCGCACCGGCTCGCTCGCGATCGGCACCGACCGCCTCCATTATTCATCCGACCTCCTGCTCAACGGCTCTGTCGTCGTCGCGCTCGCGATGGACCAATATGCTGGCCTGGTTGGCGCCGATGCGCTGTTCGGCCTGCTCATTGCATTGTGGCTGCTGTGGGGAGCGTGGAGCGCGTCGAGCAACGCGCTCGACCAGCTGATGGACCGCGAGTGGCCCGACGATCTTCGCGAGCGGTTCCTGGCCGCGACCAAGGAATATCCCGAGCTCGCCGGGCTGCACGACTTGCGCACGCGGAGCAGCGGCACCCATTATTTCGCGCAATTCCACGTCTGGGTCCCGGCCGACTGGACCGTCCGCCACGCCCACGACCGCCTCGACGTGGTCGAAGAGGAGCTGCAAAAGCGCTTCCCGGGCACCGAGATCCTGATCCACGTCGACCCTGAGGGCCAGACGGACCGCGAGACCATGCTGCCGCAGGAGATTACGGAGCGCGCAACCTGACCAGCATCCCGTTCTTCCAGGTCGACGCCTTCGCCGAGCGTCCGCTGACCGAGAACCCGGCCGCGGTGATGCCGCTCGAGCGCTGGCTCGAGGACGAGCTGATGCAGGCGATCGCGACCGAGAATAACCTCAGCGAAACCGCTTTCACGGTGCCGAGCACGGATGGAGAGGCCGACTACGACCTGCGCTGGTTCACGCCGGCGGCGGAGGTCGAACTGTGCGGCCATGCGACGCTCGCCGCGGGCCACGTGCTGATCCACAGCGAGCCGGTGCGGTTCAGGACTAAGTCGGGCGTCCTGACCGTCCGCCAGCACGACGAGTTGCTCGAGCTCGACCTTCCGGCGGCGAAGCTGACAGAAGTGAACGAACCCGAAATGTGCGCGGCGCTTGGGCTGCCCGACAGCCCCGCCTGGCTTGCGGAAGGATGCAACGACGCCGCGATCGTCGAGGTCGCGGACGAGGCCGCCGTCCGCGCCGTCTCCCCCGACTTCGCTGCGCTCGCGAAAATCCATCGCATGGCGGTCGTGACCGCGCCTGGCTCGCGCGAGGACGTGGTCAGCCGCGTGTTCGTTCCTTACGTCGGCATCGACGAGGACCCGGTGACCGGGTCCGCGCACGCCGCGCTGGTGCCTTATTGGGCCGAGCGTCTCGGCAGGAACGAATTCACGGCGCTCCAGGCAAGCGCGCGCACAGGTTTCCTCCACTGCCGGCTGGACGGCGACCGCGTGGTGCTCGGCGGCCGCTGCCACACGGTCATCGTCGGGCAGTTCCAGCTGTGAGCCTGCTTGCCTTCTTCGCCCTCGCCGTTGCCAGCCCGCAGGCGGAAAGAGCCGCGATTCTCGACACCATCCACCGCATGGAGGCGGCGTGGAACCGCGGCGACTTCCGCGGCTACATGGCGGGGTTCAAGAACCCCGACGTGGTGTTCGTCTCGGGCGGCAAGTTCCAGCAGGGGTGGCAGGGAACGCTCGACCATTACGTCCGCGATTACGGCGGCTCGGCCGAACGGCGCGGCAAGCTCCACTTTTACAATATGAACATCGACCTGCTCGGGCCCGACGCCGCGATGCTGATCGGCCAGTACCGGCTGGTGCGCGGTCCGCGCGTGACGGAGGGCGTCAACACGCGCCTGTTCCGCAAGGTCGAGGGCAAGTGGCTCATCACCATGAACCACGTCTCCGCCTACGACGTCAGTCCGAGCGCGCCAACAGCTCGATAAGGTCCTTCTTCCAGAATGCGGCCCATGTGTGCGTGCCGTGGCCGTGCGTTTCGCTGCTCTCGGGGATTAGCCGGAACCGCGCATTCTTTCCCATCCGCTTCACCGCCTTCTGCGGCAGGTCGAGGTTGCGCGGGTTGATGAAATCGTCGGCCGAATTCACCCAGGTGAGCGGCGCCTTGATCTTCTCGAGCTGCGGCCAGGGATTGTAGTTCCGCGACGATTCGAACTGGTAGATCATGTCGTTGGCGTCGAGGTCCGCCATGCCCGTATCCATTCGTTTTCGGACGTACGCGGTCGCCGCCCCGCGCGTCGGGTAGAGCTTTTGCAGGTTGAGCGGTGCTGCGCCGACGATCTGCAGGATCGACTCCGCTGTCCTCAGTCCCTCGACGGGTTCGAGATCATATTCGCCCGCTGATTTCCCCTCGCCATACGCCGGGTCCTTCTTGATCCCGTCGATCACGAGCTGGCGCCACATGCGGTTGAGGCCCGCGATCTCGACCGGCATGCACGCGAGCGGCATCAGCGCCTTTGCGAAATCGGGATGCTGTTCGCCCCACATGAAGCTGTGCATGCAGCCCATCGACGTGCCCATGATGAGACGCATGCGGCGAACGCCTAGCCCCTCCGTCAGCATCCGGTACTGCGCCTCGACCATGTCGTCATAGTCGTACTTCGGGAATTTCATCCGCAGCCCGTCCGACGGCTTGGACGATTTCCCGTGGCCGATATTGTCCGGAAGGATGATCCAGTATTCGCGGATGTCGAGCGGCTGTCCGGGACCGTAGAGCTCGTCGGCGAATTGCGGGCGGAGGAACTGGTGCCCGTCGCCGCCGGTGCCGTGGAGCACCATCACCGCATTGTCGATCTCGCCCGCCGCATTGCGATGCGGCTCGCCCAGCGTGGTGTAGTGGATCTTCAGCTGCGGCAGGCTTTCGCCGTCGGCGAAGCGGAAGTCCTTCAGCACCACGTCGGCCTCGTGCGTCGGCCAGCTCTTCGGCGGCACCGCCGCAGTCTGCGCGGCAAGAGCGGCAAGCAAGCCAAGCATCACATCATCCCCTCAACTTCACTTCGAGCGCGTCGAGCAACGGGAGCTGGCTCGGGAGCATCATGGCGCGCGCCTCCGCCAGTGTCATCCAGCGCGCTTCGACCACTTCTGGAAAGCGCTCGCGAAGACCGCTGCGCGGCGGCCATTCCATCTCGAATTCATTCGACGTGACCGCCGCCGGATCGAGATCGCCCTCGAGCGCGAACGCCTCGACATGTTTGCCGCCCGCCTGGCGCACCGTGGCGAGCGGGAACGGCACCGAAGCGAGCCGAGTCCCGGTCTCTTCCTCGAACTCGCGAAGGGCCGCTTCGGCCGGTGTCTCGCCTGCTTCGATCGCACCTTTCGGGATCATCCATGCGGCAGCGTCCCTGTTGCGCCAGAACGGGCCACCAGGCTTGATAAGCAGGACCTCGGTCTCGCCGTGACGCTCACGGAAGAGCAGGATCCCGGCACTGCGCGGCGCCGGCACGGGTCAGCCGGCGGGCGCTATGCTGTGCAGCGCGAGCCTGAAACGCAGCACGCTATTGGCGGGGATCGGCCCGCTTTCCTTGTCGCCATAACCGAGCTGGGGTGGGACCCAGACGATCCACTCATCGCCTGGACGCATCAGCTGGAGCGCTTCGGTGAAGCCGGGCACGAACGCGCCGACCTTGCCGGTCAGCGGTTCGCCTCGCTCATAACTGCTGTCGATGGTTTCGCCGGTCAGCAGCTTCACTTCATAATCGAAGCTGACCGTGTCCTCGGCAGACGGGTGCGGCCCGGTCGTCGGCCCGGAAATGACCACGAAGTATTGCAGGCCGCTGGCAGTTGTGACGACGCCCTTTGCGGCTGTGTTTTGGGCCAGGAAATTGGGACCAGCCGGTGTTGTCGGTGGGACAGGCGGTGCAGCCGAAGCGGGCGCGGCAACCGCAAAGCCGATCGCGGCGGCCGCCGTCAGGAGGGTTCGAATCATCGCGCGAACCTAGACGCTGCCGCGCGATTGACCAACCGCATCACGCAGCCACAGCGGCCTCGAGCTCCGCCGCCCGAGTTTCCACGATCGTGCCGCCGCCGAGCAGGCGCGTGCCGTCATACAGCACCGCCGCCTGCCCCGGCGCGACACCATATTCGCTCTGGCGGAAGCGCATCCACCCCCCATCGCGGACGGCGGGAACCGCCGGGGCGAGCGAGCGGACCTTGACGCTGACCTCGCGCTGCTCCTCGCCGAGCCAGTTCCAGCCGGCAACGCGCATCGCCCCGACCGCGAGCGCGCGCCGCGGGCCGACAACGATCCGCGCCTGCTCGGGCTCGATCCGCACGACGTAGAGCGGCTCCTTCTGCCCCCCGATCTCGATCCCGCGGCGCTGGCCGACGGTGAAATGGACTACGCCGCGGTGCTGCCCGAGCACCCGGCCGTGCAGGTCGACGATGTCCCCCGCTGCCTCGGTCTCCGGCCGCAGCCGCTTGACCAGCCCCGCATAATCGCCGTCGGGCACGAAGCAGATGTCCTGGCTGTCGGGCTTGGCCGCGACCTCCAGCCCCACCTCTCCGGCGATTCTGCGCACCTCGTCCTTCGGCAGCCCGCCCAGCGGGAAGCGCACGAAATCGAGCTGGTCGCGCGTCGTCCCGTAAAGGAAATAACTCTGGTCGCGGCGCGGGTCGGCGCCCTTGTGCAGCTCGACGCGCCCGTCGCCCAGCACGCGCTGCACATAATGCCCCGTTGCAAGGCAGTCGGCGCCGAGTTCGCGCGCGAAGCCGACGAGGTCGACGAACTTCACGCCCTGGTTGCAGCTCGCGCACGGTACCGGCGTGCGGCCCTGGGCATATTCGTCGACGAACCGGTCGATCACCGCTTCCCGGAAGCGGCTTTCGTAATCGAGCACGTAATGGGCGATGCCGAGCCGGTCGGCGACCTGCTTGGCGTCGTAGATATCCTGCCCGGCGCAGCACGCGCCTGTGCGCCGCACCGCTTCGCCATGATCGTAGAGCTGAAGGGTGACGCCGATCACCTCCGCCCCCGTGCGCGCGGCGAGCGCGGCCGTGACGGAGCTGTCGACGCCGCCCGACATGGCGACAACGATCCGGGCGCCGCTGGCGGGGCGGCCAAGCTGAAAATCGATGTGCATCGGAGGTCTCTTGCCGCGCTCTTTACCCGAATTTCACTCCTCGCGACTAGACCGGCCGCAAAGAGAAGCAGCGAGGGGCTCAAGGTTGGCGCGACACGAGAAGGACTTCAGCCCGAATGGCGAAGCGCCGCTCAGCCTCGATGACCTCCTCGCGCTGCTTGGTCAGGGCGCCGAGATCGACGAGCGCTCGAGGCAGGATGCGATCGCCTGCTACCTGTCCGGTAGCGATGGGTGGCGCGATGCGATGAAGACGCTCGGCGGCACGTTCGCCGAAGAAGCTGCAGGGTTAAGGGAACGTAAGTCGGACTGACCAGTGAATTAACCAGCGCGCTTCAGAATGTTTTTAAGCGCGCCGATTAAACCGAAGCGCAGTGACAATGATTAAGCAGGTGTAACGGAGCATGCTCGAGAACCAGAAGATTCGTCCGGCCCAGGTTATCGGACCGCTCGGCGAGCCGCTGACGCTCGACTCATTGCCGGCTCCCAGCACCACGCGCTGGGTGGTCCGCCGCAAGGCCGAGGTCGTCGCCGCCGTCGCCGGCGGACTGCTGACCGTCGATGAAGCCTGCAAGCGCTACACCTTGAGCCTCGAGGAATTCACCAGCTGGCAGCGCGCGGTCGACCGCAGCGGCATGCCCGGCCTGCGCGTCACGCGCATCAAGCAGTATCGCGATCAGTACGAGAAGCAGCAGCGTTACTGAGCCGTCCAGCGTCGTTACGTCGGGGCATTCATCGGGCGTTTGCGCGCTTTTCCGACCCGAAAGCTGGACAGGTCCTTCTGAATCCGGAACAACCTTGGCGCATCACGCGTCTGTGGTGCCGGAACGGCCGCCGCGCGTATGCGAGCGGCCGCGAGAACAGGAGGCAAAGCTTATGGGTTGGATCATCTGGCTGATCGTCGGCGGTATCTGCGGCTGGCTCGCGAGCCTCATCATGCGTACCGATGCGCAACAGGGCATCATTCTCAACATCGTCGTCGGCATCGTCGGCGCCGTCATTGCCGGGCTGCTGTTCGGCGGCAGCCTCAACAACGCGATCACGATCGAAACATTCCTCTATTCGCTGATCGGCGCGATCATCCTGCTCGCGATCGTCAACCTGATCCGGCGCGGCAGCATCCGCTAGGTACTTTTCGACTTCGAGGGCGACGAAGCAATCCAGCCATCGGTTTGGATTGCTTCGTCACTCGCGCTCTCGCAATGACGGTTATTGCAACTCGAACGTGACCGCGAGGTTGACCTGCAGCTTCTGCTCGCCAGGCACGATTTTGGTATCCGCCGCTTGCGCGGCTTCCGCACGGGCATACATCGGCATCGGCGGGGGCACCGGATAGCTGCCGCTGCTCTCGCTTACCGAAACCACGCGCACCACGCGCAGTCCGAGCGCGCGGGCGTATAGGTCGGCCCGCGCGCGAGCGTTGGCGACCGCCTTGGCGCGCGCTTCGTCGAGCGCGGCTTCGGGCTTGTCGATTGTGAGATTGGGCCCGTTGATCTGGTTCGCGCCCTCGGCGACGAGCGCGTCGAGGATCTTGCCCGAGCTGCGAATGTCGCGGAACTTGATGGTCAGCGTGTTCGTCGCCGTATAGCCGACCAGCTGCGGCGACTTGTTCTCCGGATAGCGATATTCCGGATTGAGGTTGATGCTGCTCGTCTGGATGTCGCGGTCGGCGACACCGGCCCGCTTGAGCGCCGCAATGACGCGCTCCATGCGGTTGGCGGCATCCTGGAGCGCGGCATTGGCCGTCGCCGCGCGGCTAACGACACCGGCCGAAATGATCGCCACGTCCGGCACGCGGGTGACCTCGCCGGTGGCCGTGACGTCGAGCCTGGTTCCGGCAATCGTCTGGGTGATGGCCGCCTGTTGCTGCGCCGCCGCCGGGGTCGCCCAGGAGGCTGCGCCGAGCATCAGCGCGCCGATCAGCGCGTTCTTCATTGTCTCATTCCCTTGCAATTCATGTCGCGCGCGAGGCTCGCGCGCCGGCCATGGCTGTTTCCTGAACGGCTGTTCGGCCGCTGGGATCCAGACGCTACGCGCGGCGCCGGGCGATCAGGCGATAGATGAACAGGAGGATGAAAGCACCGACGATCGCGGCGACGAACCCCGCGCCCTGATCATTCGAATCGTACCAGCCGATCAGGCGGCCGAGCCAGCCGGCAAGAACCGCGCCGGCAATACCAAGCAGGATGGTGATGATGCATCCACCCGGATCCTTCCCCGGCATGAGCAGCTTCGCAATCCCGCCGGCGATGCCGCCGATGATGATCCAGCCGATGATTCCGTAGTTCTCCATCCCGCTTTCCCCTTGCAATCGCGTGCCGTTCAACCGACCTTCACGTAACTTTGGGCAACGCGCGTTCGCCAAACAAGTGCCACGCTTGGTCGAAAAGCAGTGGCGACGGGCGGGGGTGCGCGGTGTGTTGCGCGCGGTGACTTATTAAGATAATACAGCTGCCGCATGGGGAGTGCGGAACCGCGCGCATGGGGCAAATTGGGCAGGACAGAATGAACCGGGAAACTTCGATCCACTCTTCGGACACGCTCGTCGTCGTGGACCGCTCGCGCAATCGGCGGCGGATGGTCATCATCGGCGCGATCGCGGCGCTGGCACTGCTCGTCATCGGCCTCGTCTTTCTCACGGGGGGCAGCGGCGACAAGGCCCAGCCCGGCGCCGCCGGCGGCGCTGCAGCGGGGCAGGTCCCGACGGTCACCGTCGTCGTTCCAGGACGCAGCAACATCGGCCGCGTGGTCACCGCCAGCGGCCCGCTCGGCGCACGGCGCGACCAGCCGGTCGGAATCGCCGGCCAGGGCGGGCGAGTCGTCCGTGTGCTCGTCGACGCCGGCAGCTGGGTTCGCTCGGGCCAGGTGCTCGCCGTCATCGACCGCTCGGTGCAGACGCAGCAGGCGGCACAGCTCGCCGCCCAGGTCGACGCCGCCAAGGCCGATGCCGCGCTCGCCCAGAACAATTACGAACGCGCCCTCGCGCTCAAGGATCGCGGCTTCGTGTCGAAGGCCGAAATCGACGCCAAGAAGGCCGCGCGCGATGCCGCCTACGCCCAGGTACGCGTGGCGCAGGCGCAGCTCGGGGCGACGCGCGCGCAGATCGGCCAGCTCAATGTGACGGCGCCGACGTCCGGCCTGGTGCTCGAGCGCAACGTCGAGCTCGGGCAGATCGTCAGCCCCGGCTCGGGCGCGCTGTTCCGCCTCGCCGAGGGTGGCGCGATGGAAGTGCGGGCGCAGCTCGCGCAGCAGGATCTCGCTTACGTCCGCGTCGGGATGCCGGCGCAGGTGACTCCGGTCGGCGCCGACCACAGCATCGCCGGTTCGGTGTGGCAGGTCGCGCCGGTCATCGATCCGCAGTCGCGTCTCGGCGAAGTCCGAATCGCGATTCCGTATGATCGCTCGATCCGCCCCGGCGGCTTCGCCGAGGCGAAGATCACCGCCGGCCAGACCGCCGCGCCGCAGCTCCCGCAAAGCGCGGTGCTGAGCGACGACCAGGGCAATTACGTCTACATCATCAATGGCAAGAACGAGGTCGAGCGGCGCAACATCAAGATCGGCAACGTCAGCGACAGCGGCGTCACGATCGCCGAGGGCCTCTCCGGCAACGAATCGGTCGTGCTTTCGGCAGGGCCGTTCCTCAACCCGGGCCAGAAGGTGAACCCGAAGCGTGAGGCCACGGCCCGGTAGCGCTCCAGGAAAGCAGTCAAGTTCATGAATTTCCGTAACATTTCGTCCTGGTGCATTCGCAACCCGGTCCCGCCGATCGTGCTGTTCGTCGGGCTGATGCTCGCCGGCCTCGTCGCCTTCTCGGGCATGCAGGTGAACAACAACCCGGACATCGATTTCCCGGCCGCGATCGTCTCGGTGTCTCAGCCCGGCGCCGCCCCGAACGAGATGGAGACGCAGGTCACGCAGCGGGTCGAGTCGGCGATCCGCGGAGTCAACGGCGTCGACGAGATCAACAGCTCGGTGAGCGAAGGCAACAGCACCACCTTCGTCCAGTTCCAAATCGGCACCCCGACCGACCGCGCGGTGAACGACGTGCGCAACGCCATCGCACAGATCCGTGGCAACCTGCCCGAGGGAATCCTCGAGCCGCAGGTCACCCGCGTCGACATCAGCGGCGACCCGATCCTCTATGTCGGCGCCGAGACCACCGACATGAGCCTCGAGGAGCTCAGCTGGTACATCGACAACACCATCGCCAAGCGCCTTCTCTCGGTGCCCGGCGTCGCCGCGGTGAACCGCACCGGCGGTGTCGACCGAACGATCCGGGTCATTCTCAATCCCGCGGCGCTGCAGGCGCAGGGGATCACAGCGGCGCAGGTCAACCAGCAGCTTCGCCAGAGCAATTTCAACGGCGCCGGCGGCCGCGCCGAGATCGCGGGATCGGAACAGTCGGTGCGCGTGCTTGGCAATGCCAGGAATGCCTACGATCTCTCGCAGACCGAGATCGCGCTGCCGGGCGGCCGGTTCGTCAAGCTCGCCGACCTCGGACAGGTCAAGGACAGCTATTCGGAGCAGCGCACGATCGCCAAGCAGGATGGTCGGCAGGTCGTCAGCTTCGAGGTCCAGCGCGCCAAGGGGGCTTCCGAAGTCAGCACCTACGACGCGGCCTGGGCGGAGCTTCAGAAGGTCCAGAAGGAGAACCCCAAGGTCCACTTCACCGAGATCTTCAACACCGTCGACTACACCAAGGCGCAGTACACGTCGGCGATGGAAGGCCTGATCGAGGGCGCCATCCTCGCCGTCCTCGTGGTCCTGTTGTTCCTCCGCGACATCCGCGCGACGGCGATCTCCGCGCTCGCCATCCCGCTGTCGGCGATCCCAGCCTTCTTCTTCATGAACCTGATGGGGATCACGCTGAACGGCCTGTCGCTCCTGGCGATGAGCCTCGTCGCCGGCGTGCTGGTCGATGACGCCATCGTCGAGATCGAAAACATCGTGCGCCACATGCGCATGGGCAAATCGGCCTATCAGGCAGCAATCGACGCGGCGGACGAGATCGGCCTTGCGGTGCTTGCCACGACCATGTCGATCGTCGCGGTGTTCCTGCCCGTCGCGATGATGCCCGGCATCTCGGGCCAGTTCTTCAAGGCGTTCGGCTTCACCGTCGTGATCGCCGTGCTGATGAGCCTGCTCGTCGCGCGCATGATCACGCCGCTGGTCGCGGCTTATTTCCTGCGCTCCCACGGCGAGCAGCCGCACGCCAATTTCAAGTGGATGCACGGCTATCTGAACATCCTGAACTGGAGCCTCGATACCAAAAAGGCGCATGCCTACCGCGCCGGGCACCCGGGGTTCTTCGGCTTCGTCAAATCGACCTTCCGCGACCATCGCATGGTCATGGTCGGCGCGGGCGTGGCGGCGCTCGTCCTCACCGGGGTGATGTTCGCGACCCTGCCAATGACCTTCCAGCCGCCGCTCAACCTCGATTTCTCACAGGTCAACGTCACACTTCCCCCCGGCTCGACGCTCGAGCAAACCGAAGCGGTCGAGGACCGCGTCGCGGCGGTCCTCAAGAAGGACCCCGACGTCGAGCACGTGTACGAACGGATCAACGTCGGCAGCGGCCATCTCAACATCGTGCTCAAGAAGGACCGCGAGAAGACCAGCACGGAGTTCGAGCGGAAGCATGCGCCCGAGCTCTCCGCGATCCCCGACGCGCGCGTCAGCTTCCAGAGCCAGAACGGCGGCGGCCCCGGCGGCGATTCGCGCGACATCATGCTTTACCTGGGCGGGGACGATCCGGTGAAGCTCAACGCGGTCGCCAATCAGATCGCCAAGGAAATGGCGACCATCCCCGGACTGCGCGCGCCGCGCGTCGGCGGCGACATGCCGCAGCCGGAAATCACCATCACGCCGCGCTTCGATCTGGCGGCCGACCTCGGCGTGACAACCGCGGCGCTGAGCCAGACGATCCGCATCGCGACGCTCGGCGACATCGAGCAGAACAGCGCCAAATTCTCGCTGTCCGACCGCCAGATCCCGATCACCGTGTCGCTGTCCGAGAACGACCGGCGCGACCTCTCGGTGCTCCAGAATCTGCCGGTTCCAACATCGAACGGCGGCTCGGTGCCGTTGAAGGCCGTCGCGGAAATTGGCTTTGGTTCGGGGCCGACGACGATCCAGCGCACCAACCAAATTCGCCGCACTGCGGTTGGCGCCGACCTGGCGCCGGGCCTCGTCAGCGGTGACGTGTGGCCGAAAATCGACCAACTCCCGACCCTTCAGCACCTGCCGCAAGGCGTGCAGAAGATGAACCTCGGCCAGCAGAAGTGGCAGGGCGAGCTCATCTATTATTTCGCGATCGCGTTGATGTCCGGCGTGCTGCTCGTCTTCGCGGTGCTGGTGTTGCTCTACCGGCGCTTCCTGTCGCCGTTCGTGAACATGGGCTCGCTTCTGCTGGCGCCCCTGGGCGCGGCGATCGCGCTGCACATCGCCGGCCAGCCGGTGTCACTGCCGGTGCTGATCGGTATCCTGATGCTGTTCGGGATCGTCGCCAAGAACTCCATCCTGCTGGTCGATTTCGCGGTCGAGATGATGAACCACGGCATGGAGAAGGACGAGGCGATCTACGAAGCCGGGCACAAGCGCGCCCAGCCGATCGTCATGACGACCGTCGCGATGGTCGCGGGCATGCTGCCGATCGCCTTGTCGATCACCGGGGACGCCAGCTGGCGGGCGCCGATGGGCGTGACGGTGATCGGCGGCCTGCTCTTCTCGACGCTGCTGACGTTGCTCCTCGTCCCGGCCTATTTCTCGATCGCCATTTCAATCGAATCGCGGATCGGACGCCTCTTCCACCGCTTCGTCGGGAGCGACGCACACGAGGCGGGACGGCCCGTTCCAGCCGAGTGATGAACCCGGCGGCCGGCTCAGCTATTGAGCCGGCATGAGAGCGATGACCAACGGCGCTCTGTCCCGCTTCAACCCCGCGCAACCGGGCGCGCAGGGGATGAAGGTCGTCGCCACCGGGCTCCTGGTGGTGATGGCTGCCGTGTTCGCGGTGACGCGCACGCTGGAGCATCAATATCCGGCGCTCGCCTATGTGAAAGCATTTGCCGAAGCGGCGATGGTCGGCGGCCTTGCCGACTGGTTCGCGGTGACCGCGCTGTTCCGGCACCCGCTCGGCCTGCCGATTCCCCACACCGCCATCATCCCGCGCAACAAGGACCGCATCGGCGAGGCGCTCGCGAGCTTCCTCAAGGAGAATTTCCTGATCCCGGCGGTGGTCGCGCGGCGGATGCAGAGGCTCGACGTGGCCGGCGCCGCCGGCCGCTTCCTCCAAACGCCGGCCGGCGAAGGGACGCGAATCCGCGCCGGCGCCTCGCGGCTGATCGCCGACATTTTCGAAAGCCTCGACGACGAGCGCCTTGGCGGGATCGTCAAGGGCGCGGTCAGCGCGCGCCTGCGCAAGACCGATGTCTCGCCCCTGCTCGGCCACGCGCTCGCCTCGGCGATCAACGAGGACCGCCACGTGCCGATGCTCGAAGCGGCAATCCGCTGGATGGCTCGGGCGCTCGAAGCGAACGAGCAGCTGATCCGCGAAATGGTGCACAAGAAAGCCAATTGGGTGCTGAAGCTCGCCGCGCTCGATACCAAGCTCGCCGATGCGATCATCGACGGCCTTCGCAAGCTAACGGTCGAGATGTCGACCGACCCTGCCCATCCGGTGCGGATTAAGGTCGAGGAAGCACTCGCCCAGCTCGCCAACGACCTCCAGACACGGCCCGAAACGCGCGCGAAGGTCGAGGCCATCAAGGACCAGCTGCTCGACAACCAGTCGGTCAGCCTGTGGCTGGACGCGATCTGGCAGAAGGGCCGCGAGGCCATCATCCGCGCCGCGCGCAACCCCGACGCGGTACTCGCCGGCAAGCTCGGCGAGGTCCTGAAGTCGATGGGCGGCACGCTCGAGAAGGATGCGCGCATCCGCGCCGCGATCAACCAGTTCGCGCGCAGGGCAATCGTCGGCATGGCCGCGAGCTATGGCGGGTCGATCGTCAAGCTGGTGTCGGAAACGATCCGCAGCTGGGACGCGCGCACCGTCACCGCCCGCCTGGAAGCGGCGGTCGGCCGCGACCTCCAATACATCCGCATCAACGGGACGATCGTCGGCGGGCTGGTCGGCCTGGTCCTCCACGTGCTCGACAAGCTGTGAGCGACCGCGACCTCGACGAGCTCGCCGAGGCCGCCCGCAACCGTGGGCTCAAGCTCGTTCGCTCGCGCGTGCGCACCCCGAGCAAGCGGCGATTCGGCAAAGTCGGCCTGACGGACAAGGCCGGCAAGCCCGTGCTCGGCATGGACTCGAAGGGGCCCATCGCGAAGCCGGAGGAAGTCGAGGACTATCTCCGCAAGCTCGGCGCGCGAGACTGGGACGCATCACTCGATGACGCGGCGCCGCAGCGCAAGCGCACAGGGAAGAAGCCTTCGCGCCGCGCGGTGGAGCCGGCGAACGAGGAGGCCTCCAATCCGAAGCGCCGCCAGCCGAAGCCCAAGCCGCCGCCGAAGCCCGACCTCCGCGACGCCCGCCCCTCCGACGCGCCGCGCCTCGTCGAGCTGATCCGATTCCTCGGTCACGAGATCGACGAGAAGTCGGTACGGAAGAATCTGACCGCGTTGAAGAAGACGGGAGAACTCCCGCTCGTCGCCACCCTCGGCAGGCAGGTGGTCGGCATGTGCGGCGTCAGCGCGCGCGTGATGATCCATCGCGAGGCCCCGATCGGGCGCATCTCGCCGCTCGTCGTCGCGAAGGAGGCGCAGGGCCACGGCATCGGCCGGATGCTCGTCGATGCGGCCGAGGATTGGTGCCGGAGGCGCGGCTGCAAATTGATGGAAGTGACCAGCAACGACCGCCGCGCCGACGCGCACGCCTTCTATCGGCACATGGGCTACGAACGGACGAGCATCCGCTTCGCCAAGAGCCTTTGACTTCCCGCCCTGGCGGCCCCACCTTGTATCCATGACAAGCGAGTCCTTCCGCCGCTTCACTGTCCATTCGGGACAGATTCCCGCGCGAGCCTAGCCCCCGCGCGCGCATTCCGCGCGCACGGGGGCAAGGACGGCTTCAACTCGCTTCAAGAACAAGGAATTCACCAAATGGCCACCGTCCGCGCGGGCTGTGCGCGCCCGCCAATTCATCTGCTCGCGGCCGAGTCCGACATGGTCGCGACGCTTGCGCTGCAGGCGGAGCACCGCCAGCCGGTCGTCGCCGCAATGCTGCTCGGCGAGATCGAGCGCGCGGAGCTGCACGAGCCGGGAACGCTCCCGGGGACGGCGGTGACGCTCGGCTCGGAAATCGCGTTCGTCGACGAGCGCACCCATCAGCTCCGCACCGTCGAGCTGGTGCTTCCGGCCATGGCGAATATCGCCGAAGGCCGGATTTCGATCCTGACGCCAATGGGCGCCGCGCTCTACGGCCTCACCGCCGGCCAGTCGATCGACTGGCCCGACCTCGACGGGCACGAGCGCCGCATCCGCATCGTGCGGGTGCGCCAGCCATTCGACGAGCCGCCGGCAGCGGCTTAATCGCCGCTGCGGCGCTCGATCGTCGCACCCACAGCCGAGAGCTTCTCCTCGAGCCGCTCATAGCCGCGGTCGAGATGATAGACGCGCAGCACCTCGGTCTCGCCTTGCGCTGCGAGGCCGGCGAGGACGAGGCTCATCGACGCGCGCAGGTCGGTCGCCATCACGCTTGCGCCGGTGAGCGATTCGACTCCGTGGACGATTGCCGATCGACCGTGGATGTCGACGTCGGCTCCCATGCGCCTCAGCTCCGGCACGTGCATGTAGCGGTTCTCGAAGATCGTCTCCTCGAGGAAGCTGTCGCCCCCCGCCAGGCACAGCATCGCCATGAACTGCGCCTGCATGTCGGTCGCGAAGCCCGGAAACGGCGCCGTCGAAAGCGCGAGCGGCCGTAAGCCCCCGTCGGCGCTCACCTTGATCCCGCGGTTGTGGAACTCGATCACGAGCCCGCATTGCGCGAGCGCGTTGAGCGTCGCCTGCATCTCCTCCGGCCGCGCGCCGATGAGGTCGAGCGAGCCGCCGGTGATCCCGGCCGCACAGGCATAGCTTCCCGCCTCGATGCGGTCGGGCATCACCTCATAATCGGCGCCGTGCAGCGCATCGACGCCGTCGATCACGAGGTGCGCCGAACCGATTCCCTTGATCCTGGCGCCCATCGCGACGAGCAGGTTGCAGAGGTCGACGATCTCCGGCTCGCGCGCGGCGTTGAACAATTGCGTTCGGCCCTTGGCGAGCACCGCGGCCATCACCGCGTTCTCGGTCGCGCCAACGGACACCACGGGGAAACTGTAGTCGCCGCCCGGCAGCCGCCCCTTCGGCGCGCTCGCCTTCACATAGCCCGCAGTGAGCTCGATCTCCGCGCCCATGAACTCGAGCGCTTTGAGGTGCAGGTCGATCGGGCGGTCGCCGATCGCGCAGCCGCCCGGCAGCGACACGGTCGCTTCGCCCATCCGCGCCAGCATCGGCCCGAGCACAAGCACCGAGGCGCGCATCTTGCGGACCATGTCGTAAGGCGCGACCATCGAGACGATCTCGTCGGCCTGGAGCGTCATGCGCCGGCCGAACTCGCCCTTCTTCACGCCGGCGACATGCGTGGAAACGCCAAGCTGATTGAGGAGGTGGCTGAAGGTGTCGACGTCGGCGAGCCGGGGCAGGTTCCTGAGCGTCAGCTTCTCGTCGGTGAGAAGAGCGCAGGGCATCAGCGTCAACGCCGCATTCTTCGCCCCGCTGATCGGGATTTCGCCGCTGAGCGTCGCCCCGCCCTTGATCCAGATGCTGTCCATTGCGGCGGGGTTTAGCGTGTGGCGGCGGCGCTGCAATCCTCCCCGGAACGGGGAGGGGAACCGCTCGGCGCAGCCGAGTGGTGGAGGGGGCCCACGCAGCAAGCAGGAGCCCGACCGCGGGCCCCCTCCGTCATCGCCTCGCGATGCCACCTCCCCGTTCCGGGGAGGAATTCAGGAAGCTAAGCCTTTTCCAGCGTGCACTGGAGCGGGTGCTGGTTCTCGCGCGCGAAGTCGATCACCTGGGTGACCTTCGTCTCGGCCACCTCGTAAGTGAACACGCCGCACACGGCTACGCCCTGCTGGTGCACCTGCAGCATCACCCGCGTCGCGTCCTCGATTCCCATCGAGAAGAATTGCTGGAGGACGAGCACGACGAACTCCATCGGCGTGTAATCGTCGTTCAGCATCAGCACCTTGTAGTTGGATGGCTTCTTGGTCTTGGGGCGCGTGCGTGTCGCGACGCCGGTCTCGATGTCGTCGAGACCGTCGCCGTCTTCGGGCCCGGTGGCCATGCTGATCGGCTTTGGAATCATGTGGCTCTAAAATATGGCAAGCCGCGGAAAGGCGGCAAGGCGCTAGTTTGCGTGACGCGCGTAAAAAATTGGCGGCCGCTCCAACCGGGAGCGGCCGCCACAAGTCGTTGCCTGGACTTAGGAGGGGAGAGGGTCAGGCAACGAGCGTGTTGAAGCGCTCGGCATTGGCCGTCGCGCGATTCGAAAGCGGCTGGAACGCCTCGCCGGCGAGCTTCACCAGCGACTCGGTCAGCTTCGAGGTCTCGGCGATCGCGCGGTCGAACGACGAACGGGCGAACTCGCTCTGCAGCTGCAGATATTCGGTCGGCGACTTGGCCTCGGCAAGCGAGCGGATCGCGTCCGCCGTCTGCTCGACGCCGTCGCGGCTCGAGGCGACCACGTTCTGGCCGATCGAGCGGGCGCCCTCGGCGGCAACGCGGCTCGCCTCGACCACCGCCTCGACATTGGCGCGGGTCAGGTCGGCGAACTCTTCGGCGACCTTCTGGCCCTTCTTGGCGAGCTGCTGGCCACGCTCGTTCGCGTCGGCAAACAGCGTCTGGAACGGCGCGAACGCCGGGACGGCTTGGAAGCCGTTGAAGAAATTGGTGTCGGTCACGGTCTCAATCCTTTCCTGGGCAGCCGCGGCGGATTTGCGCGCGGCGTTGCGAATCTTGCGGGTCTTGCGAACGGTGCGGCGCGCTGCCGTCTTCTTCGCGGCCTTGTCGGCTGCGGCTTCGCGCTTCATCTTGCGAGCGGTCGAAGCGCGGGTGCGCTTGGCCACCTTTTCGCTCTCGCTGGCGATCGCCTGAACGGTATCGGCGACGGTTTGCGCCACCTTGGCCGGAGCCTGTGCTGCGGCCTGTGCTTCGACCTGGGTTTCGTCTGCCACTGATCTTTCCTCCGAATATGTTGCACTGCACAATATAGGGTGCGACGCACCATTTCAAGAGTAATTTTGTGCGTTGCACCATCCCGTCGCTTGACGGCCCCCTTGCTTGACGAGGGCGCCTCACCCGAAGCAAGAGCGGCCATGGACCAGCCAACTCGGCAGCGCCGCGGACTCCTGATCGTGCTTTCCTCGCCCTCCGGCGCCGGCAAATCGACGATCTCGCGCATGCTGCTCGAAGCCGACGGCGAGGTGACGATGTCGGTGTCGGCGACGACCCGGCCGATGCGTCCGGGCGAAGCCGAGGGCGTCGACTATCATTTCGTGGACGACAGCGAGTTCGACCGGATGATCGCCGCCAACGAGTTCGTCGAGTGGGCGCACGTGTTCGGCTGTCGCTACGGCACGCCCAAGGCGCCGGTGAAGGCGGCGCTTCGCAAGGGCCGCGACATCCTGTTCGACATCGACTGGCAGGGCGCGCGCCAGCTCGAGCCCGACTTCGGCGAGCACCTCGTCACCATCTTCCTGCTGCCGCCGTCGATGGCCGAGCTCGAGCATCGGCTGCACACGCGCGGCCAGGATTCGGACGAGGTGATCGCCGATCGCATGCGCCGCGCCGCGGACGAGATCGACCATTGGGCCGAATATGAATATGTGCTCGTCAACCGCGACATGGACGCGTGCCTCGACCGCGTCCGGGCGATCGTCAGCGCCGAGCGTTCCAAGCGCGTGCGGCAGACCGACCTGGTCGAGTTCGTCCGCGACCTGATCGGGCCGCAGCACTAGCCTTTTCTTCCCTGTCGGCGAAGCCGATGGGGAGGGGAACCATTGAGCGAAGACTCAATGGTGGAGGGGCCAAGCGCGGTAGGCCCCTCCACCATGCTTCGCATGGTTCCCCTCCCCACGAGCTTCGCTCGCGGGGAGGAACTAGCAGCCCACCAACTCCACAAATCCCGCCGCGGCCATGAAATCGCGCCTTTTGTTCTCCAGCGCCGCTTCCGCTTCCGCGTCGGCGCCCCATTGCTCGACCTGCCAGCGTTCATCCACGGAGACGGCCGTCCACGCCTGATCGGCGGTCAGCGCCTTTTCCAGCACGGCGAGCCCGGCAATCAGCGATCCGCCGATCGTCACCAAGGGCGAAAGCCCGGCGAGGCGGAACGGGTCGAGCGCGGCGACCGCGTGCGCGAGCCGTTCGACCGTCGCCTGCGGCTGCGGCACGTGCATCAGCCCCGAGGTCGTCGAGAAGTCGACGTCGTAGCGCCGCCGCGCCCACGCCAGCAGCGAGTCCCATGCACGGCCTTGGCGTTCGATCAGTTCCGGCGGCCAATCGCTTCGGTAGCAGGCAAGGTCAGCCTCAGCGTAGCGCGCGAGCCCGCCGGCGAAGGCCTGCCGTTCAGGCGCGACCCGGTCGATCGCCGCATTGGCGAGCCCCGTGAGCGGCATCGCGCGTGGGTCGATCTCGTCCTCGACCGAACGCCATTCATCGGCAATCGCCTGCGCCAGCGCTTCCGTCGGCACCGTCAGCGCCGCTCTGGCGGGAGTCCGCACCGGCCTGTCATCAAGCCGTATCGACCAGCCGCCGTCCTCGGATCCGACCGAAACCGCTTTCCAGAAGCGCTTCACCGCCCCTACCGGTCCTGCTCGTCCCAATACTTCTTGAGCAGCCGCGGCGCGAACAGCGCGTCGATCGCCCCGAGGATCGCAACGATCGCGCCGAGCTGCGGCCAGCCGCCAGGCCGCAGCAGGTCAGTGTAGATGATCGCCAGCCCGAGGAAGAAGATAACGAGCCCGCCGAAGCGGGTCAGCGAGTAGAGGAGCAGCCGCTTCCTGTAGAGATCGTCATCCATTGGCATGCTCCCGGATCAGGTCGAACACAGCGGCTGGCCGCTCGGCGACCGCGAATGCGCCGGCCGCAATCAGTTCCTCGGTATCGTGATAGCCCCAGGCCACGCCGATCCCGCGCGCGCCGGCACTCACCGCCATCGCCATGTCGAAGCTGGTGTCCCCGACGACGATGCTCGTTTCCGGAGCCGCGCCGGCGTCGGCAATCGCCTGGCCGACCATTGATGGGTGCGGCTTGGACGGGTGGCGGTCGCCGGTCTGGAGCGAGACGAAGCGCGCATGGATGCCGTTGCTGTCGAGGCAATGTTTGAGCCCGCGGTCCGACTTGCCGGTCGCGATCGCAAGCAGCCAGCCGTCATGCTCGAGCGCATCGAGCAGGTCGAGCACGCCGTCAAACAAAGGCTCCTCGACCTCGCCCGCCGCCCGCAGGCTCCAGAACGCGCGCTTGTAATCCTCCGCGAGCGCCAGATGCTGCGCCGCCTCCGCGCCCGGCAGGAGCGCCGCCATCGCTTCGACCAGGCTGAGGCCGATGATCCTGCGCGACGATTCCGGCGCGGGCGGCGAGAGCCCGTGCTGCCCGAATGCGGCGCACAGCGCGCGATGGATGGTCGCGCCGCTGTCGACCAGGGTCCCATCGCAGTCGAAGATCGCGAGTCGGTTCACCGCCGCTTCGCCTTGGGCTGGGTTCCGCGCGCGCGGCGCTCACCGCGGCGTTCGCGCCGCCGCGCCTTGGCCGCGGCGGCGACCTTGCGCTGCTTCGCCTCGGGCGACGAAGTCGCCTTGTGCTCGAGCGGAAGCGAATCTCCAGCCAGCGGATCGAAGCCAAGCGTCGCGAGGCTTTCGGAAATATGCGGCGGGAGCTCCGCGGTGACGTCGATCGCGCCGCCGTCGGGCGCTTCGATGCGGATGCGGCGCGCGTGGAGGTGGAGCTTGCGGCTGATCCCGCCCGTCAGGAAGGCCTCCGCGCCGCCATATTTCGCATCGCCGACAATCGGATGACCGATCGCCGCCATGTGCGCGCGCAGCTGGTGCGTGCGGCCGGTCAGTGGCTGCAACTCGAGCCAGGCGGCGCGGTTGCCGGCGCGCTCGACGAGGCGCCAGCGCGTCCTGGCGGGAAGGCCGTGCTCCTCGCTGATGTGCATCTTCTCCCCGCCCGTCCCCGGCTGCTTGGCGAGCGGCGCGTCGATCATGCCCTCGGCCGCGTCGGGCACGCCGACCACCAGCGCCCAATAGACCTTGCGCGCCGTTCGACCGGAAAAGGATTTGGCGAAGTGCCCCGCCGATCGCGCGCTCCGCGCGACCAGCAGCGCACCCGACGTGTCCTTGTCGAGCCGGTGAACGAGCTTGGGCCGGCCGCTCGCGTCGGCGAGGCCGTCGAGCAGCCGGTCGAGGTGCTGGGTGGTCTTGGTCCCGCCCTGCGTTGCAAGCCCGGGCGGCTTGTTGAGCACGAAGGCATTGGCATCCTCATGGATCACCATGTCGCGGACGAACTGCTCCTCGTCCTCGGTCAGCGCGTCACGGCGCTTTTGCGGCCGCGCCGTCCGCGCCGGTGCCGCTTCGAGCGGAGGAATACGGATCTCCTGTCCCGCTTCGATTCGGTCGCCCGGAACCGCGCGCTTGCCGGCGAGCCGCAGCTGCCCGGTCCGCGCCCAGCGCGAGACGACGTTGAAGCTCACCTCGGGCAGGTGCCGCTTGAACCAGCGGTCGAGCCGGATTCCGTCGTCGTCTTCGGAGACGGTGAAGGTGCGCGCGTCGCTCACGCGGGCGCCCTAACAGCCCGAATTCGTCATTGCGAGTGAAGCGGAGTCAGCCTCCCCCCTCGTGGGGGAGGTTGGTGGGGGGCTGGCCCGCGTCTGCGGGCCAAGAGAATCCTTGTTGGCGTCATCTGCTGACGCAGATTACGCGCCCCCACCCAACCCTCCCCACAAGGGGGAGGGCTTTCTTGCGCTACGGCTCGCGTCCGGCCCAAAACTCAAACGCCTGCCGCTGGACCTTCTTCACCAGCTCCATCGCCTCAGGCCCCTCCCACAGCCCGGTGTAGGCGTGCTTCTTCGCGCCGCCGACCCACCAGCCCTGCCCCGGCAGGCCGTCGGACTGGCGCACGACAAGCACGGCGAGCTCCGGCTCCCCCCGCTCCTCCGCCTCGTCGTCGATGAACGTCAGCACCTTGCACAGCTGGCGCATCTTGGGCCGCGTGAAAGGGTGGCCGAGCAGCTCCAGCACTTGGCCATAGCTGATCGCCTGCCCGGCCCGCGCGGAGGCAATGAGGATCGCCCGCACCTCGGCGGGATCGGCCAGCAGCCCTGCTTCGCTCACTTCGGCTGGTTGGCGAAGTCGACCGGCGTGAGCTCGAAGATGTTGAGCTTGGAACCGCTTTGCGGCCACGGGATCACGAGCCGCCATTTGAACGGCGCGATGCGCTCGAACACCCCGGCCATGTTGCGCCGCGGGTCGTCCCCATAAGCGAGCGGCGCCTCCTCGTCGCGGAGCGCGAGGCTGCCGAGGAAAATCATGCGTGTGGCGTCGTCATCTTCCCACAGCCGCCCGGCGGGGCGCTGGCTGCCGGTCTGCTTGACGATGGTCAGCTGCCCGTCCTCGACCTGGACGTAGCAGAAGAAGGGCTTGAAGCTCTCGTACGGCTTGTCCTTCGCCGTCACCCTGCCGAGTGCAATCATCCGGCAATTATAGCTGCCCGGCGTCGGAGCGGGCATCGGCAGTGCCGAGCGCGGCAGCAGCAGCTTGTCCTCCCTTGCGACATCGCCTGGATCGCTCTTCTTCGCGTCCGCGAGCGCCTCCTGCCACGCGAGGCCGAGCCGCGCGAGCCGGTCCTCGTCCGCGGCGGTCGCGACCGCCTTCCACGCCTCGGATTTGAGCGGCGGCCCCACTTCGACCGACGGCGTCACCCCAGGTGGCAGCTTCGGCTTCGTCGCGCAGCCGGCGAGCAGCGCGAGCGCGATCAGCGCCGTTGCCCGGCCGATTTGCAGACGAGTGCGACGGTTCAGCGACAAGATGTTCACCCCTCCCCGACAGTGGCAGGCCCCCGCCCGCCTTTCAACTCATGCCGCGTTGAACATAAGCTTTCACTGAACGCTCACCGCCGCTACGCGCCCGCGAAATGAACGCGCCCGAAAGCCCCAAAGTTGCGGCGGCCCGAACGCAGCCGCACGGCTCGCGGGGCGGATTCCTGCTCGGGCTGGCGGCCTACGGGCTGTGGGGCGTCCTCCCGATCTATTTCAAGGCGATCGCGGCCGTGCCCGCGGTCGACATCGTCGCCCACCGGGTGCTCTGGTCATTGCCGTTCCTGGCGCTGCTGGTGATCGTCACGCGCAGCTGGGATAAGGTCAAAGCAGCGCTGTCGCAGCCTCGCACGCTCGCGATCCTGCTTATCACCGCCCTGCTGATCGGCGGCAACTGGCTGCTCTACGTTTATGCAGTCACCGGCGGGCACATCCTCGCGGCGAGCTTCGGCTATTACCTCAACCCGCTCGCCAACGTTCTGCTCGGCCGGTTCGTGCTGCGCGAGAAGCTCAGCCGCATGCAATGGACGGCGGTTGCCATCGCCGCGGCCGGCATCAGCGTGCTCGCCGCGGGAGCGCTCGATCAGCTGTGGCTCAGCCTTTCCCTGTGCATCAGCTTCGCGCTCTACGGCCTCCTTCGCAAGATCGTCCCCGCCGACGCGCTCAGCGGGCTCGCCATCGAAACGGCGATCCTGCTGCCGCTCGCGCTTGCCTGGCTGGGCTGGAGCGCGCTCGCGTCGCAGCCGGTGTTCGGCACGACTTCGCGCGAAACCGGGCTGCTCCTCCTCGCCGGTATCGTCTCAACGACACCGCTCCTGCTCTTCACCGCCGCCGCGAGGCGCCTTGCCTATTCGACGCTCGGCATGCTCCAGTTCCTCGCCCCGACGGTTCAGTTCCTGATCGCGGTGCTGCTCTACGGGGAGCGGTTCACGATCGCGCACGCGGTCGCTTTCTCCGCGATCTGGGCGTCGCTCGTCCTCTACGTGATCGCGATGCTGCGCGCGCCAAAGCTGCCGCAGGCCCCCGAATGATGCTAGAAAGCCGCCCATGTTCAACCTCGTCTCGCTGATCATCGGCTTCGTCGCGCTCGTTTGCGCGGTCATCGCTTTCATC
>DASSOE010000054.1:0-6509 GCA_035700945.1 Sphingomicrobium sp. | reverse complement strand
GGGAAGCTGTGGACGTGGATGTCCTCGATCCCGAGCGAATTGAGCGCGGCCCGCGTTTCCGACGCGCGGTCGAACCCCGGGGAGGCTCCTTCGCGCCCCTGGCTGAAGATGACCGCGCGCACGTGCGCGCCGGCGCCGGCGAGCTTGGCAAGCGTCGCGCCGCAACCGAGCTCGAGGTCGTCCGGGTGGGCGCCCAGCGCCAAAACGGTGAGTTCGTTTTCCATTTCGGCTAAACTAAAGTGAGGGCCTAAAGGCGAGGTTTTCGACCGCTCCACTTCGGATGTTTCAATACATCCATTCTGGATTTAACAGTTACTGCTACAATTTTCCCGCTTCTGGTGCGGTAATTTCGGACGCGTAATTTATCCGATCCGGATGGTAAATTGACCATTTACGAGCATTTACTCGCGAATACTGGACGCATGCCGGATCTCTGCTCCTGGCACGCCAGGAGCAGTTTGCTCAGTTTTACTGTGAAGAGAACGTCGCCATGCAGAATGCCCAGCGGGCCGTCACGGCCTTTTCCCCCAGCAGCGAGTCTCTGCTGAAGCAGGCGCAGGCGGCCGAGCTTGCGAAGACCATAAGTCGCGCGGACAATGATTCCGGCACCCTTTCGGAGGTATCGAAGGACACTGCGCCTCTTGCCAAGGGCATCATCCGCGCACGCAGCCAGCGCTCGAGATTCCTTCCCTCCAAGCTTTTCTCCGATCCCGCCTGGGACATATTGCTCGAGCTCTACGCAGCCGAGATCGCGCAGCGACGGATGACCGTCGGGCAGGTTTGCAAGGCAGCAAATGCGCCGGCGACCACCGCGCTTCGCTGGCTCACGACGCTGGAGAAGAACGGGCTCGTACATCGGCACGGCGATCCGCTGGACGCCCGCCGGTTCTTCATTTCGCTGACGGACTCGGGCAGCGTGGCGATGGCGGGCACGCTGCAAAGCATCAAGGACGTCCTCCTCGCCGCTTAAGCCTTTCCTTCCCCTGCGCGAGCGCTTGGCCTAACTCGGGCGCGATGCATTTCCTCGACCAGGCCAAGATCTTCGTCCGATCCGGCGCCGGCGGGCCTGGCGCGGTGAGCTTCCGGCGCGAGAAGTTTATCGAGTTCGGCGGCCCCGACGGCGGCGACGGCGGCAAGGGCGGCGACATCGTGTTCGAAGCGGTGGCCGGTCTCAATACCTTGATCGACTTCCGCTACACCCAGCATTTCCGCGCGCCGCGCGGCAAGGGCGGGGCCGGGTCGAACCGCACCGGCGCCGGCGGCAAGGATCTCGTCATCAAGGTGCCCGTCGGCACCCAGATCCTCGCCGACGACGAGGACCGCACCCTGCTCGCCGACCTCACGCTCGAAGGGCAGCGCGTGACCTTCCTCGAGGGCGGCATGGGCGGCCGCGGCAATGCCAGTTACAAGACGTCGACCAACCGCGCCCCGCGCCAGCACCAGACCGGCGAGGAAGGCGAGGAGATGTGGGTCTGGCTGCGGCTCAAGCTGCTCGCCGACGTCGGGCTCCTCGGCCTTCCCAACGCCGGCAAGTCGACCTTCCTCAACTCGGTCACCAATGCTTCGGCCAAGGTCGGCGATTACCCGTTCACGACGCTCCGCCCGCAGCTCGGGGTCGTCCGCCACAAGGGCCGCGAGTTCGTGCTCGCCGACATCCCCGGCCTGATCGAGGGCGCCGCGGAAGGGGCGGGGATCGGCGACCGCTTTCTCGGCCACGTCGAGCGCACCCGCCTGCTCCTCCACCTCGTCGACGGCTCGGCCGAGGACCCGGTTGAGGATTGGCGCGTGGTCCGCGGCGAGCTCGAAGGCTATGGCGCCGGCCTCGCCGCCAAGCCCGAGCTGATCGCGCTGACCAAGGCCGACCTCCTCGACGACAAGGCGCGCGCGAAAGTCGCCGAGGCGCTCGAAAAGCAATCGGACGCCAGGGTTTTCCCGATCTCCGCGCCGATCGAGGAGGGTCTCGAGCCTTTGCTCGACGCGGTGATCGAGCGCCTTGGCGCCGACGAGGGGACTGTCCCGGAACGGGGATTGTCCCCATCCGAAGAGGAACCATGGTCGCCCCTATGAGGCTGCCGAAGTGAAGCTCGCGGTGACCGGCGCCACCGGCTTCGTCGGCTCGCACCTGCTCGATTGTGCGCTCGCCGCGGGTCACGAGGTGGCCGCACTGACCCGCCGCGAGCAGCCGCCGCGCGAGCGGGTAAGCTGGGTTCCCGGCGACCTCCACGACCGCGGCGCGCTCGAACGGCTGGTCGACGATGCGGACGTCGTCATCCACGTCGCCGGCGTCATCGGCGCTCGCGACGCCGCCGCGTTCGACAAAGGCAATGTCGAGGGCACGCTGGCGATGCTCGCCGCGGCGACCGCGGGCGGCGTCCGGCGCTTCGTCCACGTCTCCTCGCTCGCCGCGCGCGAGCCGAAGCTGTCGCTCTACGGCGCTTCGAAGGCGCGCGCGGAGGAATTGGTCCACCGCTCGGGACTCGATTGGTCGATTGTCCGCCCGCCCGCCGTCTACGGTCCCGGCGACAGAGAGACGCTCGAGCTGTTCCGCATGGCGAAGCTCGGGCTGATGCTGATGCCGCCGAGGGGCCGAGTGTCACTGCTCCACGCGGACGACCTCGCCCGCCTGCTGCTCGCGCTCGCCGGCCCGCAAGCGCCGTCAAACATCCTGATCGAGCCCGACGACGGCAAGCCCGGCGGCTGGACCCACCGCGAGTTCGCGCGCGCGCTTGGGCAGGCGGTCGGCACCAGGCCCGCGATCGTCTCCTCGCCCGGAATCCTGCTCCGCCTCGCCGCGCGCGCCGACCAGATCTTACGCCGCGACAAGGCCAGGCTCACCGTCGACCGCGCGGCCTATTTCTCCCACCGCAACTGGGTCGTCGAACCCAAGCGCGCCGCCCCGCCGGAGCTGTGGCGGCCCGAGATCGCGGCATCGCAAGGCTTGCAGGAAACCGCCAGTTGGTATCGGGAGCAAGGCTGGCTTTAGCGGCTGGCGCTGGTGGCAGCTTTCGCCCCATTGCGGACATTAAGAGATTTGCTGACAATGCTCCATTCTGTCTCAGGAACCCGTTAGCGATGGCCGTCACCAGGATCGTTGCCAATCTCACCGCGCCGGACCCGATCGGCCTGGCGAAGTTTTACGTGGAGGTGTTCGAGCTTGATCTCACCTTTGACATGGGTTGGATCGCGTTTTTGAGCGCGGATTCTGGTCAGAAGATTGAGCTGCACACCGCCTCCCAAGGGGGTTCCGGGACAGAATTGCCGGTGATTTCAATCGGCGTAGACGATCTTGATGCCACCGAGGCCGCCGTTCGCGCCGCAGGGGCAGAAGTGGTGTACGGCCCAGCCAAGGAACATTGGGGGCTTCGCCGTTTCTTTTTCCGCGATCCAGCCGGCAATCTCGTGAATGTTGTCGACAGCTAAAGCTCCAGTCGGCATCCGACAGCAGCTAAGCGAAAGTCGCTGATGTCCGCTCTCGAGCCAAAAGTCCTACTACTAGGGACGCTCCGCCGCGTCGCGCATTGAAATGGTCTCGCGGGTCACCACCTCCTCGCGATGATCCCGCTCTCCGTCCTCGACCTGTCTCCGGTCACCGAAGGCAGCGACGCGGGCCAGTCGCTGCGCAACTCGGCCGATCTCGCGCGTCACGTCGAAGGTCTTGGCTACAAGCGCTTCTGGATGGCCGAGCACCATTCGATGCCGGGCATCGCCAGCGCGGCGACCGCGGTCGCCCTCGCCTACGTGGGCTCGCAGACCTCGACCATCCGCATCGGCGCGGGCGGCATCATGCTCCCCAACCACGCGCCGCTGATCATCGCCGAGCAGTTCGGGACGCTCGAAAGCCTGTTCCCCGGCCGCGTCGACCTCGGCCTCGGCCGAGCGCCCGGCACCGACCAGGCGGCGGCTCATGCGATGCGGCGCAACCTCGCCTCGGACGCCAACCAGTTTCCCAGCGACGTCGTCGAGCTGATGAACTATTTCAAAGGCGAAAGCGGCCGCGTCCGCGCCATCCCCGGAGAGGGCCTGAACATTCCGCTCTGGATCCTCGGCTCGAGCCTGTTCGGCGCGCAGCTCGCGGCGATGCTCGGCCTGCCTTACGCCTTCGCCTCGCATTTCGCGCCGCAGATGATGATGGAGGCGATCGACGTTTACCGCCGCCGGTTCGAGCCGTCGGACCAGCTCAGCGAACCCTATGTGATGCTCGGCTTCAACGCGATCGTCGCCGACACGGACGAGGAGGCGGAGCTGCTCGCGACCTCGGTCCAGCAGGCGTTCGTCGCGCTGCGCACCGGCAATGCGATCAAGCTCCCGCCGCCGAAGCCCGGCTATGCCGACGACCTGCCGCTCGAAGCGCGCGCGATCCTCCGCTCGGTGCTTTCCGCGTCGGCGATCGGCAATGGCGAAACGGCTCGGCGCCAATTCGACGATTTCGTCGCCCGCACGAATCCGGACGAGCTGATCGTCACCGCCCAGGTCTACGACCACCAGGCGCGCCTCCGCTCCTACGAGCTCCTCATGGAGACTGTCCGCCAGTCTTCCGACGCACTCGCCAAATAGGGAAATCCATGTCCGCCTTGTTCACTCCGTTCGAAGTCGGCGGCCTGAAGCTCGTCAACCGCATCGTCATCGCGCCGATGTGCCAATATTCGGCCGAGGACGGCTGCATGACCGACTGGCACGTGATTCATCTCGGCCATCTTGCCTTGTCCGGCGCGGCGCTGCTGACGATCGAAGCGACCGCGGTCACGCCCGAGGGCCGGATCAGCTACGGCGACACGGGCCTGTGGTCCGACGCGAACGAGGAAGCGATGGCCCGCGTGCTCGCGAGCGTGCGGCGCTGGTCGGACATGCCGATCGCGATTCAGCTTGGCCACGCCGGGCGCAAGGCATCCACCGAAAAACCGTGGTTCGGCGGCGCGCAGATTGCACCGGGCGAGCCCAACGGCTGGCAGACCGTCGCGCCTTCGCCGACCCCCTTCGTCGAGGGGGAGAACGCGCCGCTTGAGCTCGATCGCGCCGGGCTGGCCCGAATCCGCGATGCATTCGCCGACGCTGCGGGGCGCGCCGCGCGCCTCGACCTCGCTGCGGTCCAGCTTCACGGCGCCCACGGCTATCTCCTTCACCAGTTCCTCTCGCCGCTCTCCAACACCCGCACCGACGATTATGGCGGCAGCATCGAAAACCGCATGCGATTTCCGCTCGAAGTGTTCGACGCGGTCCGTGCGGTCTTCCCCGCCGGCCGGCCGGTGACGATGCGCGTCTCGGCCACCGACTGGGTCCAGGGCGGCTGGGATGTCGAGCAGACGATCGCCTTTGCCCATGCGCTCCAACAGCGCGGCTGCTCGGCGATCCACGTATCCAGCGGGGGTCTCGATCCGCGCCAGCAAATTCCCGTTGGCCCCAGCTACCAGGTGCCGCTCGCGCGAGAGATCAAGCGCGCCGTCGACATACCCGTCGTCGCCGTTGGCCTGATCACCGGCTTCGAGCAGGCCGAAGCGATCGTCGGCACCGGCGATGCCGACCTCGTCGCGCTCGCCCGCGGGATCCTCTACGACCCGCGCTGGCCGTGGCACGCCGCGGCCGCCCTCGGCGCCAGGGTCAAGGCGCCGCCCCAATATCTCCGCTCGCAGCCGCGTCTCCATCGCGACCTGTTCGACTGACCGGCAGGAGCGGGCGCCTCAATTTTTACGTTCGGCGACCTTTGATGGAACTCTGCCGCTTCCCGGAACATTGAACAGCCGTTCAGAAGAGCGAACGGGGGCCAGTGGACTCACTTCGGCGCCATGGCGACGGCATTTCCAGCCGCTTCCGCCCGGAAGCGGCGATGCGGCTGTGTCTCCCCGCGGCGCTCTTCCTGGTTCTGTCGGCCTGCAATCGGGGGATTTTCGATCCGGTCGGTCCGGTTGGCGCCGCCGAGAAGCAGATCCTGATCAACTCGACCGCGATCATGCTCGCCATCATCATCCCGACGATGATCGCGACGGTGGCGTTCGCCTGGTGGTTCCGCCGCGGGAACAGCAAGGCCACCTACCGGCCCGACTGGGAATATTCCGGCGCGATCGAGCTGGTTGTGTGGGGCATTCCCATCCTCACCGTCATGCTGCTCGCCGGCATCGCCTGGATCGGCAGCCACGATCTCGAACCGAGCAAGCCGCTGGAATCCGACAAGCCCCCGCTGACGGTCGACGTCGTGTCGCTCGACTGGAAATGGCTGTTCATCTATCCCGAGCAGGGGGTCGCGACCGTCAACCGGCTCGTCGTGCCCGCCGGAACGCCGGTCAACTACCGCCTGACCTCGGCGACCGTGTGGAATGTCTTCTGGGTCCCGCAGATGGGAACCATGATCTACACCATGCCGCGGATGACCACCCGGCTCAACCTGCAGGCGGACCGGCCGGGCGTCTATGACGGGCTGTCGGGCCATTTCAGCGGCGACGGCTTCCCCGGCATGCAGTTCAAGGCTCACGTGCTTCCGGCGCAGCAATTTGCGTCGTGGGCGCAGAGCGCGCGCG
>DASSOE010000053.1:0-3472 GCA_035700945.1 Sphingomicrobium sp. | reverse complement strand
TCCCCGGCGAAGGCCGGGGTCCAGGAGCGCCAGCAGGCGCTCCATTGACCAGTTTCGACGAAGGCTTCGCCTCCTGGGCCCCGGCCTTCGCCGGGGTACTTTCGGTTTCAATCCTCGCCAGCAGCGCCCCCGGCACCGCTTCTGCATCCGTATCGAGAAGGATCTCCGCCAGCACCCCGGCCGCGGGCGCGGGCACTTCCTGTGTCACTTTGTCAGTCTCGAGCTCGACCAGCGGATCGTTCTCCGCGACGGCATCGCCGACCGCCTTGAGCCACGCGCGCACCACGGCCTTGGTGCCCTCCTGCTCGTCGGGAACGCGAACTTCGATCATGAGTCCGTTCCCGTCATTGCGAGCAGAGCGAAGCAATCCAGCATGGCGCGAATGGATTGCTTCGTCGCTGCGCTCCTCGCAATGACGAACTGCAAGTCAGAACCCCACCAGCCGCTCGATCTCGGCGCGGATTCTCTCCGGCGAGGGGAGCGCGGCTTCCATCAGCTTCGGGTGATGCGGGCTCGGGATGTCGGGCATTGTCACCCGCGCGACCGGCGCGTCGAGGTCGAGGAAGGCCTCGTCGGCCACCACGGCCGCGATCTCAGCCCCGAAGCCGCCAGTCCGCAAATCTTCGTGGACGATCAGGCAGCGTCGCGTACGGCGGGCGCTGTCGAGCACCATCTCGCGGTCCCACGGCTGGAGGGTGCGGAGGTCGATGATATCGGCGCTGAAGCCATCCGCCGCGGCCTCGGAGCGCGGGACCATCGCACCCCAGGTGACGATGGTGATCCTGTCGCCCTCGCGCGTCTTCTTCGCGCGGCCGAAGGGCAGCACGTACTCGTCGCCTGGCCACGGCCGCCGCGCCCAGGCATCGTCGAGCATCGCGCGATGCTCGAAGAACAGCACCGGGTCGTTACCGCGCAACGCGCCGCGCAATAGCCCCACCGCATCCTCCGCGTTCGACGGCACCGCCACCTTCCAACCGGGATTGTGCACGAACTCGACCTCGTTGGTCATCGAGTGCCACGGATCGCCGCACTTGAAGAAACCGCCGGGCACGCGAAGTACCATCGGCGCGGCGAAGCGATTGTGCGTGCGCCAGCGCATCGTCCCGCAATCGTGGATCTGCTCGGTCGCCGGCTCGGCATATTTGCGGAACTGGATTTCGGGCACGGGCATGAGGCCGGCCAGTGCCATGCCGACGGCACGGCCGACGATGCCTTCCTCGTTCAGCGAAGTGTCGAACACGCGCTCGCGCCCGAACTTCTCCTGGAGGCCGAGGGTGACGGCGTGGACCCCGCCCTTCGGCCCGACATCCTCGCCGAACGCCAGCACGCGCGGGTTCGCCTCGAGCTCCTGCTCGAGAACGCGGCGGATCGCGGTCACCATGTTGATCCGCTGCCCGGTCGGCGCGGGCTCGCCGGTCGAAGCCGGCGGCTCGTAGCCGCTGCTCCACAGGCCGCCGACCTGCTGCATCTCGCCCTCGTAGAAGACGTTGCTCGTGACCTCTTCCGGAGAGGAGACGCCGCGCGCTTCGGCTTCGGCGACGGCGGCCTGCACCTGCCACGCGGTCTCGCGCTCGAGGTCCGCCCATTGCTCCTCGCCGAGCTGGAAGCGCGCGGCATGCTTCTTCAGCTTGGGCAGCGGGTCGCGCGCCCATTCGGCCGCGATCTCGGCCTCGCTCTTGTAGGCCTGCGTGTCCTGCGCGCTGTGGCCTTCGAGCCGTGGGACCGTGAGCCGCAGCAGCACCGGCGCCTGGTGCTCGCGGACAAGGCCGACGGCGCGATCGACCAGCGTCGCCGCTTCGGCTGGATCGGTGCCGTCGCCGTTGAGGATCGTCAGCCCGGAAAAGCTCGCGAGGTTCGCGGCGATGTCCTTGCCCGGCGTCTGGTACTCGGAGGGAACCGAGATTCCGTAGCCGTTGTCCTCGACATAGAAGAGCAGCGGGAGTTGCTGCGTCGTAGCGATCGTCAGCGCCGACCAAAAGCCGCCGGTCGCGCAGCTCGCGTCTCCGCCGAGCACGACCGAGATCGCGTCGAGCGGCCCTTCGTTGAGCACATGCTGCTTGTAGGCGATCGCCTGTGCCCAGCCGGCCGCGGGCGTGTATTGCGCCCCTACGCCTCCGCACATCGGCAGCGCGTGGGCGCCGCCGGGGTTCGGGTAGTTGAACACGACCCCGATATCGCGGCCGTTCGAATAGCCGCCGGAAAGGCCCATGCCCGACCCGAGCGCATCGGCGAGCGGGACTCCGAGCGCGAGCAGCAGCGGCCGCGAGCGGTAATAGCCGAAGACGCCGTCGCCGTCCTTGAGCTGGAGCCCCAGGAGCACCTGCGCCAGGTCGTGGCCGCGGGCGCTGAACTGGTAGAGGACCTTCCTCGCCGGAACGAGTTCCTCTTCCTCGATCCGGTCCATCTCGCGGCTGGTCAGCACCAGCCTCGCGACCTCGCGCCAGTTCACTCGCGAAGAAACCTTGCCCGGGTCGCGGTCAGCCATGATCAGGAGTCCATCGCCCCGACCACGGCGGCCGTAAATCGGTCGATCTGGTTGTCGCCCATGCCGACGACGTTGAACCGGCCGGAATCAGCCATGTAGATCGCGTGGTCCTCGCGGAGCTTGAGCACCTGCTCCTTCGACAGGGGCAGCATCGAGAACATACCGTACTGCCGGCCGATAAACGCGAGCCGGGGGTCGGCGGCGGCAATGCGCTGGCGCACGGCGTTGATCCGGTCGCGCATCGCCGCGAGCTCGCCGAGCCAGCGCTCGCTGAGCTCGGGATCGTCGAGGACGATGCGGACCGCGGCCGCGCCGTGATCGGGCGGCATCGACCACATCTCGCGCGCGATCTGAAACACGTGCGCCATCGCGTTCGCGCTCGCCTCGGCCGAGCGGCTCTTGATCCACAGCGAGCCGACGCGGTCGCGATAGACGCTGAAATTCTTGTCGCAGCTCTGCGCGATGACCACCTCGTCGCACGTCTCGAGCATCAGCCGCACGCCGAACGCGTCCTCGTCGAGGCCACGGCCGAAACCCTGGTAGGCAATATCGACGAAGGGGACGAGGCTGCGCTCCCGGACGACCTCGGCAACCTCGCGCCACTGGTCATCGTCGAGGTCCGCGCCCGTCGGGTTGTGGCAGCAGCCGTGGAGCAAGGCGATGTCGCCCGGCTCGCCGGAGCGCAGCGCCTCGATCATGTTTTCGAACCGGATCGCGCCCTGCCCGCGTTCGTAATAAGGGTAATCGACGATGCCGAGGCCGACCGCGCGGATGATCGGCGGGTGGTTGGGCCAGGTCGGCGTGCCGATGAACACCCGGGCCTGCGGGTTGGCCCGCGCCAGCACTTCGAAGCCGAGGCGAAGCGCGCCGCAGCCGCCGGGAGTCTGCAGGCCGAGGATACGATCGTCGCCGGCGTGCTCGCCGAGCAAAATCGGGCGCAGAAGCTCGGCGTAGCGCTTGTCGCCGGCGCTTCCGAGATAGGATTTG
>DASSOE010000052.1:0-3428 GCA_035700945.1 Sphingomicrobium sp. | reverse complement strand
ATGTTCGTGGTCGACACCAACAAGGAAGAGCTGGCGATCAAGGAAGCCAACACGCTCGGCATCCCGGTCGTCGCGATCCTCGATTCGAACAGCGATCCGAGCGGCATCGCCTTCCCGGTCCCCGGCAATGACGATGCGAGCCGCGCGATCCGCCTCTATACCGACGCGGTAGCCCAGGCCGCGAACGAAGGCCGCAGCGGCAACGCCGCCGCGCGCGGAGAGGACGTCGGCGCCATGGCCGAGCCGCCGGTCGAGGCAGCGCTGGAAGCCTGAACCGGCCTGTACCCCTGCGAAGGCAGGGGTCCAGATTTTCCTATTTGGACTGGACCCCGGCCTTCGCCGGGGCACGAGAGGACAGAACAATGGCTGAGATCACCGCCGCATCGGTGAAGGAACTTCGCGAGCGCACCGGCGCAGGCATGATGGATTGCAAGAAGGCGCTCGCCGAGAACGACGGCGAGATGGAAGCGGCGATCGACTGACTGCGCGCGAAGGGTCTTTCGGCTGCTGCCAAGAAGGCCGGCCGAACGGCATCCGAGGGCCTCATTGGCGCGGCGGTCGAGGGCAACCGCGGCGCTCTCGTCGAAGTCAATTCCGAAACCGACTTCGTGGCCAAGAACGAGATCTTCCAGGATTTCGTCCGCAACGCCGCCCAGCTCGCCTTGCAGCACGGCATCGACGTCGAAGCGCTCGGCGCTGCCCAGTACCCCGGCGGCGGCACGGTGCAGGAAAAGCTGACCGACAATATCGCCAAGATTGGCGAGAACCAGTCGCTCCGCCGCGCCGCGGTGCTCGAGGTCGGTGAGGGCGCGGTCGTGCCCTACGTGCACAACCAGGTCGCGCCCGGCCTCGGCAAGATCGGCGTCCTCGTCGCGCTCGAAAGCGCGGCACCGGCCGAGACGCTGAGCGAGCTCGGCAAGCAAATTGCCCAGCACGTCGCCGCGGCGCATCCGCTGGCACTTTCGGCCGACGATCTGCCGTCCGAGATGATCGAGCGCGAGCGCGCCATCGCCATGGAAAAGGCGAAGGAGAGCGGCAAGCCGCAGAACATCGTCGAGAAGATGGTCGAGGGCGGTCTCGCCAAGTTCCGCAAGGAACATGCGCTGCTCACGCAGCTGTTCGTTCGCGACAACAAGACCCCGGTGGCCGAGGTCGTCACGTCGGCAGCCAAGGAAGCCGGAACCGCCATTCAGCTGACCGGCTTCGTCCGGTTCCAGCTCGGCGAAGGGATCGAGAAGAAGCAGGACGACTTTGCTGCGGAGGTCGCGGCCGCCGCCGGCGCAAAAAAGGACGAGCCGGTCGCCTGAACCGCGAATCGGAGACGTGACAGGGAAGGGCGGGGCTTCGGCTCCGCCCTTTTGCTATTGGAGCTTCGCCGCTTCCGCCTTGCAGTCGTAGGGCATGTCCGCCTCGAAGCAGAAATCCGGCCACTTGCCGCTCGCTCGCCAGTAAGCGAGAAGCCCGGCCCGTTTCATCACCTGCAAGAACCGCGGCTCCTTTCGAAACTCACGGAGCTCCGGCCGGAAAAAGACGCTGCCGACCAAGGCGAGTTGTTCCGGGTTCGCCCAACGCATAAGCGTGTCGAACAGCTCGTCATGCTGATGGAATGTTCCCATCCCGAGCGTGTAGTAGGCCAAACGATCCGAACCCGCATCCGCGCCGAGCTTGTCCCTGCGCGCGTTCATGAACTTGACGAGCCGGTCGATGTTCGCGGGACTCGGATCGCTCCGTGCCGCGAGCAGGTATCGAACTCCCGGAGTCCCCTCCTGCGACTGCGGCATGGCAAGCGCGATCTTGGGGTCGCCGTATCGGAAATAATAGAAATAGCGGGCATTCTGAGTGGAGGTCGTGGAAGGCCACAATTTCTCGAGTTCCGCCAATTGCTTGCGCGCCGATTCTAGAAGTCCGGCGTAGGCCAGCGTGGTCATGTACGTGGCGCCGAGCGCCGGCGAGAGAGGATCCATTTGAGCGGCCCGGTTTGCGTCGTTAATTGCGTCGTCCAGCCTGCCCACCCCCAGCAATAGATTTGCGCGAAAGCTCAGGATCGCGGGATCGTCGGGGCTTTGACGAACCGCACGATCCGCCAAAGCGAGTTGTTCCGCAAAGGCCGTCGGCGGCAAGAGCGTGATTTTCGCAACGTCCGCTTCGGCAATTTGAGGGCTGAGCTTTTGCGCTTCGGATATCAGGCTGCGCAGCTCGGTCCGCGCCGCTTCGTCGGCCCGCCCATTAGTGAAGGCCAGGTCCGATACTGCAGCCTGCGACAGCAAAAGCTTGCCCCAGGCCGGCTCGAAATGCGGGGCATCGCGTGTGACTTGCCGAAGCATCGGGATGACAGGTCGGGGATCGCCGCTCGCGATATCGGACAGTTGTGCACAGGCGTTGAGATAGGTCTTCAAGGTCTGCCCGGCGAGGCGATCTCCGTCGCCGGACAATCCTTCTAGCGCGCAGCCAAGCACTTTCCCCGCAGTGAAGGCGAGCTGCTGCTTCAGATCCGAAGCATTGCCGGATGGCTGCTCGAAGTCACTTGACCAGAGCAATCCATCATTCTGTCCGTTCAACAAGGCGAGCGTCGCGGAGCGCGTGGCCCCACTGCCCGTATCCGCGACCTCGAACTGCAGATCCGGCCGAGCCGAATCTCCGAGTGCGTCGACGAGCGTCATCGACCCCGACTTCACCGACTGAAGATTGCCGAGGTCGACCAGCAGACCCCGCGCCATCTGCTGCGATGCCGGCTTGCCGTCGGCGGTCGCCACGGCGACCGTTGGCGGGCCGGCGCTGCTGCTGGAGATCAGCCAGTAAGCGCCGCCGGCGACGAGAAGCGCGACTATCGCACCGATTGGCAGAAGCAGCCGGCGAGCGGCAAATGCCTTCGTTTTGTCGCGCTTCACAGCTTGGGCAGGTTCGCGCGGGGGCGCGTCGCCGCCCGCTCCGGCGATCGCCTCGATGTCGGCGAACAGCGTCCGCAATTCGGCCGGGACGCCCCTGCCGCGCCAGCGGCTCAGGTCGATCGTCTGGAACTGACGGAAGCCGAGCGGCGCGAGGGTGCCGTCAATGGTGACCGGCACCAGCCTGGCACTGTCGCGCCCGGCTGCGGCCTCATCGCGGACCCAGGCGGATTCGATCGCGTTCGCCGACCACAGAACGACGACGGCATCGGCAGCCTTGAGCGCCTCTTCGATGACCTTGGAGAATTGCGCGCCGCCGCGAACATGCAGGTCCCACCATACCTGGTGGCCGGCCTTTTCCAGCGCACGCGCAAACTGGCGCGCGCGATCGCTGTCGTCACGGTCATAGCTCAGGAACACGCTGGCCATGAACAGCCCCCTAGTGCGCATGCTGCCCGTAAAGGCGCTCGCCGACAAGTAAGGCAGTTGGCAAGGACGCGGCCGCGCCATAAGAGCGTGGCCGCCTTCCGCATCGACAAGGAC
>DASSOE010000051.1:0-3939 GCA_035700945.1 Sphingomicrobium sp. | reverse complement strand
GATCGCGGCGGCGCAGATGAAATGGACGGAGCGCGCCGACTGCCGCCCGCCGAAAATGTCGAGCAGCCAAGGCCATGCGGCGTCGATCGCCGGCGACATGGCGAGGCCGGTGAGCAGCATCAGCGGAAGCAGGACGAAGATCACTGCCGCATAGCTGAGCTTTTGCAGGATGTTGTAGCGAAGCGCGGCGTCGCCGGTGGGGAAGCGGAGCCGCGCATGCTCGCGGATGTCGTTCCAGATGTGCTTCGGCTTCACCTCGTCACCGCTCGGTGCGAGGTCGCGCTGGACGTGACGGTTCCACAGGCTGACCAGCAGGAACAGGAGCAGGCCGGCGACGAGCACCCAGGCGAAGGCGAGATGCCAGCGTCGCGCGGCGGCGAGATTGTAGGTCGACGGGATCGTCGCCCAGCCGGGGAACGGCCGGGAGCCGAGCTCCAGCCAGGCATGATCGAAATTCGCGCCGTACTGGCCCCAGTAGAGCCGCGGATGGGCGTTGAAGATCATCAGGCCGCTCATCAGCATGACGAACACGGTGAGCGCGTTGACCCAGTGCCAGATGCGCGTCGGCAGGCGGTGGCGGTAAACGATGCGGCGCGGTGGCGCGGGCGGCTGCGCAACCGCCTCGATCGGCTCGTCCATTGCCGCAGGCTGATCCATCGGCTGCCTCCCCGCCGGACGAGAATAGCGAATGGGCGGCGCCGGCGATAGCTTACCGGGCCCGCCTAGAAGTCGAGCACGTCGACTTCCGATCCGGCCTCGAGCGCCGGCGAATTCGCAGGCTGGCGGACCAGCACGTCCGCCTGCGCGAGCGCCTTCTGCGCGCTCGAATCCTGGAATTCGACGATTTTCGCGCGGCCGCTCACAGCGCGCGCACGGTGGAATGTCTCGCGCGCGCCGCATTCGCCGAGCGGCGAGGCGAGCGGTATCGTTCGCCAGCGAAGCGCTTGCTCCATCGGCAGCCCTCCGAGTCCGGCGAGCAGCGGTGCGAGGAACAGCCGTCCCGTGACCAACGCCGACGTCGGATTGCCCGGCAGCCCGACGACCAGCTTGCTGCCGACGCGCCCGAGCCACACCGGCTTGCCCGGCTTGATCGAGACTTTCGAGAAGACGAGGTCGAAGCCCAGCCGGTCGAACATGGCCTTGGCGAAATCCTTCTCGCCGACCGATGCGCCGCCGGTCACCACCACGGCGTCGGCATGCTCGAGCGAGGCCTCGGCAGCCTCTCGCATGGCGGCGAGATCGTCGCGCAGGCGCGTCCTGCCGATGCACTCGGCGCCCCATTGCTGCGCGAGCGCTGCAATGCCGAGCGACACGCTGTCCGGAATGGCGTCGGGCCGGTCGCGCGCGGTCCCCGGCTCCGCAAGCTCGTCTCCGGTGCTGAGAATCTGGAGCCGCGGCCTCCGATAGACCTCGACTTCGGCGACGTCCGCCGCCGCTGCAGCAACGATCGCGCGCGGGCCGAGGCGGACTCCGGCGGCAAGCAGCTCCTCCTTCGCGCGGAAGTCCGAACCGCGGCGGCGGATGTGCCGGGCCGCGCCGGGATCCCGGTCGATGATCGCGACATCGCCCTCGCGGCGCACATTCTCCTGGATGACGACGCGGTCGGCGCCGTGGGGGACCGGAGCCCCGGTGAAAATCCGCGCGCACGTGCCTGGCGCGACGGAGCCGCTCCAGCCAGCGCCGGCAAAAGATTCTCCGGCGACGGCTAGCGAAACCGGAAACGCCTGGAGATCGCTCTCGCGCACGGCATAGCCGTCCATTGCGGAGACGTCCGCGCGGGGCGCGTCGATCGCGGCGACCACCGGACAAGCGAGCACCCGGCCGGCCGCATTGCCGATCCCAATCATTTCCGTCCCGAGCGGCCGGGCGACCGAGCGGACGAGCTCGAGCGCCTCGTCGAAGCTGATCATCCGCGCTGCCAGTCGCCGGACTTTCCGCCGCTCTTGGACACGACCTCGATGCCGCCGATCGCCATCGTGCGGTCGATCGCCTTGAGCATGTCGAACAGCGTCAGGCATGCGACGGAAACGGCGGTCAGCGCCTCCATCTCGACGCCGGTGACCGCGTTCGTCCGGACCTCGGCAGTCACGGCGAACCCGGGCAGCCGATCGTCGATCTCGATCCGCACCTCGACCTTCGTCAGCGGCAGCGGATGGCACAGCGGGATGAGCTCGGCCGTCCGTTTCGTCGCCATGATTCCGGCGAGCTCCGCGGTGTGGATCACCGAACCCTTGGGAGCCGTTCCGGCGCGGACCTGCTCCAGCGTTTCCGGTTTGCACGTGAGATGCCCGCGAGCGGTCGCGGTTCGCACCGTGACCTCTTTGCCGGAGACGTCGACCATGCGCGCGCGGCCGCTCTCGTCGACATGAGTGAGTCCGCTCATGCGCAAAGATGCCTGAGCCGCGGCACCTGGCCGGCGAGCGAGCAGGGGCGGTAGCGGCTGTCCAGCTCTTGGCTCAGCACGAGATCCCAGCCGTCGCGGCAGGCACCGGTCGAGCCCGGCAGGCAGAACACGAACGTGTCGTCGATCTGCCCCGCGAGCGCGCGCGATTGCAGCGTCGAGAAGCCGACCGTGCCGAAGCTCGCCTGGTGGAACAGGATCGAGAAGCCGTCCATCTCCCGCCGGAACAGCGGCTTCACCGCCTCGGGGGTCACGTCGCGCGGCGCGAAGCCGGTGCCGCCGGTGGAGAGGATCACGTCGACGCGTTCGTCGTCCACCCACGCGCGCACCTGGCCGCGGATCGCCTCCACCTCGTCGCGGACGATTGTCTTGCCGGCGAGCTCGTGCCCTGCGGCGGTCAGCCGCTCGACGAGGAGCGCGCCGGACTTGTCGCTGCTGTCGTCGCGCGAGTCGGAGACGGTCAGCACTGCAATTCGCAAGGGATAGAAGGTGAGGCTGTCGTCTATGCCCGCCATCTTTCAGCCCCAGCGCTCGCGGTCGGCATAGTCGGCCTCGGTCGGCTCGATCCAGGCCGAGCCGTCCTCTCCCACCTCGCGCTTCCAGAACACGGCTTCGGTCTTGAGCCTGTCCATCAGATAGTCGGCGGCATCGAAGGCAGCGCGGCGATGGCGCGATGCCGCGCCCGCGAAGACGATCGGCTCACCCGGCGCGATCTCGCCGCAGCGGTGGACGACGCGCACATGGCTCACGTCGAAGCGCTCGCCGGCGGCGACGGCGATCTCGTCGAGCGATTGCTGCGTCAGGATGGAATGGTGCTCCAGGATCAGTCGTTCGACCGGTCCGCGCTTCGACTCCGACCTGGCGATGCCGACGAAGCTCACGACGGCGCCGTCTCCGCTCGCCTGCGCGATCAGGGCGTCAAGTTCCTGCTCTGGGCGGAGTGAAGCTTCTTCGAGGCGCGCGACGATGCTCATCCGCCCGACAGGGGAGACAGGAATTCCACGGTGTCGGCAGCTGCGAGCCGGTGATCGTCGGCCACGAGGATGTCACGGATACAGGTGCGCGCACGCTTGCTTCGTAGCACTGGGGCCGCGTGCGGATGCTCGGCGGCGAGCCTGTCGCGCAGTTCCGCAACCGAGCAGCCCGGCCGGGCCTCTATCTCGAGCTCCGGACCGATCGCCTCTGCAAGCCGCCCGTAGAACAGGACTTTCACGTGTGACCTCGATTGCGATGTGCGGTCTTGCTGTCGCCATCGGCGATGCTTCCGTCAACTCATGCGGGTTCGGGAATGAGCCTTCCGGCG
Organism: Sphingomicrobium sp.; assembly: GCA_035700945.1. Lineage (GTDB taxonomy): Bacteria > Pseudomonadota > Alphaproteobacteria > Sphingomonadales > Sphingomonadaceae > Sphingomicrobium. Next base: position 235 of record DASSOE010000051.1, on the reverse strand, counting down.
AGACGGGCTGGGTGTGAAGGGGGCCTCGCCGGAAGGGTTCGTCATTCGTACGCGCGTCCGGCGGGAGCGCGGAATAGGTAATTTTACGGAGGCTTGCTCGCCGCCGTGAATTGCAGGGCGCGAGCCTCGCCTCTAGTCAGTGGGGCAACGGAGGATATCGCCAAGGTGAAAGTCGCTGTCGTCGGTCTCGGCTATGTCGGGCTGCCCCTCGCCGTCGCGCTGGCACGCAAGCATG
>DASSOE010000050.1:0-25190 GCA_035700945.1 Sphingomicrobium sp. | reverse complement strand
ACCCGCCGATGAAATATGAACCGCAGCATTTCACCGCGCCTGATGGTACCGACATGGTGGTCCTCACCGCCGAAGCTTACGATCGGCTTCGCGCTTTGGCGGACGAAGCGGAGGAGATTGTCGATGCTCGTACAGCGCGCGCGCGGATCGACAGGGGCGAGGGAACGATCCCCGCCGACGTTCTCAACATGATGATCGATGAACAACTGCACCCGATTGCCGCCTGGCGACGCTATCGGGGGCTGAGCCAGGCGAAGCTCGCCCGGTGCAGCGGCTTGAGCCAGGTTTGGATCAGTAGGATCGAGAACGGCGGCGGCCATGGATCGCGCGACACTCGGCGGAAGCTCGCCGATGCGCTCGATGCGCCGCTCTGGGCGCTCGACGAAGACTTCGACGGTTGATGCTGAAAGGGCGGCCCGGAAAGCCGGGCCGCCCTTCGTGTGACGTTCGTTGAAGCGGCTTAGCGCTTCGAGAACTGGAAGCTGCGGCGCGCCTTCGCCCGGCCGTACTTCTTGCGCTCGACGACGCGGGGGTCGCGGGTGAGGAAGCCGGCTTGCTTGACCACGCTGCGGAGCGCGGGCTCGTAGCGGGTCAGCGCCTGGGCGATGCCGTGCTTGACCGCGCCGGCCTGGCCCGAGAGGCCGCCGCCGATGACGGTCGCAACGACGTCATACTGGCCTTCGCGCCCGGCGACGCCGAACGGCTGGTTGATGACCAGGCGGAGCGTCGGACGGGCGAAATAGACTTCCTGCTCGCGGCCGTTGATGACGATCTTGCCCGAGCCCGGCTTCAGCCAGACGCGCGCGATGGCGTCCTTGCGGCGGCCGGTCGCATAGGCGCGGCCGTACTTGTCGAGCTGCTGCTCGCGAAGCGGAGCGGCTTCCTGTGGCGGCGGAGCAGCCTCGGGAGCCTCGGCGGCGGGAGCCTCAGGCTCGGGAGCCGGCGCCGGGGCGGGGGTCGCGCCGAGCTGCTCGGCGATGGTTTCGCGGGTGTCGCTCATTTAGGCACCAACCTTGTTCTTGCGGTTCATCGACGCGACGTCGAGGACCTGCGGGTTCTGGCCGGCGTGCGGATGCTCCGTGCCGTTGTAGAGGTGAAGCGCGCGCATCTGGTCACGGCCGAGGGGGCCGCGCGGGATCATGCGCTCGACCGCCTTCTCGAGCACGCGCTCAGGGAACCGGCCCTCGAGCACCTTGCCCGCGGTCGTCTCCTTGAGCCCGCCGGCATAGCCGGTGTGCTTGTAATAGACCTTCTGGTCGAGCTTGCGGCCGGTGAAGCGGACCTTATCGGCGTTGATCACGACGACATGGTCCCCGCAATCGACGTGCGGCGTGAAGCTCGGCTTGTGCTTGCCGCGCAGGATGTTGGCGATGATCGTCGCGACGCGGCCCACGACCAGGCCGTCGGCGTCGATCAGATGCCATTTCTTCTCGACCTCGGCCGGCTTCGCCGACTTGGTCGTTTTCATCAGCGCCTTCATGGGCGTCCTTCTTTCTAACGAGAAAAGCGGCGCCAAAGAAAACCCATCAAAGTGGTACTTTGATGGGAACCCAGCCAGGCACCGCCGTCGGACGCGCTATTTGCGGGTGAGACCGAGAAAGTCAAGCAAATCCGGCATGTTCCGGACGGGTAAAATAATACCTTCAATGTCTTCCAACCGCCTCCGTAACGAGTGGAACATCGATGCGCCGCTCACCGTTTCAGCTGCAAAACCAAAACAGGAGCGTGTCATGTACATCGGTCTCGGCGGCATTCTAATCCTCATCCTGATCCTGTGGCTGCTTGGCGTCATCTAGACTGACGGGAGACTGTGTGACGGCGGGCATCTGACGACCTGCCGCCTCACTCGTTGCTTCGCTAACTGAATCAGAAGAGCGCTCGCGGCGATCGGTGTCGGAAGGCGCCGATTGCGCGCGCTGCGGCGCCGGCACGGAAGCGCCGTGCTCCCGCCGCGATGGAGCATGTGCCAATGAACGTCGGTCATCCGGCAATCGAGAAGTTCGTCGTGCGGCTGCTGCGACGCTCGACGCTGAGCAGCGAGGAGGTGCATGCGCTGCTGACTCTCCCGTGCCGCGTCACCCAGCCGCAGGCGCATGCCGACATCGTCCGTCCCGGCGAAACGGTGAGCCACGCATGCCTGGTTGCGAAAGGGCTCGTCGCACGGTTCGACCAGATGCGCGACGGCAAGCGGCAGATCGCCGCTTTCCACATCACGGGCGACATGTGCGACCTTCATTCGGTCGTCGCGCCTACCGCCGGCTGGGGCATCAGCGCGCTTTCGCCGAGCACGGTGCTGTTCGTGCCGCACGCAGAGTTGCGCAAGCTTGCGATCGCTTATCCGAATGTCGCGCTTGCCTTCTGGCGCGACAGCACCGCCGACGCGTCGGTGCTCGCCAAATGGGTCGGCAATCTCGGGCGCCAGGATGCTCGTGCGCGGCTCGCCCATCTGTTGTGTGAGATGGGCGTGCGGCTGGAGCTTGCCGATCTCGGCACCCGGACCAGCTTCGTTCTCGATGCGACGCAGGAGCAGCTCGCCGATGCGCTCGGCCTCACCGCCGTGCACGTGAACCGGACGATGCAGGCGCTTCGGCGCGAGGGGCTGCTCGCGACGCGCAGCCGCACGATCGAGGTCGCGGACTGGCAGCGCTTCGCCGAGGTCGCCGACTTCGACCCCGCCTACCTGCTGCTCGAGCTGCCGTCGCGCGCGGCTGCGGCGCGGGGCCACGGGATTGGCCTTGGCGGCATGTCTTCAGTGGCGTGAGCTCGGCACGTGCCATGACGAAAGTCAAAACGGCGCCGTAGCAATCTGGCGTTCAGGATCGCCGCATAGATTTTTCAGCCTCCACAATGACCGCAAACCACTGGAGGATGAATTCGTGACGAAGCTTCCCGCTTTCGCTTTTGCGGGCGTCGCCGCCGCGGCGCTGGCAGGAACTGCATTTGCCGCCGCGCCCAGGACGCACGTGATGAACGTGCCGCTGCCCGACGGCTCGATCGCGCGCGTCGAATATGTCGGCGACGTCGCGCCCAAGGTGACCATCGCGCCGCGCCCCATGGCGGACGCAGCGGGCGCCTGGGCGATGCCCTTCCCGTCGTTCGCCGGCCTCGACCGGATGATCCAGGAGATGCAGCGGCAAAGCCGTGACATGATGCGCCGGGCGCAGGAGATGTCGCGGCACCCGGCGGGCGCGGCGCCCTATATCGCCTCCTACGGCAATATGCCGGCTGGTCAGACGAGCACGACGGTCGTGTCGATCAGCAACAACGGCCAGACCTGCACGCGCACGACCGAGGTCGTCTCGCAGGGCGCGGGCAAGCCGCCGAAGGTGACATCGAACGTCAGCGGCCAGTGCAGCGGCGATACCGGGCAAGCGCCTGACGCGACTCATCCCGTCTGACATTGAAAGCGGCGCGCAGCGCCGCTCGCCGGCGGAAAATTCGGATCAATCGCGCGTTGCCTCGCCCGGGGATGGGGATTAGTGCCGCGGCACCGCTCACCCAGCCCCGCCAAGCCTGTCCAACAGCCGCCGGAGAGCATTGCCCGTGCCGAGACGAGTCAAGGATTTCATCGACATCAGCGAATATACCGCGCTCGATGATCTGATCCGTTATCTCGAGACGATCCGCGACAATTTGCCGGCCGAGCACCAAGCCGAGCTCAAGATCCGCGGCGACGACGTGTTCGGGCGCAGGCTGACGATCAGCTATTTCCGCGAGCAGACGCCCGACGAGGTGGAGCTCGAGTCGAAATATGCCGGCGACGACGACGAGCGTGCGAACATCGAGCAGTTGCGGCGCAAGCTCGACGAGGTGCCATACAGAATGGGCAAATCCAAGAGCGGCTAACGGCCGCTCCGTTCATTCCGGCTGGTCGGGGATCCTGGCGACGAGCCGGTTGCGCTGCCAGACCTCATAATGGCTGCCGTCGGCCCGCTCTTGCGCCTGGTTCCGCGCGGCGTGGTCGTCGTCCGCATGGATCCAGTCGGCAGTGGCGATCTTCCCGGCGCCGTCGAGCCGGTAGAGACGATAAGCAGGCACGCAAACCCCCCGAAACAATGCGCTCCCATAACACGGCCAAGCCGGAACGGGATTCACATGAGTTACATCGGCACCCCTCTTTGTCCTTGTAAATACAGCTTTTTCCGGACATGCCGCTGGTGTAACGGATGGCCGCTCCGGGGGGAGTTAGCGATTGATCAGTGCGCATTTGCACAAGCTGCGTCAGCGCACGCACGTCAGCGCCGACGAAGAGCAGGCGATCCGCGGCTCCGTCGCGGAGACGCGAAGCGTGCCCGCGGGGCGGGTGCTGATCCGGTGCGGCGAGCCGCTCAGCCATAGCGTCATGCTGCTCGAGGGCTGGATGGCGCGGTTCAAGGACCTCGAGGGCGGGGCGCGGCAGGTTACCGAGCTCCACCTTCCCGGCGATTTCGTCGACCTCCATGGCTTTACCCTGAAGCGGCTCGACCATGACGTGGTGGCGCTAACCGACTCGCGGGTCGCGTTCGTGCCGCACGAGCGGCTGCGCGAGATCACCGAGCGGCTGCCGCGGCTGGGACGCATCTACTGGTTCATGACCAACGTCGATGCCTCGATCACCCGCGAACTCGTCCTTTCGCTCGGGCAGCGGTCGGCGATTTCGCGCATGGCGCACTTGTTCTGCGAGATTTGCCAGCGGCTGGAGGCTATCGGGCGGGCGACCGGGGAGGGCTGCGAGTTCCCGCTGACCCAGCGCGAGCTGTCGGAATGCCTCGGCCTCACCGTGGTGCACGTCAACCGCACGCTGCAGGAGCTGCGCCGCCGCGGGCTCGTCGAGCTCGAGAATCGGCAGCTCACGATCCGCGACCGCCCCGGGCTCGAAGCGCTCGCCGAGTTCGACCCGGCTTACCTCTACCTCGACCAGCACCGTTTTTAGCCGCCGGCGGCAAAGCGCTAGCGGTCGCGGATGACCATGTCCTCGACCCAGTCGGCATAGGCACCGACGATCTTGTCGATCGGCCAGCTGACGACGCACGGCACGTCGTAACTGTGGAGCTCGGCGATGCGCGCGATCAGCGCGTCGCTCCGCCAGTGGTGCGTCTTGAGGATTGCGGCGACCTCGTCGGCCGTCTCGATCTTGCCTTTCCAGCGGTAGATCGAACGGACGGGCGCAAGGATGTTGATGCAGGCGGCGAGCTGCTCCTCGACGACCGTGCACCCGATCCGCTCGGCCTCCTCGGCGTTGGCGAAGACGGCATAGACGGAGACGATGCTCATGCGCGCCACCGTCCAAGCTCGTGCGCGCCCCAGACCGTCGCCGCCACAACAAGCGCGCCCGTCGCCTGGTGGAGCACGGCAAGCCAGATCGCAATGCCCGAAAGCACCGTCAGGATCCCGAGGATGATCTGCGTCCCGAACGCGGAGTGGATTGCGATCGACGCCGGCCGCGCGCCGTCGATCTTGCGGACCTTGCGCGCGAAGACGACGAGCACCGCGACCACGATCCACGCCCACCAGCGGTGAAGGAAGTGGAGCAGGTAAGGATCGTGCGTCATCGCGAAGAGCGCGCCGTGCGACCAGTCGATCCCTTCGGGCACGAAGCGGCCGCCCATCGCCGGCCAGCTGTTCGACACATAGCCGGCGCGGAAGCCGGCGACCCAGGCGCCGAGCAGCAGCTGGATGAACAGGGTCGCCAGCGCGAACGCGCCCCATCCGGTGAGCCGCGCCGGGCGCGCGTCGGAGTTACGCGCGACACCGCGCAAGTCGAGCGCGGTCCAGATCAGCGCGCCGAACAGGAACAGCGCGAAGAGCAGGTGGGCGGACAAGCGGTAGGGGCTCACCTCGGTGCGGGAGCCTTCGAGGCCCGACACCACCATGAACCAGCCGACCGCGCCCTGGAGGCCGCCGAGCACGAACAATGCAGCAAGGCGCCAGCCATAACCCTTGGGGATTTCGCGCCTGACCGCGAACCAGCCGACACCGACGAAGAACACCAGCCCGATGACGCGCCCGAGGAAACGGTGCGCCCATTCCCAGAAGAAGATGAATTTGAAGCCGGACAGCGTCATGCCCGCGGGGCCGGCGACCTGCTGATATTGCGGCGTCTGCTTGTAGAGCGCGAACTCGTGCATCCAGTCGGCGTGCGACAGCGGCGGAACCACGCCGGTGACCACGTCCCATTGCGTGATGGACAGCCCGCTCTCGGTCAGCCGCGTGATGCCGCCGATGACCACCATCGCAAACACCATGGCGGCGACGAACAGCAGCAGGTTGGACAAGGAGCGTGGGCGCGCGCGGCCGGTTTTATCGGGCGCAGCACTGGAGGAGGCGAGGGTGGTCATGCCGTGCGGCGCCTATGCCCGTCGCGGAGGGCGCCCGGCAAGTCCCGACGTAGCTCCGATGATATATTGTAACGCGATCGGGATCAGCCTATATGCGCCGGCGCACATGGCATCCAGACCGATCTCGACCGGCCGGCTCGACCGGCTTGCAGTAGGGCTTTCGGGCCTGTGCGCCGTCCATTGCGTCGCGACCGCGGTGCTGCTCGGCGTGCTGGCCTCCGCGGGCGGATTGCTCGGCAGGCCGATCGTCCATGAGGTAGGCCTGACCCTCGCGATGGCGCTGGGAACAGTGGCGCTCGGCCGGGGGATTCGGGAGCATGGATTCGTGCTGCCAAGCGCCGTCGGCATCGCCGGGCTTGCGATCATGGCCTTCGCCATGACGCTGCACGAGAGCGGCTACGAGCCCATCGCGACGATCGCCGGAGTCGCCGTGCTCGCGCTCGGGCACCGGCTCAACATGATGGCCAAGCACCCGAGCTTCTGATTCTTGTCGCGGCCGCGGCCGCGCTCTATCTCCTTTGCATGGCCCGCCACGATCATAAGCTCCACGAGGGCGAAGCGCTGAGGGACGCCGCGCGCGAGCGGCTGACGGACCAGGGTGAGCAGTGGACCGGCATGCGCGCCGCCGTGTTCGACGCGCTGGCGAGTTTCGACAAGCCGGCGAGCGCTTACGACGTCGCGGAGGCGGTCTCGAAGGCGGAAGGGCGGCGGATCGCGGCGAACAGCGTCTATCGGATCCTCGACCTGTTCGTCGCCGCCAACCTCGCCCGCCGCGTCGAAAGCGCGAACGCCTATGTCGCGAACCGCCACCCCGAGTGCCTCCACGACTGCATCTTCCTGATCTGCGACAGCTGCGGGCAGACGGTGCACGTCGACGATGACGCGCTGTCGGCGAGTATCCGTCAGGCGGCGGCCAAAGCCGGCTTCTCCGCGCCGCGCCCGGTGATCGAGGTGAGGGGCACCTGCGGAGAGTGCGAAGGTTCCGTCGGCTGAGCAATCTGTGAGGAATCGCTGAAATCGCCGGGCGTTGGTGACATTGGGGCCGCCAGCCGATAAGCCGCGCGCCATGTCAGACCGGCCCGACACGCCCCTGCTCGATAGCGTCCACCATCCCAGTGACATCAGAGGCCTGGACAAGGACCAGCTCCCCCAGCTCGCCGACGAGCTCAGGCAGGAGACGATTTCCGCCGTCTCGGTCACGGGAGGGCACCTCGGCGCGGGGCTCGGCGTCGTCGAGCTGACGGTCGCGCTTCACTATGTGTTCGACACGCCGAACGACAAATTGATCTGGGACGTCGGCCACCAGGCCTATCCTCACAAGATCGTCACCGGCAGGCGCGACCGTATCCGCACGCTTCGCCAGGGCGGAGGCTTGAGCGGTTTCACGCGGCGCAGCGAGAGCGAGTACGACCCGTTCGGCGCGGCGCACAGCTCGACCTCGATTTCCGCGGCGCTGGGGTTCGCGATCGCCAACAAGCTGTCGGGCGACCCGCATCACGCGATCGCGGTGATCGGCGACGGCGCCTTGAGCGCGGGCATGGCCTATGAGGCGATGAACAACGCCGAGGCGGCGGGCAGCCGGCTGATCGTCATTTTGAACGACAACGACATGTCGATCGCGCCGCCGGTCGGAAGCCTGCGCAATTCGCTCGCCCGGCTGGTCAGCTCGGGCAAGTATCTCGCGCCGCGCAAGCTCGCTCAGAAGCTCGCCCGGGCGATGCCCGAGCCGCTCCACGTCGCGGCGCGGCGGATGGAGGAATATGCGCGCGGCCTGTTCACCGGCGGCACGCTGTTCGACGAGCTTGGCTTCTATTACGTCGGACCGATCGACGGGCATAATGTCGAGGCGCTGGTCGAGGTGCTCGAGAATGTCCGCGACGCCGAGATCGGGCCGATGCTGGTCCACGTCGTGACCAAGAAGGGCAAGGGCTACGCCCCGGCCGAGAATGCCGCCGACAAGTATCACGGGGTCGTGAAGTTCGACGTGGTTTCGGGTGTCCAGGCCAAGCCGGCCGCTGGGGCGCCGAGCTACACCGGGGTTTACGCCAAGGCGTTGATTGGCGAGATGGAGCGCGACGAGAAAGTCGTCGCGATCACCGCCGCCATGCCGTCGGGAACCGGTCTCGACAAAGTCGAGGACAAGTTTCCCGACCGCACCTTCGACGTGGGGATTGCCGAGCAGCATGCCGTAACCTTCGCTGCGGGGCTCGCCGCCCAAGGCTATCGGCCGTTCGCGACCATTTATTCGACCTTCCTTCAGCGTGCCTACGATCAGGTGGTGCACGACGTCGCGATCCAGAACCTGCCGGTGCGTTTCGCGATGGACCGCGCCGGGCTGGTAGGGGCCGACGGCGCAACCCACGCCGGATCATTCGATCTGGCTTACCTCTGCACACTTCCCAACTTCACCGTGATGGCGGCGGCGGACGAGGCCGAGCTGTGCCACATGGTGCACACCATGGCGCTGCACGACAGCGGGCCGATCGCGGTGCGCTACCCGCGCGGCGAGGGCAGGGGCGTCGCACTTCCGGAGCAGCCGCTCGCGCTGGAGATCGGCAAGGGGCGCGTCGTCCGCGAGGGCAAGAAGGTCGCGATCCTGTCGCTCGGCACGCGGCTCGCGGAGGCGGAGAAGGCGGCCGACCAGCTCGACGCGATGGGGCTTTCGACCACCGTCGCCGACCTTCGCTTCGCCAAGCCGCTCGACAATGAGCTGATCCGGCGGCTCCTGACCACGCACGAAGTCGCTGTGACCATCGAGGAAGCCTCGATCGGCGGCCTCGGCGCGCATGTGCTGACGCTCGCCAGCGACGAGGGCCTCGTCGACGCGGGCTTAAAGATCCGCACCATGCGCCTTCCCGACCGCTTCCAGGAGCATGACAAGCCCGAGCGGCAGTACGATGAAGCGGGCCTCAACGCCCCGCACATAGTCGACACGGTGCTCAAGGCGCTGCGGGTGAATAGTGCGGACGTCGAAGAGGTTTCGGCTTAAGCCGGTTCACGCGGATCCGTGTGAACTAATCCCTTGTTCTTCTTCGTGCCTTCGTGCCTTCGTGTGAAGCAATGACGAAGGTTCGTGCCGATCAGCTGCTGGTGAGCCGGGGTCTCGCGGAGAGTCGGAGCCGGGCACAGGCGCTCATCATGGCGGGGGCGGTGTTTTCCGGCGAGCGGAAACTGGCCAAGGCGGGCGACTTGCTGGCCGAGGATGCGGCGCTGGAGGTGCGGGGGAAGGACCATCCGTGGGTCTCACGCGGGGGGATCAAGCTCGATCATGGGCTGGCGCATTTCGGCTTCGACGTGGCGGGCGCGGTGGCGCTCGACGTCGGAAGCTCGACGGGTGGGTTCACCGATGTGCTGCTGAGCCGGGGCGCGGCAAAGGTCTATGCGGTGGACGTCGGCACCAACCAGCTCGCGTGGAAGCTGCGGCAGGACCCGCGTGTCGACGTCCATGAGCAGACCAACGCCCGCTCGCTCGATGCGAGCATCGTCCCCGAACCGGTCGATATCGTCGTGTGCGACGCGAGCTTCATCGGGCTGGCCAAGGTGCTCGAGGCGCCGCTGAAGCTGGCCAAGGCGGGCGCGAAGCTGGTCGCGTTGATCAAGCCGCAGTTCGAGGCCGGACGCGAGGAGGTCGGGAAGGGCGGAGTAGTCCGCAATCCCTCGGTGCACGAGCGCGTTTGTCGCGAAGCCCGGGCGTGGGTCCAATCGCAGGGCTGGAGCGTAGTGGGCGTAACGCAAAGCCCGATCACGGGTCCGGAAGGAAATATCGAATTTCTGCTCGGGGCAATGAATGATGGCTGAGGCTGTGCCGCGGAAGGACTGGTGGAAGACCGCGCTCGTGGCGGTCGTCGCGATCGAGCTGCTTGGCGGCCTGAGCGGCTGGCTGTCGAACAGCGGCTACGACAACGATTGGTTCGCATCGCTTCGCAAACCTCTGTTCATGCCGCCGGGGTGGATTTTCGGGATCGTCTGGCCGGTCCTCTACGCGCTGCTCGGGATCGCGCTCGCGATGGTGATGGCGCAGCCGCCGTCGGAGCGCAGGCGCCTCGCGCTGATCCTGTTTTTCATCCAGCTCGCGCTGAACTTCGCCTGGTCGCCGATCTTCTTTGCCGGCCACGACATCGCGCTTGCGAAATGGGTGATCTTCGTGATGGCGGCGGTCGCGGCGGCAGCGGCGCGCCAGTTCTTGCGGCTTCGGAAAGCCGCAGGGCTGCTGCTGGTCCCGTACCTCGTCTGGCTCGTCTTTGCAGCCACGCTCAACGCCACGATCGAGGCGCTGAACCCGGGCGCCGGCACGCCGCTGCTCGGGTGAGAAAATTGGGGATAGTAGAGGCAATTGGGGATAGGTGGGGCCGCCGGGCTGGCAGATTGGTCCGCGACCCCCTATTTCCGCCGCGAAAGGGAGACGATCCGATGCAGTCCGAGAACAAGCTGTTCGACGACTTCGTGAAAATGGTGAACGGCATGGCCGGCACCTTCGCCGGCATGGGCCGCGAAGCGGAATCGAGCGCGCGCGAAAAATTCAAGGAATGGATGGGCGGCGCGGATTTCGTCGGACGCGACGAGTTCGAAGCGGTCAAGACGATGGCCGCCGCGGCGCGTGACGAGAACGAAATCCTCAAGGCCCGAATCGCCGCGCTCGAAGCCAAGGTTGCCGGTAGCGCCGCCGGGACGGCAAGGCGCGGCGGCGGCAAGAAGGCTGCGCCGGGGGCGTGAACCTGAGCGAGGAAGAAATCCACGACGAGCGGGACGACGGCCCGCCTATCGACGTCCTCGAGCAATATTTCGAGGCGCGCGGCTGGGCGTGCGAGCGGACGGCCGAGGGCGAGATCGTGGCGTCCGCGACGGGCAGCTGGGCGCAGTACGAGCTGCGCGGCGTATGGCGGCCCGAAGACCAGGTTCTCCAGTTCCTCGCCTTCCCCGACATCAAGGTGGCGCCGGAAAAGCGGCTCGCGATCTACGAGGCGCTGAGCCTGATCAACGAGCAATTGTGGCTCGGCCATTTCGAGATGTGGTCGGGATCGGGGCTGGTGGTGTTTCGCCATTCCACGATCCTCGATGCTGGCGAAGGCGAGGGGCTGAGCTTCGAGCAGGCCGAAGCGATCGCCGAGGCGGCGGTCGAGGAGTGCGAACGCTTCTACCCCGTCTTCCAGTTCGTGCTGTGGGGCGGCAAGTCCCCGGGCGAAGCGATTTCCGCGGCGCTGATCGACACCCACGGCGAGGCCTGATGGAGCCCTTCCTCCCTACGAGCGCAGCTCGTGGGGAGGGGAACCATTGAGCGAAGATTCGATGGTGGAGGGGTCTTACGCGGCGCCAGTTGCCCCTCCACCATGCTACGCATGGTTCCCCTCCCCATCGCTCCGCGATAGGGAGGAAGACAATGACCGGTACTCTCCAACTTCCCGATCCCACGTGGTTCGTCGGTTGCGGCAACATGGGCGGGGCGATCCTCGACGGGTGGCGCATGGGCGGGCTCGACCTTTCGCCGGTCACCGTCATCCGGCCGAGCGGGACGCCGGTCGAAGGCACGCGCGTCGTCACGTCGTTTGCTGCGGCCGGCGCTCCGCCCAGCCTCGTGCTGTTCGCATTCAAGCCGCAGAAGCTCGACGACATCGCGCCGGAGCTGCGCCAGTACCTGAGCGCCCGGACCATCGTCGTTTCGCTTCTCGCGGGAGTCGAAGCCGCGAGCCTTCGCGAGCGCTTGCCGGGCGCGGCGGCAATCGTGCGTGCGTCGACCAACCTGCCGGTCGCGGTGCGCCGTGGCGTAACCGGTCTCTACAGCCCCGACGCCGACGGCTCGGCGCAGGAACAGCTCAACAACCTTTTCACGGCGCTCGGTTTCGCGATGTGGATGGCGGACGAGCAGAAGCTCGCCGCGCTCGGATCGGTCGCCGGCGCAGGCCCCGCATATGTCGCGCGCTTCGTCGCCGCGCTCGCCAAAGCAGGGGTGAAGCGCGGGCTCACCGAGCAGATTGCCGCCACCCTGGCGCTCGAAACGGTGCTCGGCACTGCGTGGATGGCGGCGACGAACAAGGAGAGCATGGAGTCGGTCGCGCGGCGCGTCGCCAGCCCCAACGGCACCACCGAGGCGGGGCTGCAGGTGCTCGACCGCGATCATGTGCTGGACGAGCTGGTTGCGGTGACTATCGACGCCGCGGCGCGGCGCGGCGGGGAGCTGGCCGAGGAGGCCAGGGCCGGCGTCGACGGCTGACGGGCTCCTGGCGTCAACTTGCCGTGACCGCGCGCCTGTCCTAGGCGCTGAAGCCCGGAAAGGGCCTCAATGATCGGCGAAGTCTTGGATCCAGAACATGCGGCGATCGCCTTCGAGCCCAGCTCGAGCCCGGTGCCGGTCGAGGAACGCGCGCGCCTGCTCGCCGACCCCGGCTTCGGGCGCGTGTTCACCGATCACATGGCGATGATCGAATATGAGGACGGCCGCTGGAGCGACGCGCGGATTACCGCGCGCCACCCGTTCACGATGGATCCTGCCTCGCCGGTGCTGCACTACGCGCAGGAAATCTTCGAAGGGATGAAAGCCTATCGCCGGCCGAACGGCGGCGCGGCCCTGTTCCGTCCGGAGGCTAATGCGCGGCGGTTCGCCAGGTCCGCGCTCCGGATGGCGATGCCGCCCCTTCCGGAGGAGATGTTCCTCGAATCGGTGCGCGCACTTGTGCGCGCCGACCGCGAGTGGATTCCCGACACGAAGGAGGGTTCGCTCTACCTGCGGCCGTTCATGATCGCGAACGGTTCCTTCCTCGGCATGCGACCATCGACCGAGTTCATCTATGCCGTAATCGCTTCGTCAGTCGGCTCCTATTTCAAGTCTGGTTCGCCGGTCATTTCGCTGTGGGTGACACGCGATTACGTCCGCGCCGCGCCGGGCGGGACCGGCGAGGCGAAGTGCGGCGGCAATTACGCCGGCAGCCTGATCGCCCAGGCCGAAGCGGTGCGCGAAGAATGCGACCAGGTGGTGTTCCTCGACGCGGTCGAGCGGCGCTGGGTGGAAGAGCTCGGCGGCATGAACATCTTCTTCGTGTTCGACGACGGTTCGCTCCGGACGCCGCCGCTCGACGGCACGATCCTCCACGGCGTGACCCGGGATTCGCTGATCACGCTCGCCCGCGATATGGGACTGGAGGTCCGCGAGGAACGCTATTCGATCGATCAGTGGCGCGCCGATGCGCAGAGCGGGCGGCTGACCGAGGCCTTCGCGTGCGGGACGGCGGCGGTGGTGACACCGATCGGACGGGTGAAGGGCAGGAATGGCGAGTTCTCGATCGGCGGCCAGTCGTGCGGTCCAATCACGCAGAGGCTTCGCACGGCGCTGGTCGACATTCAGCGCGGCACCGCGCCGGACCCTTACGGCTGGACCGAACTGATCGACTGACCGGCGCGCCTCGAGCCCCTTCCAACGCGCAGCTTCGCCGGTATAAGCCCCGGTTCTCCCGGGCCCCGGAGCCCGAGGCCCACGCCTGCTGGGGCGTCGCCAAGTGGTAAGGCACCGGTTTTTGGTACCGGCATTCGCAGGTTCGAATCCTGCCGCCCCAGCCAGTCTTGCAAATGGCGCGACCGAACCTGCTGAGTCCTTGTTGGGGCGGCCATCCGGTCGCGGGGGTCGAATCCTGCCGCCCCGGCCAGCAATGGCGCAGGTACCCTCGTGGTGTTCAGGCGAGCAGGGCAGGCAGGCCTTGCCAGGTGACGGCGACGAGCGAGAGCGCGGCAATGGTCAGCGCGAGCGCCGCCATCCACCGGTCCAGACGATCGCGACCTGTCCGAAGACGCGCCCTCGCAGCCAGGATCAGCCAAACGTCTGCGCCAATCGCCACGATCGTGATCAGGCCGGCGAGCAGCCGCGCCGGCAGGCTGGTCAGGAGGATGCTGCCGATCGCGTACAGCAGCAGGAACTGCGCCGCCCACACCAGCAAGCCGCCGAGGAACAGGCCCCAGCTGCGCATCACATCGCCGTTGGGAGCGCGCGCACGATCAATGCCGCCGCGCAGCCCTGCGCCGCCGTATAGACGATGAAGATCGTCGCGATGTCGAAGCTGTTGCTGCGCGGCGCCGTGAGCATGCCGCGGCTGGCGCGCGCCGCGATGTAGAAAGCCATCAACAGCGAGACTGCGCACAGCATCGCCTGCTGCGCCATGAACGCGTGGACCACCGCCGCCTGGGCGGTCAGTTGCGGGTCGAACCCCGCCGACCTCCAGCTCCAGAAATCGAGCGCGAGCGCGAGGGCCAGCATCGGCGTCCCCAGCAGCATCAGCGTCGGCGGCGTCCACAGCGTCGTTCCGCGACAGAGCAAGCGGCGCGCCGTAAGCACGAGCATCGCGCCGCCGGCGTTGAAGATGAGGATTGGGGCGAGCCAGCCGAGCGGCGGAACGGGAGCCCAGAAGCGGGGGTGGATACCGAAGAGATAGACGAGGCTGAACACGGTCATGAGGAAGATCATGCCGATCACGACGAGCAGGATGACAACCGCCCACCAGCCGTGGCTGCGCGGTCCGGTGACATAGGTCGGCAGCATGATTCCGCCGCCGGCATCCACCTCTTCCGGCGCGACGGGGCGGTCGGTGTCCCACAGCCAGCGCAGGACACAGCCGATTGCAATCGCCCCGCAGACGAGCGCCACGCCGTAGGCCTGCACCGTCATCAGCATGAAGAAGAGGGCGGTGAAGATGGCCGCGGAGAAGGGCCAGCCGGAAGGCCCCGGCATGATCTCGAGATATTCGGGCTCGGCGCGCAGCGGGCTGGTGATGATCGTCTCGCGAAAGCCGGTTGCGGAACGCGGGAGGAAATAGCGGCCGTCGCGGACATCGTCGGCGAGAGCCGGATCTTGCCACAGCGGCTGGCGCCCGCGGACCAAAGGTATGCTGCGCGACGAATAGGATCCGGTCGGAAGCCATTCGAGCGTTCCGCCGCCGTAGACGTTCCCGGCATTGCCCTCCATCCGGAAGCGAAAGCTGCGCGCGAGATCGAACAGGAAGAGCGCGACACCGGCCGCGAGCAGATAGGCGCCGACCGTCGAGATGAGGTTGGTCGCCGTGAGCTCCCGCCCTGGCAAATAGGTGAAAACGCGGCGCGGCATGCCCATGAGCCCGCTCAGGTGCATCGGCATGAAGGCGACCTGCATGCCCGCGAACATCAGCCAGAAAACCCATTTGCCGAGTCGCTCCGACAGCGGCCGGGCGCTGGTCATCGGGGTCCAGTAATAGAAGGCGGCGAACAGCGGGAAAACCGACCCGCCGATCAGCACGTAATGGAGATGGGCGACGATGAAATAGGTGTCGTGCGCCTGCCAATCGAACGGGACCATCGCCACCATCACACCGGTCAGCCCGCCGATGACGAAGGTGACGAGGCCGCCGAGCACGAACAAAGTCGGCACGTTGAACTTCGGGGTGCCCGCAGCGAAGGTCGCGATCCACGCGAACACCTGGATTCCTGCGGGGACGCTCACCGCCATGCTGGCGGCGGAGAAGAAGCCGATCGACAGGAGCGGCATGCCGGTCGCGAACATGTGGTGCGCCCACACGCCGAAGCTGATGAACGCGGTGGCGAGGAAGGCGATGACGACGAGGTTGTGGCCGACCAGCCGGGTGCGGGCGAGCGCGGGAATCATCGACGACACCAGCGCCGCCGCGGGCAGGAAGATGATGTAGACTTCGGGGTGCCCGAAGAACCAGAAGAGGTGCTGCCAGAGGAGCGGGTCGCCGCCGCGGGTCGGGTCGAAGAAGGGCCAGTTGAGGGCCCTTTCGAGCTCGAGCAGCAGGGTGCACAGGATCACCGCCGGGAAAGCGATGACCACCATCCCCGCGAACACCAGCATGCCCCAGGCGAAGATCGGCATCCGGTCAAGGGTCATTCCGGGAGCGCGCGTGCGAAGCACGCCGACGATGATCTCGATCGCTCCCGCAATCGCCGAAATCTCGATGAAGCCGATCCCGAGGAGCCAGAAGTCGGCGTTGATGCCGGGCGAATAGACGCTGCTGGTGAGCGGTGGGTACATGAACCAGCCGCCGGTCGGCGCCAGGCCCACAAAAATCGACGCGAAGAAGCTCAATCCCCCGGCGAAATATGCCCAGAAGGCATAAGCTGACAGCCGCGGGAAGGGCAGGTCGCGCGCCGCGAGCATCTGCGGCAGAAGCAGGACTCCCAGCGCTTCCATCATCGGCACCGCGAACAGGAACATCATCACCGTGCCGTGCATGGTGAAGAATTCCGCATACTGGTGCTCGGAAAGGACACCCTGCAACGGCAGCGCGAGCTGGACCCGCATGACCAGTGCGAGAATTCCGGCGAGCAGGAAGAACAGGAATGCGGTGCCGATGTACCAGATGCCGATGTAATTATTGTTGATGATCCCGAGACGGCCCCACCCGGAGGGGGGCCGCCAGATCCGCTCCAGCTCCTCAAGTTCGTTTTCGGGTCGCGGTCCGCTCGTCGGAAATCGATCGTAAAGGTTGGGGTCGAAGCCGGTCTCCGACGTCACTTGCGCTGCTCCAGATAGGTCGCGAGCGCGTCCAGCTCGGCGCTGCTCAACATGCTGAACGGCGGCATCCGATTGCCCGGCTTGATCGCCTGCGAATCGCCGATCCAGCCCATTAGCGTCCCGTGATTGTTGGGGAGAATGCCGGCGCCGAGCGTGCGGCGGCGCCCGAGGAGCGTCAGGTCCGGCCCCTCCATGCCGTTGGCTGGAGTGCCGGCGATCCGATGGCAGGCCGCGCAACCGGCAGTCTCGAAAAGCTGCCGGCCGGGCGAAGGGGGCGGCGCAGCCGGATGGCTCGCCGCGCGCATGAACCGCGCGAAGTCGGCCGGCGGTTGAGCGATGACGACGAAGCCCATCAGCGCATGGGGTCCGCCGCAATATTCGGCGCACTGGCCGGCGTAGACGCCGGGAGCGTCGGCCTGGATTTTGATGAGGTTGCGGCGGCCGGGGATCATGTCGGTCTTGCCCGACAGGCGGGGCACCCAGAAGCTGTGAATCACGTCCGCCGATTCGAGCTCGAGCTCGACGGTCCGTCCGACGGGGATGTGCAGTTCGTTGGCATCCCACGAGACCACCCGGCCTTCCGCGTCGAGATAGGCGACGCGCCACCACCACATCTCGCCTGTAACCCGGATTCGGAGATCCGTTCGTGGTCCAGTGCCCGCAGAGAGGCTGCTGGTCAGGCGAAGGCCGTAGACGAGCAGCAGCGTCAGGACGACGACGGGGAAAGCGATGCCGGCGATCCAGATGAGCCGGCTGCCGCCGAGCCTTTGCCGGGTCCGCTGCTTGCCCCAGAGCGCGATCCACAGCGCGGTCCCGACCACCGCGAGCACCAGCAGCGCGATCGCGAACAGCACCCAGGTGAGGACGGCGATCGAGCCCGCGTACGGCCCGGCCGGGTCGAGCACCGCAGGCGGCCACCCAGCGAACAAGCCGTCAGGCGCCCAAAGTGTAGAGATAAGCCGCGACATCGCGCGATTCCTCCTGCGTGAGCGGCATCGCCGGCATTCCGCTGCCCGGCACGAGCGCGGGCGCATCGCGCACATAAGCGGCGAGCATGTCGGGCCGGTTCGGGACCTTGCCCGCGATCAGCGTTCCATCCGCGAAATTTTCGAGATTGGGGCCGACGCGCCCCTTGGGCCAGTCGATCCCCGGAATTGCGTGGCAAGCGGTGCAACCGACGCGCGCGATGATCGCCTTGCCGCGACTTGCGCTCGCTTCGGGCATGAAGTGGCGCCTGACGGGCGGACTCTTGCAGGCGCCCACCGTCACCAGAAGCAGGGCGATCGCGGCGATTCGAGCCTGCAAGCAATGCTCCCCTGTCGCGGCATGCAAATGCCGTTCATTCCGGAACCGACCCGGGCGGCTGCGGTTCCGACCGCATGCGCTTGAACGTTTGTCCAAAATTCGCGAGCGGCGTGGCCGCAGTATCGCTGGCCGCGCTCGCGGCCTGCTCGGTCGAGCCGCGGGCGGCGCAGCAACGCTTCGGCGCGACGGGACAGCTGATCGCGTTGAGCGGTGCCGGAGCCGGCGCGAGATATGCCTGCATCACTTGCCACGGCCTCGAGGGTGAAGGCGACGGATCGGGCGTGCCGAGGCTAGCCGGGCTCGGCGCCGGTTATCTCGACCGGCAGCTCGAGGCCTATGCAGACGGGCGCCGCAGCCATCCGGAAATGTCCTGGATCGCGCAGCGTCTGACGGGGCAGCAGCGCCTCGCCGTCGCACACCATTATGCGGCCATGCGCGAGCCGATGGGTGAGGCCGGATCGCCGCTCCCGGCGCCAACGCTCTACACCGACGGCGACGCCGCCCGCGGCATCCCTGCCTGCGCGTCATGCCACGGCCTTGCCGGGGAAGGGCTCGGGCCGGCCAACCCGCCGCTCGCCCGACAGCCGCCGGCCTATCTTGCCAACCAGATCGAGCAATGGCGCCGCGCGAAGCGCCGGAACGATCCCGGCGGCGTGATGCTCGCCATCAGCCAGCGGCTGTCCGGCCGTGAGGCCGCGGCTTTGGCCGCCTATGCTTCGGCGCTGTCCGGGGATGCTCGGCGTCCGGGATCCGCGGCAGCATCCCGCTGAGCACGTCGTTCCGGTCCCAGAAATGATGCTTCAGCGCGGCGCCAATGTGCAGCGGCAGGAGCAGCAAGAGCAGCCACACGACCGCGACATGCACGTCGACCGCGATTTCGAGAATGTCCCAGCGCAGCGGCATCGGCAGCGAGGCGAGCGGGATCTCGGGCCACGGGAGAATCCCGCCGACTTGCAGCGGCTGGGCCGGCGCGACCGACGACCACATGACCCACCCGCTCAGCGGCAGGAGCAGGAAGCACAAATAGAAAAGATGCTCGACGAAGTAAGCGAACTTCGTCCGCCACCCCATCGTGTCCGCGTCGTTGAACGGATCCGGTACCATGATCCGCCACACGATCCGGAACAGCGCGAGCACGAAGATCGCCAGCCCGACCGCGGAATGCAGCCCCAGAGCGCCGAACTTGGTGCCGCCGACCGGCATGATCGTGATCAGCCAGCCGAGGCCGAGCTGAAAGAAGATCATGGCCGCCATCACCCAGTGGAAGGTCACGCCGACGGGCGAGAAGCGGCCTTCCTCGCTGTAGCATTGTGCCCACGAGCGGACGCTCATCAGGCGCGGCTCGCAAGCTCGGACGCGGCGAGCTCGGCGCGCACGAGCCAGCGCCACGCGAGCAATACCGCCGCTCCCAGATAGAGCCCCGCACCGGGCACCCACATGATGAGGCCCGCGAGCTGCTGATCCTCGAGCGGCGACAGGCCCCATGCTTGAGTCGACGCGAAATGCGGGGCGTAGAGGGCGACGCCGGCGAACGTGATCAGGGCGCCCAGCAGGCCCATCTGAACCATCGTCGCGAGTAGCGCCGCGATCGCCGCGGGGACAGGGGAACGCCGGATGGCGACCCAGAAACCCGCTGCGACCGCGGTCAGGCTCGCCTGCATCAGCCAATAAAGGGCGACATTCGACAGCGCGGCGGCGTAGGCTCCGGGGGCGTGCCAGAACCAGAAGACGACCGCCTGCAGCGCCGTCCACGCGGCGAGCGGGCCGGGCACGCGTGCCTTCGGCACCGCAAGCGCCAGCAGCGGCGCGAGCACGATTGTAAGCAGCAGGTGATGAACGACTCGCGCCGAAAACAGGGCTGACGTCAGCGCGCAGAACGGCGACACGAACAGCACGAGCGAGAGGAGCCATGCGGCGCCGAACGCCGTGGACGTTTCACGGCAGCGCTCCGGCATGAGCCGCAGGTAGAGGAGAGGCGCCGCGATCAGCGCGGCCAGCAGCGGCGGGTCGAAATTCCACCGCCCGAGCAGCTCGGCCGGCACGGGTGCCGCTCCGCAATAAGGTATCCAGACGTGCTGCACGGGCGCGGAGTCCCCCTTGGACGCAGGGCCACCGGGATCAACCGGTGGCACCCACGCGGGTTCCGCTTATTGTGCCGCAGCGATTGCGGCGCGAGCGCTCCTGCTGGCCGCCGCCGGGCGTGCCGCTCAGACGAAAGCCGCGATCAGCGCTACCGCAACCGCGAAGCAGAAGATCAGGCTCGGCAGCAGCAGCACGAGGACGGTCGCGTCTTTCGCGCTGGTGCGGCCGGTAGCGGTAGTTACGCCCTTGTAGTTGAACATGGCCCAGCTGAGCGCCTTGCTGCGCCCGTCGCCGGGCGCGATTCCCGTGAACATCGCCGGGATCGCGAAGAAGGCGGCGATGAAGGCGAAGATGACGCCATAGGCGACGCCCATGTGCCCGCCGGTGAACGCGAAAGCGAGCACCGCGACGAAGCCGGTGAACATCGCGATCATCGCCACATAGAGGCGGCCGGGAAGCTCGAAGCTCTGGTCCTCGCAGGCGCGTGCCGGCGGCGCGTCGACAATCTCGTCGCGGGCAACCAGGACTCGAGTTTGCTGGCGGGTCGTCATCGCTCACTCCCATTCGTTGGACGTGAGCCGATATGGGTTGCGAGCGTTGGCCCGCGGTATCCGTATTTTCCCCTAAGCCTTGGCTTCGGCGGCGAAGGCGATGCGGAGCGCCTCGGACAGGCTCCTCACGTCCAGCTTGGTCATGAGGTTGGCGCGGTGGATCTCGACGGTGCGCGGGCTGATGCCGAGGTCGTACGCGATGGTCTTGTTGGGAAGGCCTCTGGCGAGGCCGTCGAGGACCTCGCGCTCGCGCGGCGTCAGCGCCTCGAGCCTGACAACCGCCTCGTCGGCGCGGTCGCGGCTGACCGCAGCATGCTCGAGCCGGTCGATCGCCTGCTCGATCGCGCCGATCAGCACCGCCTTCTCGAACGGCTTCTCGATGAAATCGACGGCACCTGCCTTCATCGCGTGGACGGCGAGGCTGACGTCGCCATGGCCGGTCATGATGATGACCGGAAGCGCAATGCCCCTCTCGCGAAGCGCCGACTGCACCTCGAGCCCGTCCATGCCCGGCATCCGAATGTCGAGGAGGATGGTGCCGGGCTCGAGGCCGCCCGCGGCCTTCAGGAGCTCGGTGCCACTCTCGTAAGCGCGCACATGGAAGCCCGAGGTCTTGAGCATGAACCCGACCGAGCGGCGGATCGCGTCGTCATCATCGACGAGGTGGACCAACCGGTGCTCTTCGTTGCTCATGCCCTGGTTTCTCCGGAAGGAAGGGTGAAGTGAAAGGCGGTGCCGCCGTGCGCGCCTGGCTCGAACCATATGCGCCCGCCGTGCGCCTGGACAATCGTCCGGCAAATCGAAAGGCCGATTCCCATCCCGTTCTGCTTAGAGGTAACGAACGGCTGGAACAGCTGGGGCGCGACCGATGGCTGGATCCCCGAACCGGTGTCCTCGACCGTGATCGTCACGAAGCTGTCGGGGCCGGCCGCGGTGCGGATCGAGAGGACCCGGACAGGGCTGCCGATCATCGCGTCGATGGCGTTGCGGATCAGGTTGACGAGCACCTGCTGGACCTGGATGCGGTCGACAAGGACGAGGTCCGCGCTCGCGTCGAGCGACATCTGCAGGTCGATCCCGTGCTCGCGCGAGCCGACCAGCGCCAGCGCATTGGCCTCGTTGATCAACCGCTGCAGGCTTTCGACGCGGCGTTCCGTTTCGCCGTAGGTCATGAAGTCGCGCAGGCGACGGACGATCTGGCCGGCGCGCACTGCCTGCTTCGCGGCTTCGTCCATCGCCTCCCGAATCATTGCGAGCGTTTCATCGTCCGGGTCGTCGCTGAGCAGGTCGCGGGCGCTCTCGCAGTAGCTCGCAACTGCGGTCAGCGGCTGGTTGAGCTCGTGCGCGAGCGACGAGGCAAGCGTCCCCATTTCGCTGACGCGGCCGACATGGGCGAGCTCCGATTGCAGGTCCTGCAGCCGGAGCAATGTCTCCTGGCGCTCGGTCAGGTCGCGGATGAAGCCGGTGAAGATGCGGCGCTCGGCGCTCCATGCTTCGCCGACGGCAAGCTCGATCGGGAAGGTGTTGCCATCGCGGTGCAGCGCCGTCGTCACCCGGCCGATGCCGATGATCTTCCGCTTTCCGGTCGTGAGATAGTTTTCGAGATACTGATCGTGCCGCTCCCGGTCCGGCGACGGCATCAGCATCTTCACGTTCCTGCCGACGACTTCCGCCTCGGCATAGCCGAACATCTTTTCCGCCGCGGCGCTGAACGACAGGATCGAGCCGCGCTCGTCGATCACGACCATCGCGTCCGGAACGGTCGCAAGGATCGTGCGGAGATGGGCTTCGGCCTCGACCGGAGTGGGGGATGCGGGCTGGTCCATGAGGTGAACGATAGCAATGTTTCGAGACGGCGGCAGGTTGCCGCCACCCGCCGGCTTAGTCAGGAAACATACTTATGCAAAGGCGCGGCGGGCGCGCCTATGTCGCTTGTCAGGATGAAAAAGATCGATTCCACTGCGAAGGAAACCGGGGAGGGCGTCGCGTCCGACCTCGCGCATCGGCTCGCCCGCTATCGTCGAAGGATCGAGGCCGAGGGACGGCCGCGCTCGTTGCGCGTTATCGACCGCGCCATCGAGGATGCCGGCAAGAAGGCGACGACGGGCGAGTAGGCTTCCGTCGCGGCAATTGCCCAAGCCGGTCAGCGCTTCTCGCCAAGCCGCGGCTGCCACAGCACCGGGGCATAAGCGATCAGGAACAGCAGGAAGGCGCCACCCCAGGCGAGTCCCGCGATCTCTATCCCCAAATTGTAGTCGATCAGCCGCAGCGATGCGGCGACGCGCAGGATCGCACCCACCGTGACGAGTGCATAAACGGCGGTCGTCGCGGCGTTCGCCTTGAGCTCGCGTGCCGTGTGGCCGAGGCTGGCGCGGGTCATCACCGCCAGGATCATCGTCGCCATCGCGCCCGCCGTCAGCGCGTGGATCGCGGCGCTCCGGGGGACCAGGCCCATCAGGCTGCAGCCGAGCAGCGCAAGCCCGATCGGCACCCAGGCATATCCGACGTGAAGGACCAGCACGAGCGGATCGGAGATCGTGCGATAGCCCCTCCAGCGGTACCAGCGCACCGCCTGCAGGATCGCGGCGGCAAGGAGCACGATACCGATCGGCGTTTCGCTCGGGCCTGCAAGCCAGGCGATGAGCGCGACCGCGGTCGCGGCGATCACGAACAGGTCGAAGCGGCCGGCCTGCGTCGGCAGGTTCTTGGTCATGCCCTGTTTCGACATCCAGTTGCGGGTGAACGACGGGATGATCCGGCCGCCGATCAGCGAAATCAGGAGGATGACCAGCGAGACGGCGATCTGCCAGCCGAGTTCGGGAGAGGGCAGGGTGCCGGTGATCGCCAGATAATCGATCGCATTTGCGGTTCCGAACAGCAGGACCATCCCGACGATCGGCAGGTTTCGGTTCTTCGATTCGAGCACCTCGCGGGCGGCCAGGAGCCCGAGCACGAAGAAGAATCCGACGTCGAGCAGGGCCGCAAGCAAGAGGCCGGTCAGCCCGGAAAAGAGCAAGGCAAGCCGCGCCGCGACCCACAACCCGAACAGACCGGCAAGCGGCCAGCCGGCAATCGGCAGGCGTCCCGTCCAGTTGGGGACGGCGGTCAGCAGAAAACCGCTGATGATGGCGCCGACAAAGCCGAACAGCATCTCGTGCCGGTGCCAGGCCAGCGCGTCGATCGCAGCCGGAAGCGTAATCTCGCCGGTGAGCGAACAGATCCACAAGGTCAATGCGACCAACGCCCAAGCCGCTCCGCCGAAAAAGAAGGGCCGGAAGCCGCCGCGGAAAAACGGATGCGAGGCGGCCATTCGCCGCCGCCGCAACGCGAGCATCTGCTCGCCGCGAGTCACAATCCGCTCGCCGGTCGCTACTTCAGGCATGCGCCCGCACTAGCGGCTTCGTTCCGGCGCCCCCATAGGTAAATACCGAATCTGCGAATCCTCGCGGGGTCAAATCCCGGCGTACCATTCGTAATCGACATTATCCTCCCAATAGCCGCCCTTGCCGCCGTGGATTCCGGCGAGGGTCTCGACCGCCTGGATCCGCTGGACATATTTGGCGTGCTTGTAGCCGAGCTGGCGCTCGACGCGCAGGCGCAGCGGAGCGCCGTTCGCGACCGGTAGCAGATGGCCGTTCATCCCCCACGCGACGATCGTCTGCGGGTGGAACGCGTCGATCAGGTCGATGCTCTCGTAATAGGGCTTGTCGCCGAACCGGTCGGCGCAGTGGAAGAGGATGTATTTCGCGCGCGTGCTCAGGCCCGCGGTTTCGAGGATTCGGGAGAGCTCGAGCCCGTGCCACTTGCCGATCGCGCTCCACCCCTCGACGCAGTCGTGGCGGGTGATCTGCACGCGGTGCGGGATCGACTTGAGCGTTGCGAGCGGGATCGACAGCGGCCGCGCGACGAGGCCGTCGACGACCAGCCGCCAGTTGGCGAAATTCTCCGCGAGGTGGCGCGCATATTCGGGCGTGCCGGGATGGGCAGTGCCGTTCGAGCGGAAGAAGGGCGACATGTCGGCTTCGCTATACTCGCGGGCGAGCGCGTCGCGCGCCGAGACCAGCCGCTGCGCGCGCATGTTCAACCCCTCGGCGGAGCGGAGCACGGACCGGAAGCCGGGGCTGTTGTTCAAACGATCGCAGCCGCCGAGCAGCAGGCCCGACGACGCGGCGGCGATGAACCTTCGCCGGCCGATCATGCCTCGGTCCTTTCGGGCGGCACGCGGAAGCGGCCGGTGATCATCGAGATGATCTCGTTGACCGGGCCGGCGAGCGCCACCATCGTGAGGTGAACGACAATGAAGGCGAAGATCGCGGCGGCGCAGATGAAATGGACGGAGCGCGCCGACTGCCGCCCGCCGAAAATGTCGAGCAGCCAAGGCCATGCGGCGTCGATCGCCGGCGACATGGCGAGGCCGGTGAGCAGCATCAGCGGAAGCAGGACGAAGAT
>DASSOE010000049.1:0-10772 GCA_035700945.1 Sphingomicrobium sp. | reverse complement strand
GGTGTGGTCGCAGTCCTGCAGCGCCTCTTCGTCGATGTAGGTGTCGTAGATGCGGTCGATATAGAGCGAGCGCAGCGTATCATCGTCAGGGATTTCATTGGCTTGGTAGTGCTTGTGGCCAAGCGCTTCGAAGAAATCCATATCGACGATCGTGGCGCCCGTGGCGACGATCGCGTCGACCATGTTCGACCGCACGAGCTCGGCATAGAGGTCCATACACCCGCCCGCCGAGGTGGAGCCGGCGACGACGAGGATGATCGAGCAGGACGGGTCCTCGAGCATTGTATTGTAGATTTCGGTCGCTCGGGCGAGATCGCGGCTGGTGAAGCTCATATGGCCCATCGCCTCGACGATCGGGCGCGCATCGAACTTCGTGATGTCGATGTGCTCGACCGGGCTCGACAGAAGCTCGGCCTTGCGGGTGTCGTTGATCCGGCCGGTGTCCTGCACCTTGTTCAGAGTCTCGGTTTCCATTTCATGCTCCAAACGCAGACTGTGCCCCTGCGGAGGCAGGGGCCCAGACTTCCTTCTTCTGGACTGGACCCCTGCCTTCGCAGGGGTACGAAACTTACAGCGTCACGACGTTCGAACGCGCGGGCGCGGTCGCTGCTCCGTAGAGGCTCGCCATCGGCTCGTCGTCGACGATTGCGCAATCGACCACGCCGAAGCCGTTGAACTGGGTCCGCATCGCGCAGCCATAGGCGCCGAGCATGCCGATTTCGATATAGTCGCCGGCGCCGACATCGGCGGGAAGCTCGAACGGCCCCGCCATGCGGTCGAGGTCGTCGCAGGTCGGCCCGTAGAAGCTGAAGCTCATCGGGCGAACGTGCGATTCCTCGTCGCGGACCAGCCGCACCGGATAGCGCCAGCCGATGTGCGCCGCGTCGAACAGCGCGCCATAGGCTCCGTCGTTGATGTAGAGCTCGTCGCCGCGGCGCTTCTCGACGCGCACGAGGACGCTCGCATATTCCGCGCAGAGCGCTCGGCCCGGCTCGCACCACAGCTCGGCCGAATAGCTGATCGGCAGCGATTCGAACGTTTCGTGGATCACCGCGAAATAGGTCTCGAGCGGCGGCGGCTCCATCCCCGGGTAGGAGGATGGGAAGCCTCCGCCCACGTCGATGATGTCGACCGTGACCGCCGCCTCGACGATCGCCTGACGCACGCGGGTCATCGCTTCGGCATAAGCCGCGGGCGTCATCGCCTGGCTGCCGACGTGGAAGCAGATGCCGAGCGCGTCCGCGGCCTGGCGGGCGGCCATCAGCAGCGTGCTGACGTCGCGTGGGTCGGCCCCGAACTTCGAGGCGAGGCTGAGCTTCGCATGCTCGGAGCTGACGCGGATGCGGACCAGCAGGTTGAGGTCGGACGCGGCGACGCCGTCTTTGGCGGTCGCGCGCACGATCTTGTCGAGCTCCTCGTGCGTATCGAGGCTGAAGGTCCTGACGCCGTGCTCGAAATAGGCTTCGGCGATCGCCTCCTCGGCCTTCACCGGGTGCATGAAGCAGAGCATGGCTTCGGGCAGGGTTTCGTGCACCAGCCTGATCTCGCCGATCGACGCGACGTCGTAATGCGTCACGCCCGCTTCCCAGAGGATGCGCAGGAGGTCCGGAGACGGGTTCGCCTTCACTGCATAGAGCGACCGGCCCGGGAACTTCTCGACGAAGAAGCGGGCGGCGCGCCGCGCGGCGTGCGGACGCAGCAACGTCACCGGCTGAACCGGTCGGAGACGGGCGATATCGGCAGCCCCCCGGCTGCCGGTCGGGGCGGTCGCTAGCCCCAGCGCGCGATGATGCTTGTGCAACTCAAGGGACCTCCAACTGGGTAGTTCGACGAAAGAGCTGCCTTGCGGTTGGAAGTCCCATGGGGCAGCGGAGGCGCGATATATGTGCGGGGGGTGCCCCTGTAAAGATTATTTGGTCGCCGACTCGGGAATTGGCCGCCGTATGTCGCTGATCTGCAACGGCTAATCGAAAGGGTGAAATATCAACCAGTTAGTAGGAGCAGCCCGCGTCAGCCGGGATGATGTGATCGCAGCAGCGGAGCGGATCGGCGGCCTCGTGCAGCGTACCCCGCTGCTCGAAAGCGAGGTCGGCGGCACCCGCGTCTGGCTCAAGTGCGAATGCCTGCAGACTGGCGGCGCGTTCAAGCTGCGGGGCGCAACCAACCGGCTGCTGCAGCTCTCGCCCGAAGAGCGCGAGCGCGGCGTGGTCGCTTTCTCGTCGGGCAATCACGCGCGCGGCGTGGCCATCGCCGCGCGCCGCCTGGGCATCCGCGCCATCATCGTCATGCCGAGCGATGCCCCGCAGGTGAAGGTCGACGGCACTCGCGGCGAGGGCGCCGAAATCATCTTCTACGACCGCCGCAACGAGAGCCGCGAGGCGATCGCCGACCGCATCTCCGAGGAAACAGGGGCGACCGTCGTCCCAAGCTTCGACGACCCGGCGATCGTCGCCGGTCAGGGCACCGCGGGACTCGAGATCGTCGAGCAGCTCGGCCGCGCGCCGAAGCGCATTATGGTGCCATGCGGCGGGGGCGGGCTCGGCTCCGGCATTGCGCTGGCGGTTCCCGAGGCCGAGCTGGTCATCGTCGAGCCTGAAGGCTGGGACGACATGGCGCGCTCGCTTGCGCTCGGCGAGATCGTGCCGGTCGCGGCGGATGCGCCGGCTACCTTCTGCGACGCGCTTCAGACCCCGCGCGTTTCGCCGATCACCTTCTCCATCCTGCGCGAACGCGGGGCGACGGCGCTTTCGGTGAGCGATTCCGAAGTTGCCGAGGCCGTGCGCTTCGCGTGGGAGTGGCACGGGCTGCTGGTTGAGCCGGGCGGGGCGGTGGCGCTCGCGGCATTGCTCGCCGCGAAAGTGGCCCCGGTCGAAGAAACGGTGGTGGTATTGTCGGGGGGGAATGTCGATCCAGCGCTGCATGCGCGAATCGTCAGCGGAGCGGTTTAGGCGACGTTACGGGTCTTGTACTCGCCAGGCTCGACATGGGCCGGGCTCGACCGCTCGACGGCCTGGGTCAGCTCCTCGAGCTCCGCCGCGAGCGTCTTGAGCTCGCCGACGAGGAACCGGCGCTCGCCTTCGGCGATCGATTCTGAGGCATCGATCAGCGTGTCGAGCATCATCGCGATGCACGGCAGGATCGTTTCCTCGATCCGCTCGAACGCCTCTTCGAGGCGCGCCTGCTGGTCCCCACCGGCCATGTCGGCCAATGTGGACCGATTTTGGTTAAGTCTTTGTGAAATCAGGAGCGGAAATGGAGAAAATTTCGGCGTTTGCCATGGGTTTGGCGATGATAGCCGCCTTCCTGCTCGTGATCGGCGGCGTGAAGCTGGTGCTCGCCCGTCATACCCGGGTTCGCGGCGTGCTGATGCTGGTCGCCGCGGCCGTGCTCATCATGAACGTGATGATCTGGACGGTATAGCCGGCTTCACCGGGTCGGTCGCGAGCCGCATGTCGAGATAGTCGTCGACTTCCTTCATCAGCTGGTCGAGCTCGTTCGCGAAGAAGTGGTTGGCGCCGGGGATCAGCTCATGGTGGATGGTGATGTGGCGTTGGGTCCTGAGCTTGTCGACCAGCTTCTGGACCGCGCTCGGGGTCACCACCTCGTCGGCCTCGCCCTGGATGATGATGCCCGACGAGGGGCAGGGGGCGAGGAAGCTGAAGTCGTACATATTGGCCGGCGGGGCGATCGAGATGAAACCGCGGATCTCCGGGCGGCGCATCAGCAGCTGCATGCCGATCCAGGCGCCGAAGCTGACGCCGGCGACCCAGGTCGTCTCCGCCTCGGGGTGGATGCTCTGCACCCAGTCGAGC
The DNA here is from genome assembly GCA_035700945.1 of Sphingomicrobium sp. GTDB lineage: Bacteria > Pseudomonadota > Alphaproteobacteria > Sphingomonadales > Sphingomonadaceae > Sphingomicrobium. The sequence continues at coordinate 6,960 of DASSOE010000049.1, read as the reverse complement.
GCCGAGGCGGCGTCGGACAGCTCGCCGATGCCGTTGTCGAACACGCCCTGGCTCTTGCCGACGCCGCGGAAGTTGAAGCGAAGCGTCGCGAAGCCGCGCTTGACGAAGGTCTGGTAGAGCAGCTGGACGATCTTGTTGTTCATCGTCCCGCCGGCCTGCGGGTGCGAGTGGAGGATCAGGGCGACCGGCGCGCGCGGCCGCGTTCCGGGATGGAATCGGCCTTCGAGACGTCCCTCGGGGCCGGGAAAAATGACTTCGGGCATCGGGTGCAAATAGCTCGCGAAAAGAAAGGTCGGGCCGCCGACGGGTGCGCCGCGGCGTCGGCTCCTATATAGGGGCGGCCCTTCAACTGGCAATCGGCAGGAATCGAGCGCTTTTCAAGCCATGAGCGACCGGCTTTACCTCGACCATGCGGCGACCACGCCGGTGCTGCCCGCGGCGCGCGAAGCGATGAACCGCGCGCTTGAAAGCTGGGCGAACCCGAGCTCTCCCCATGGCGACGGCCGGAAGGCGCGAGCGGCGCTCGAGGAGGCGCGGCGCTCGATCGCCGATGCGCTCGAGTGGCGGCATGACGTCATCCTGACTTCCGGCGCGAGCGAGGCGATCCACATCGCGGCATCACGCGCAAAGGTAGCGCGGCGGATCGCCGGCCCAACGGAGCACGAGGCGGTGATCGCTGCGATGGGCGAGGGCGCCGAGGTGCTGCCGGTCGATGGCAGCGGCGTGATCGACCTTGCAGCGCTGCAGGGCGCGCTGGCGGGAGGACCGGCGCTCGTCGCCGTGCAACTGGTCAACAACGAGACCGGCGTCATCCAGCCGATCGAGCGCATTCAGGAGGCAGTGAGCGAAGCAGGATCGCTGCTGCTGTGCGACTGCGCGCAGGCGGCCGGGAAGATCGCGCTGCCCGACGCCGACTTCGTCGCGATCTCGGGGCACAAGTTCGGCGCTCCTCCGGGTGCAGGGGCGCTGCTGGTCAAGGATCTCGGCACGCTCGCGCCGAGCGGCGGGCAGGAGCGCGGCTATCGGCGCGGGACGGAGAACCTGCCGGCCGCTGCCGCGATGGCGTCAGCTCTCGAAAGCCGCGCCTTCGGCACGGCCATGCCGCGGCTCGAAACGCTGCGTCAGCACCTCGAAAATGAAATCGTCGGTTCGGGCGGGCTCGTCATTGCTGCCGGAGCGCCACGGATCGCGACGATTGGCGCCTATGCGATGCCCGGTGTCGCCAATGCGAGCCAGCTCGTGCAGCTCGACCTCGCCGGAGTCTCGGTGTCGGCGGGGAGCGCCTGCTCGTCCGGGAGCATGAAACCGAGCCGGGTCCTCGCCGCAATGGGGATTGCGGAAGATGTCGCCTCGTCCGTCATCCGGGTCAGCTTCGGGCCGTCGACTTGCGAGGACGATGTCGAGCGCTTCCTCGGCGAATGGCGGAGAATCGCTGCCCGAGCCAAAGCACAAGCCGCATGATCTATCTCGATTACCAGGCGACCACGCCGGTTGCGCCGGAAGTCGCCGAGGCGATGCTCCCCTGGATCGAGGAGAAGTTCGCGAATCCCCATTCACCGTCGCGCTGGGGCCGCGAAGCGGAAGCGGCGATCGAAGTCGCGCGCGACCGTGTGGAAACAGCGATTGGCCTCAAAGGCGGGAGCGTCGCCTTCACGGGAAGCGCCACCGAAGCGCTCAACTGGGCGCTCAAGGGAACCGTCGAACAAGCACCCGAAGGGCGCAACCGCATCATTACCGTTGCGACGGAACATGCCGCCGTGCTCGACACATGCGAATGGCTGGCGGGGCACGGCGTGGACCTCACGGTCCTGCCGGTCCAGCCGGACGGTCGGCTCGACCTGGACCTGCTTGCGCGCGAGCTCGACGATCGCGTGCTGCTCGTCGCGGTGATGCAGGTGAACAACGAAATCGGCGTGACTCAGCCGATTTCGGAGATCGCGAGCATGGCGCACGAGGCGGGCGCGCTAATGCTGTGCGACGCGGTCCAGGCATTCGGCCGCCTCGAGATCTGCGAGGGACCCGATCTCGTCGCCGTCTCCGCGCACAAGATTTATGGGCCGAAGGGGATCGGTGCGCTGTGGATGCGCAAGGGCGCGGAGCCGCCGCCGCTGATCCACGGCGGCGGGCAGGAGCGGGGGCTTCGTTCGGGCACGCTATCGCCGGCGCTGTGCGTCGGCTTCGGCGCCGGCGCCAAGCTCGCCGACGAACGCCAGACCCGCGATCACGACCATGTCGAGAAGCTGTGGAAGGCCGCCATCGACGCGCTCGGCCCGGGCTGGACGATCAACGGAAGCACCCGTCACCGCTATCCAGGCAATCTCAATATCCGCCGCGAAGGCCTTGATGGAGCGCGGTTAATCGCCGATCTGCGCGACATCGCTTTCTCGCTCGGCTCGGCCTGCGCGAGCGGGTCGGGGCGCCCCAGCCACGTGCTTCGCGCGCTCGGGCTCAATGACCGACAGGCGCGCTCGTCGATCCGCCTTGGCTTCGGCCGCTATACGACACAAGAGGAGCTCGTCGACGCCTGCCGGCGCATCGCGGCACATGCCACGGCGCAGGAGAAACTCGAGGCGTGACCTTGGTGCGCTTCCTCAAGGCCGACGGCACGCTCGACAAGGAAGTGGTGGCCGAAGCCGGGCAGCGGCTGCTCGATGTCGCCTGGGCGGCGCGCGAGCCGCTCGAAGGGGCGTGCGAAGGCGTGATGGCCTGCTCGACCTGCCACGTCATCGTCGATGCGCCAGACTTCGAGAAGCTGCCTTTGGCCAGCGAGGAAGAGGAAGACCTCCTCGACCTCGCCGCGCATGCGACGCGGACGTCCCGCCTCGCCTGTCAGATCATCCTCACGCAGGCGATGGAGACACTCACCGTCCGAATTCCGCCCGGCGCTAGAAACTGGATGGGCCGTTAGGGGCCGGTCGGAAGTGGATTGCCGATACGATCGTCGCCCGGCCCGTTTGGCTTCGGCCGGCGGCCGTCGAGCGGCGGCTCGGGTCGGAGAGCCTGGAGCTGGGGCAGGGTGAGGCTCCCGCGGTGCGCGCTGTCGAGGAGCTGGAACCGGGTGAGCGCCGCCTGGCGGAACTCCTCGAGCGAGATGCCGCGGTTGAAGTCCGCGTCCGCGGCGGCGACCGGCTCCGGGATGTTGAGCAGGCCGTATCGGGCGGCGCCCTGGAGCGAACCGCCAAAGCCGAGACTCGCATAGTCGCGATCCCGCCGCCGTTTCCGGTCGCGCGGCTTTTCCAAATAGACATCGACGTCGCGCGCGGCCGCAGGCTCGCCGGGAGGCCGCCGGGTCCTCGACATTACCTGGATTTCGGGCGCGATTTCATATTCGTAATAAGCGATCTCGTCCGGGTCGATCTCGCCGTCCGGGTTGGTGTCGAGCCTCCGAAAGAACCGCTCTGCGTCGGCCTGCATCTCGCCGGCGGTGAGCAGGCCATCATGGTTGGCGTCTGCCTGCCGGAACCAGTCGGCTAGCGTGTCGTCGCTGGTCGTGCGGGCGCGGAACGGCTCACCCATCGGGCTGATGAACGGTGCCCAGGCGTGACCGGTCACGTTGATCGGCCCCGACGGAGAAACCGCTGCGGGCGCAAGGGAGGCAAGAAGGAGGGACGAGAGGAGCATCGAGTCAGGCTAGCCGACTCCACTGGCACGCGTGAACCGTGGATGAAGAAGGACCTTTGCCCGAACAACTTGCGTGGCGCGAAGGCTTCCACCATATGCCCCCTCGGAAGTCGGCGGACGGCGCTGTCGCCAACCTGGTCAGGTCCGGAAGGAAGCAGCCACAACGATTTCGTGCCGGGTCGTCGGCTTCCACCCTTCCCGTCATTGCGAGCGAAGCGAAGCAATCCAGCGTTGCTCTGGATTGCCGCGTCGCTACGCTCCTCGCAATGACGGCTGTGAAACCGTAACGAGAGCGCATGGACGACGAATCGCCCGCACTGGGCCTCGACCTTCCCGAAGTGCCTGCGCCCGCCGGCGCCTCGCCTTACCGCGTGCTTGCCCGCAAGTACCGGCCGCAAACGTTCGCCGAGCTGATCGGCCAGGACGCGATGGTGAAGACGCTCGCCAACGCGATCGAGCGCGGGCGCATTGCGCATGCATTCCTGCTCACCGGCGTTCGAGGGGTCGGCAAGACCTCTACCGCACGTCTCATTGCGAAGGCCCTCAACTGCGTTGGACCGGAGGGGCAGGGCGGGCCGACGATCACGCCGTGCGACGTCTGCGAACCCTGCCGCGCGATCGCCGAAGGTCGGCACATCGACGTTGTCGAGATGGACGCCGCCAGCAACCGCGGAATCGACGATGTCCGCGAGATCAATGACGCGGTGCGTTACGCCGCCGTCAGCGCACGATACAAGGTCTACATCATCGACGAAGTTCACATGATGACCAAGGAAGCGTTCAATGCGCTTCTCAAGACTCTCGAAGAACCACCTGGACACGTGAAATTTATATTCGCCACGACGGAAGTTGAGAAACTTCCGGTGACGGTGCTGTCGCGCTGCCAGCGGTTCGACCTGCGGCGAATCCCGGCCGAGAAGCTCGCCGCGCATTTCGCCGAAGTGTCCACGGCCGAAGGAGTGGAGGTCGAGCCCGACGCGCTGGCGATGATCGCGAGTGCCGCGGAGGGATCGGCGCGCGACGGCCTTTCGATCCTCGATCAAGCGATCGCCCACGGCGCAGGCACGGTCACTGCCGCACAGGTCCGCGATATGCTCGGGCTCGCCGACCGAGCGCGCATCCGGAAGCTGCTCGAGTTGGTGCTGTCGGGGGACGCGCCGGGCGCGTTGGCGGCGCTCGACGAAGCGCACGACCTCGGGATCGATCCGACCCAGCTGCTGCGCGGGCTGATGGAGAGCCTCCACGCGGCGACGCGCGCCAAGGCCGGAGCGAACGCCGGCGCGCTCCAGTCCGACGAAGAGCGCCAGAGCGCGGAAGCGATGGCGGGGCAGCTCGGCTGGGGCACGATCCACCGGCTGTGGCAGATGCTGCTCAAGGGCCTGCAGGATGTGGACACGGCCCCCGATCCGCGCGAGGCGGCCGAAATGGCGCTTCTCCGGCTGATCCATGCCGCCGACATGCCCGATCCGGCGGCGCTCGTGGCGAAGCTCAGCGGGCAGGAGGCTGGGGCCGCGCCGATGGCCGCGCCCTCCGGCAAGTCGTCGGGTCCAACGGCGAGAATTCCAGCCGATTACCGCGCGCTCATCAAGTTGCTCGAGGATAATGGCAGGCACCAGCTCGCCGTCCAGCTTCACGACCAGGTCGGTTTGGTGCGCTATGCGCCGCCCGAGCTCGTGCTGAAGCCGGCTCGGCCGCTCGGCGGGGACTGGCCGCGCGAGCTTGCCGCGATCCTCAAATCCGCGACCGGCGCGAGCTGGGAGGTATCGCTTTCGGACGAAGCCGGCGAGCCGTCCCTGCTCGACCAGGAGAAAATGGCGAAGGAGCGCGTTCGCTCCGATGTGCTCGCGGACCCCAACGTCCGCGCGGTGATGGACGCGTTCCCCGACGCCGAACTCGAAACCTTTTCAACGAGAGGCAGCTGAGATGCCTGAATTGCCCGACTTCGACGAAATCATGAAAATGGCGCAGAACGCACAAAACGAGATCCAGAAAGCGCAGGACAATCTCGACAAGATCGAGGTCGAGGGCGCGGCCGGCGGCGGCCTGGTCAAGATCCGGGCGACCGCCAAGGGGCGGATCCTCGGCGTCGACATCGATGAAAGCCTCCTTCAACCCTCCGAAAAAACGATGGTCGAGGATCTGATCGCCGCAGCGATCGGCGACGCGCGCGCCAAGGCCGACGCCGCCGCGGCGCAGGAAATGGAGAAGATGCAAGGCACGCTTCCGCTCCCGCCCGGGTTCAAGCTGCCCTTCTGACTTCGATGCGAGCGCTGGAAAAAGCGGCTCGCGTGTCCTAACTGGCACGCAACCCTCCAGACACTCATTTCCGAAGGATACCCGCGACCCCATGGCCGCCCAATATGCCTATGTCATGAAGGACATGACCAAGTCCTTTCCCGGCGCGCAGAAGCCGGTGCTCAACCACATCAACCTGCAATTCTACCACGGCGCCAAGATCGGCATCGTCGGGCCGAACGGCGCCGGCAAGTCGACCCTGATGAAGATCATGGCGGGCATCGACACGGATTATCAGGGCGAGGCCTGGCCGGGCGAGAACATCACGGTCGGCTATTTGCCGCAGGAGCCGCAGCTCGACCCGAGCAAGAACGTGCTCGAGAACGTCAAGGATGGAGCGCGCGAGGTCGCCGACATGGTCGATCGATTCAACGCCATTTCGGCCGAGATGGGCGATCCAAAGGACGACAGCGACTTCGACGCGCTGATGGAGGAGATGGGCGAGCTCCAGGCCAAGATCGACGCGGTCGACGGCTGGACCCTGGACAACCAGCTCGAAGTGGCGATGGAGGCGCTTCGCTGTCCCCCGTCCGACTGGTCGGTCGACAAGCTGTCGGGCGGCGAGAAGCGCCGCGTCGCGCTGACGCGCCTCCTCATCCAGAAGCCCTCGATTCTGCTGCTCGACGAGCCCACCAACCACCTCGACGCCGAGAGCGTCCAGTGGCTCGAGAACCATCTCAAGGAATATCCGGGCGCGGTGCTGATGATCACCCACGACCGCTATTTCCTCGACAATGTGGTGAGCTGGATCCTCGAGCTCGATCGCGGGAAATACTTCCCCTACGAAGGTAATTACTCGACCTATCTCGAGAAGAAGGCGAAGCGGCTCGAGCAGGAGGAGCGCGAGGAGTCCGGGCGCCAGAAGGCGATCAAGGACGAGCTTGAGTGGATCCGCCAGGGCGCGAAAGCTCGCCAGACCAAGTCGAAGGCGCGTATCGCCAAGTTCGACCAGCTCGTCGCAGCGCAGGAAAAGCACGTCCCCGGCAAGGCGGAAATCCTCATCCAGGTGCCCGAGCGGCTCGGCGGCAAGGTCATCGAGGTCAA
>DASSOE010000048.1:0-11429 GCA_035700945.1 Sphingomicrobium sp. | reverse complement strand
CGCCGCCGCCATCCGCGAGGGAACGGCGAGCGAATGCGTGTGGCTGCTCGAGCACCCGCCCCTGTTCACCGCAGGCACCAGCGCCGACCCCTCCGAGCTCACCAACCCGCAGCATTTCCCGGTGTACGAGGCGGGCCGCGGTGGCCGCTACACCTACCACGGCCCGGGCCAGCGCGTCGGCTATGTGCTGCTCGACCTCGAGAAGCGCGGGAAAGACATCCGCCGCTTCGTCCACTCGCTCGAGGGCTGGATGATCGACACGCTCGCCGAGCTCGGAGTCGCCGCCCATCGCGCGCCCGGCCGGATCGGAATCTGGGTCGGCGAAGGCCCCGCCGAAGCCAAGATCGGGGCGCTCGGGGTGCGGGTCAAACGCTGGGTCACGCTCCACGGATTTGCGCTCAACGTCGCGCCCGATCTCTCCCATTTCGGCGGCATCGTCCCGTGCGGGATCGCCGAATTCGGGGTCACCAGCCTCGCGGAACAAGGGAAACAAATGCCCCTTACGCGGGTTGATGCGGCCTTGAAGCGGAGTTTCTTGTCGTTTCTCAAGAGTTTGGAACGGTCGTGCAAAGAGTCTTGAAGGATGCTCCCGCTTCAGACTATGGTTCGCGCGATTTGCGCCGGGGGAAACCCTTGCAGATCGCAATAAATAGGGAGTCTTGAATGCGTGCTCTTATCCTGGTCGCTGGCGCGGCCCTGGCCGTTGCGGCTTGCAGCAGCAACGACAACGCCAACAACACGATGAACGTCGATGAGAACCTCACGACGACTGACATGAACGCGACGGACATGAACGCTATGACGGACATGAACGCCACGGACATGAACGCGACCGACCTCAACGTCAGCGCGGAAAACGTCACCGTGACGGACATGAACGCGACGACCAACAACGCGATGTAAGCTGGTTGCGCCTCCGCTTGCGGGGGCGTTGGCTTTTCAAGGGGCTGTCGGTACGTCCGGCAGCCTCTTTTTTTGTGTTTTCCGGAGTCCATCCATGCGCCTGATCCTGATCGCCGGTGCCCTCGCTCTTTCTCTTTCCGCCTGCTCGAACAACGATCAGGCCGACAATACGCAAAACGTCGACGAGAACCTGACGGCGGAGAACATCGTGTCCAACGACGTAACGGCGATCGACGCGGTCACCGCCGACGCTGCCAACATGGCCGCCGACGTCGACCTCAATTTCGGCAATCTCGGCAACGGAGCCGAGCCGGCGGCGAACGAAGCCGCGTCCAAGCCGAAGAAGCCCGCTTCGAAGAGCGCTGCGCCGGCCGCCGCGAACCCGGCCGACGCCGCGGCCACCAACGCCGAATAATCAGGCCAGTCCGACGACCTTGTGCGCCTGAAGGCTCAGGCGCCATTTGGGCCGGTCCATCGCCAGCCGGATCGCCGCCTCGATCGCCCGCTCGGGCTCGGCGCAGTCCATCGGCTGGACGAGGAAATGGTCGAACGCCCAGCCCTCCAGCTCCGCCGGGTCGATCCCCTGCTGCGGCCACACCAGCTTGAGCTCGTCGCCCGAGCGCTGGACCACGTCGGTCCGGGCCTTCGGGCTGACGCACAGCCAGTCGATGCCGGGCGTCGCATGCAGCGTACCGTTGCTCTCGGCGGCAACTCGGAAACCGCGCGCGTGCAGCGCGTCGAGAAGCGCGGTGTCGAGCTGAAGCATCGGCTCGCCGCCGGTGACCACCACCAGCCTTTTGTCGCGGCCCTTCCCCCACAGCACCTCGACATGCGCCGCGAGCGCGTCGGCCCCGCGGAACTTGCCGCCGCCCTCCCCGTCCGTGCCGACGAAATCGGTGTCGCAGAAGCTGCACAGCGCTTCGGCACGGTCCTGCTCACGGCCCGACCAGAGATTGCACCCCGCAAAGCGCAGGAACACCGCCCGGCTCCCCGCCTGCACGCCCTCCCCCTGCAAGGTGAGGAAGCATTCCTTGACGGCGTAGCTCCCTCGCCCCCCAGAGGGGGGAGAGGGCGACTCATGCGGAGCATGAGCGGGGAGAGGGGGGCGAACCTTGGTGCTAGTCACTGCCCCCTCTCCCCCGTGTCAAGGGCGAGGGAATATCGCGTCGGATCCGCGATCTCCGCCTCGGCAAACCCCTTCGCGCGCAGCCGGCACGCATCGCACGCGCCGCAATGCCGGCCGTCCGGCAGCGGATCGTAGCAGCTGTGGCTGAGCGCCGGGTCGAGGCCCAGCCGCTGCGCCTCGCGCGCGATGTCGGCCTTGGTCATGTGCTGGAGCGGCGCGTGGATCGTGAACCGGCCCCCCTCCACGCCCGCCCTGGTCGCCAGACTGGCGAGTTTCCCGAATTCCTCGATGAACTCGGACCGGCAGTCGGGATAGCCCGAATAATCGAGCGCGTTGACGCCGATGAAGATGTCGCGCGCGCCGCTCGCCTCGGCGAGGCCGAGCGCGAGGCTGAGGAAAATCGTGTTGCGCGCGGGCACGTAAGTGACGGGGATGCCCCCATTTGCATTGGCGCCGACGCCCTCCTTCGGCACCGCGATGTCGTCCGTCAGGGCCGACCCGCCGAACGCCCTCAGGTCGAGCGGAAGCACGATGTGCCGCTCGGCCAGCGCGGCGGCGATCGTGCGCGCGGCATCGAGCTCCACACGGTGCCGCTGGTTGTAGTCGACGGTCAGCGCCACGACCGAATAGCCCTGCTCGCGCGCAAGGCCCGCGCAGACCATCGAGTCGAGCCCGCCCGAAAGGAGGACGACGGCCTGCTTCACAGCTTGAGCCCGAGCTTCGGCGCCGCCCAGAACATGATCGCGTACAGCGCGAGCGTGCCGGCGACGACGATCGCCATCGCGGACCAGAACCCCACGCCGGAGCGGAGCAGCAGCGGCAGCGCAATGAACAGCGGCAACGATGGGACGATGAACCAGATGGTGCTCGCCGACAGCTCGGCCACGCGCTCCGGATCGCCGGTATCGCGCCACAGCCACAGCATCGCGAGCAGCGACGTCGCCGGCAAGGACGCGACCAGCCCTCCCCAGCCGGGGTAGCGCCGCGCGATCTCGGAGACCGCGGCAACGATCGCGCCCGAAATGGCGGCCTTGATCAGCAAATAGAGCATGGCGGCGCCTATATCCTCGCCGGCGAATGCAGGGGAGGCCAAAAGAAGGGCCGCCGATCCCGAAGGAAGGGCGGCCCAGGTATCGGGCTTGCGCCCGATGGGAGGAAAGCGTGCCAGAATCCGGCACGCTCTTAAACTAGCGCAGGATGGTTAAACGGCGCCTTAATGGCGAGTAGAAGAAGATGTTTTCGTACAATCGCCCACGCGCCGCGCCTGAAGCACGTAATTGAACGGCAGCTGCTCCGAGATTCCCTGCGTGCTGATTCTCAGCGAGCGCGGGGTGAGCACGTCCACCTGCGATTGGCCGAATCCGGCGGTGCCGCATTTGTACTCTATCCGGGTGGCGCTCGGCCCGTCCTTCAGCACGCTTCGCGAGCAATTCTGCCCGCGATGCTCGAACTGCGCGAGCGTCACGACATCCGCGACGCACTGGCGCACGGGGGCGTCGCTTCCCGGAGCGCCGCTGATTTCCCACAGCCCGCCGGCGACCTGGGCGAGCGCGGCGGGCTGCGCGGCCGCGAAAGCGGCCGCGGGCGCGGCGGTGGCGACGGCGAGAATCAGCGATCGTCTCATGACCCGCCGTTTAACACGAGGAAGTTAACGGTGAAAAACGAAATGCTCGCGAGCCGACATTCGGCCGCTAGCGCTTGAGCTCTTCGGGCTCGATCGCGAAGCTCGACGAGCAGAAGGCGCAGTCGACTCGGATCAGACCGTCGTCGCCGACCATCGCCTCGCGCTCATCGTCCGGGAAGCGGGCGATGACGGAGCGCACGTAAGCGGGGTCGCAGCGGCAGCCGCGGCTGAGCTCGACCGCCGCCAGGGTCCGCACCTCGTCTTCCTGGTGGAACAGCCGCCAGATGAGCTCGTCGAGCGGAAGGTGCGGGTCCGTCAGCTCCTCCGATTTGACCGAGCCGCCGAGGATTGCGACATGCGGCCAGTCGGGATGGTCGAGCCGCGTATGCAGCCGCTCGCGGCCCTCCTCACCTTCGGGCAGATGCTGGAGCAGCAGCCCGCCCGCATGCCATTCTGCGCCGCGCTTTTCGGCCGCCAGCCTGACGAGGCTCGGGATCTGTTCGGACTGCGCGAAATAGCTTTGCGCCGCATCGCCGAGGTTCTTGCCCTCGAGCGGAACGATGCCCTGGTAACGCTCGTTGGCCAGCGGCTGGTCGAAGGTGATCGCGAGATAGCCCTTGCCGAACAGCTCCGGGAGCGAGGGCTCCGGCGGAAGCGCCTCGAGCTGCTCGGGATCGTGGCGCACATAGCCGCGCAGCTCACCGCCGAGATAGTCGCAGACGAGCAGGTCGACGGCCCCGCCCTCGGTCTGCGCCTGAAGCGTCAGCTGCCCCTGCGGCTCCTTGAGCAGCGAGCCGAGCAGCGCCGTCAGCGTCAGCGCTTCGGCGAGGAGCTTCTCGACCGGTGGCGGATAATGATGGCTGGCAAGAATCGAATCGACCACCGGCCCGAGCCGACCGATTCGCCCCCGCGCGTTGCGCGAGGGAATGGCGACGCCGAGAACGACGTCGTTGTTGAGCTGAACTGCCGGCATGGAGGGAAGATAGGGTTGGCGTCGCTCAGCGACAACAACCCGTCATCCCGGACTTGATCCGGGATCTGCCTGCCTTTGCGCCGACGGAGAAGAGCGGGTCCCGGCTCGAGGCCGGGATGACGCTCAAGCCGCCGCTGCGGGCACCTCGTATTCCGCCGCGGCCGCCGACAGCGTGTCGATGAACTCGCGGATGTGGCTTTCCTCGATCGTCAGCGGCGGAAGTACGCGCATGACGTTGTCGCCGGCCGCGACCGTCAGCAGGCCCTTGGTCCGCAGATAATTCACGAACGCCCGGCTATCGCTCTTGAGCTTCACCCCGAGCATCAGCCCGACCCCGCGCACGCTGTCGAACAGATGGTCGTGGTTGGGGATCATCTGCTCGAGGGCCGAGCGCAGGCGCTCGCCCTTCTGGCGGACCTGCGCGAGGAACTCGTCGTTCGCGATCACGTCGAACACCGCCTGCCCGGCCGCCATCGCCAGCGGGTTGCCGCCGAATGTCGACCCGTGCGTGCCGATTACCATGCCGGAGGCGGCCTTCTCGGTCGCGAGGCAGGCGCCCATCGGGAAGCCGCCGCCGATGCCCTTGGCCGAGGCCATGATGTCCGGCGCGACGTTGTAATGCTGATAGGCGTAGAGGCATCCGGTGCGCCCGACGCCGCACTGGACCTCGTCGAACACCAGCATCAGGTCCTTTTCGTCGCACGCCGCGCGCAGGCCTGACAGAAATTCGTGTGTCGCCGGACGGATTCCGCCCTCGCCCTGGATCGGCTCGACCAGGAAGCCGGCGGTGTTCTCGTCGACCGCCGCCAGCGCCGCGTCGAGGTCGTTGAACTGCACCACCGTGAAGCCCGTCAGCAGCGGCGCGAAACCGTCGCGCAGCTTGGCCTGATCGGTCGCGCTGATCGTCGCCATCGTCCGCCCGTGGAAGGCGTTGGAGAAGGTGATGAGGTTGTGCTTCTCGGGGTTGCCTTTGGCGAAATGGTATCGGCGCGCGGTCTTGATCGAGCATTCGACCGCTTCGGCGCCCGAATTGGTGAAGAAGACCGTGTCGGCGAAGGTCAGGTCGACCAGCCGCTGCGCGAACGCCTCGCCCTGCGGTGAGCCGTAGAGGTTCGACACGTGCATCAAGGTCGCGACCTGCTCCTGGAGCTTCTGCGTCAAATAGGGATGGGCATGGCCGAGCAGGTTCACCGCGATTCCGGATGCGAAATCGAGATAGCGCTCGCCCTGCTCGCCGAAGAGATAGGCTCCCTCGCCCCGCACCGGCCGGACCGGCGAACGCGGGTAAACGGGCATGAGCGGCGTAATGGCCATGGTCGTGATCGCTCCTTCGGGTGGACTGCCGCCGCTATAGCCGCGCCGTCCCAAAAAGAAAAAGGCGCCCCGGGGAGTCCCGGAGCGCCTCTTCTCATGGGCCCATGAGGGCATTGCGCTACCAGCGGAAGGCGTAGTGACGGCCGTCGCGGACGTCCCTCGAAATCTTGTATTCGAGGCGGGCGATGCGCTGCTGCGTCCGCGCGAATTCGCGCGCATTGAAGCCGCGGCCGTCGCGCAGGTCGCGGCGAAGCCTGCGCTCGATGTCGCGCGCGTCCTGCTGCCGGTTGTAATATTCGCCCCGGCTGATCATCCGGTACTGCGCCAGGCGGCGGAGGTCCTGCTGGATCCGGTTGACCCGCACCTGGAGCGCGCGGACGGTGCCCTGGTTGTAGCCGTGGGCATAGCCGTAAGCCGGCCGGTTCGGATAATATTGGGCGCTGGCGGGGGCCGCGACGGCAAGCGCCGAAACGGCGGCAACGGTGGAAATGAGCAACTTACGCATGTTCGCTCTCCTTCTGAGCTATTCGATGCCGCCTTATGCTCCGATTCGCTTGATGCAGGACTGAACGCACCCGTCAGTCGCCGTTCAACTTGTTTAACGTGCGTAATGGTGCGTTCATATCGGAACGCCGCCGAACCGGCGCCTCAGCTCTTGATCTTCCAGCCGCTATTTAGAAGCGCGTAGCACAGGGCCCACAGCAGCAGGTTGAGCGCGAGCAGGCCCGCCGCGCCGATCAGCAACGGCGAATCGCTGATCCCGAGGAACCCAGCGCGGAAGCCGGAGATCACGTAGAAGAACGGGTTGGCGTGGCTCACCGCCCGGAACGCCGGCGCGAGCTGGTTGATCGAATAGAAAGTGCCGCTGAGCAGCGACAAGGGCGTGACCACGAAATTGGTGACCGCCGCCGCATGGTCGAACTTCTCGGCCCAGATCGAGGTCAGGAGCCCGAGGAAGCTCAGCAGCAGCGCGCCCATCAGCGCGAACCAGAACACCAGCGCCGGATGGCGGACATCTACCGAAACCCCCGGCCACAGCAGCATCGCGAGCCATACTGCGACGCCGACCAGGAACGCTCGGGTGACCGCTGCGCCCACCAGGCCCGCGATCAGTTCGCCGGTCGACAAAGGCGGCATCAGATAATCGACGATATTGCCCTGAATTTTGCCGACCAGGAGCGAGAAGCTCGCGTTGGCGAAGGCGTTCTGCATCATCGCCATGACGATCAGCCCGGGGGCGATGAAATCGGCGAAGTGGACGCCCATCACGCTCCTCCCCGACCCGCCGAGCGCGATGGTGAAGATGGCGAGATAAAGGAGGGTCGTGATCGCAGGCGCCCAGACGGTCTGAAGCTGGACCTTGAAGAACCGCCTGACCTCCTTGATATAGAGGGTTCTGAGGCCTCCCCAATTGACACCCTTGAGCACCGCATCGCCCGGTGCGAAGCGCAGCCAGCGCGCTTGTGGATCGTTGATGGGCTGGTCGTTCACGGGCCGAAGCCGACTATCGGGTGAAACCGGGGCCCGCAAGGAATTGGAGCAAATTTGCCAATGTCGTGGACCGAAGAGCGCATCGAGCGCCTGAAGAAGATGTGGCACGACGGCGCCACCGCCAGCCAGATCGCCGACGAGCTCGGCGGGGTCAGCCGCAACGCGGTGATCGGCAAGGCGCACCGCCTCGGTCTTGAGCAGCGCCCCTCTCCGGTGAAGCCGGGCGAGGAGAAGGAGGCAAAGAAGACGGCTCCCGCTGCCGCGCCGCCGGCCGCGGCAGCGCCGAAGTCGCGGACCAAGGCCGATGTCGCGGAAACAGCCGACGAGGCATCCGCCCCGGCCGCCGCTCCCTCGCAACCCGCGCCTCCCAAGCAGCGCATGAGCCCGCAGGAAATGCAGTACCGCTCGATCGGCCCCGGCGGCTTCGTCCGTCAGGGCCCGGGCGACCAGCAGGCGCCGATCCCTCCCGCGCCGCCGCGGCGCCTTGTGCCCGCCAAGCCGAGCCCCGAGGTCGCCGACAAGACCAGCCTGCTCGAACTCAACGATCGCATCTGCAAATGGCCGATTGGTCACCCGGGCGAGCCCGACTTCCATTTCTGCGGCGACCCGGCCAATCCCGGTTTCCCTTATTGCGTCGAGCATTGCGGAGTCGCCTACCAGGCGCAGCTCCCGCGCCGCGACAGGCGCCCTCCGCCGCCGATGCCGTTCGGCGGGCCGCGGGTCCGATAAGCATGAAAAAGGGACAGTCCCCGTGCGGCGGACTGTCCCTCGTTCATTCCGCGCGGCGCCTCAGGCGTTCTCGGCCTCGGCGTCGACCGTCTGCTTCGACGCTGGCTTCTCGCCGCCGATGTCGATCTTCCGCGGCTTCATCGCCTCGGGGATTTCGCGGACCAGCTCGATCGACAACAGCCCGTCCCTGAGGTCGGCGCCCCTGACCTGGATGTGATCGGCCAGCGCGAAGCGGCGCTCGAACGAGCGGTTGGCAATCCCGCGGTAGATGAAATCGCCGCCTTTCTCCTCACTTTCGTCGGACTTGCGTCCGGAGACGAGCAGCACGTTCTGCTGCGCGGTGATGTCGATTTCGTCCGGGCTGAAGCCGGCGACGGCGAGCTGGATGCAATAATCGTTCTCACCCTTCCTGATCAGGTCGAAGGGCGGGTAATTCTCCTGGGGCTGCCCCTGGTTGCTGTTCTCGAGCATATCGAACAGCCGGTCGAAGCCGATCGTCGAACGCCGGAACGGTGCAAAGTCGAAAGCACTACGCATGTCATGTCCTCCAATGTGAGCGACTGGCGGAGCGCATGGCAGCAAAGGGGCACCGAAGCGCTCCGTCGCCGGACCCGGAACGGCGTCCGGCACCGAAAATTTGGAAGCGCCAAGGCCGATTTCAAGACTTCGGTTCAACCGGCAGCTGCCCGGCGGCACCCCCGCCCTCACCCGCCGTGCGAGACGATCCAGTCGCGCTGCGCTTCGAGCCAGTCGAGCCGCTGCTGCGCCCATTGGTTCGGGCTTAGCGCCTGCTCCTCGACGATCCAGCGGTCACGCTCCTCGCGGTAGGCCGAGGGCAGCAAATCGTAGCGCTTGCGCCAGGCGATGAAGTCCTCGCGCATCAGGTCGCGGATCCGTCGGACGTCCCTCTCTGTCAGCACGCGGCCGTGGCTCACCGCATCGACCAGTTCCTGCGCGTCCTTCATCCGACGCGCGAGCTCGACCCCGTACGCACCCTTGGGCATGCCCTTCTCGGCCGCGAGCTTGCCGAGCCCGACGAACGAGCCCGGGCTCTCGCCCAAACCCGCCCCCGGGTCGTTCGACGGCGCGTGGAACCCGCCGAGCGGCCCGGCCGAGGTCCCGGGGTTGTGAGGCGTCGGCGGCGGAGCCGACGGCGGAGCGGACGCCGGCTGCGACGATGCCGCCACTGATCCGAAAGCCAATATTGCTGCCCCAGCCGCGACCGCGATCCGCATGCGCCTCTCTCCCTGCTACCCTGCAACCCGTAGCATATCGGTCCCGCGCACCGCATCAACCGCCGCCGCAGCTGTGGAAAACCCGCCGCGCCAAGCTTGGCAGCCGGAGAGAGCGCCTCCTATACCCGCTCGCAATGGCCGACCTGTTCTCGACTTCCGCTCCTCCCTCATCCGACAATTACGATGCGTCCGCGATCGAGGTGCTCGAGGGGCTCGAGCCCGTCCGCCGCCGGCCCGGAATGTACATCGGCGGGACCGACGCGCGCGCCCTCCACCACCTCGCCGCCGAGGTCATCGATAATGCGATGGACGAGGCGGTCGCCGGCTTCGCCACCCGCATCGAGGTCACGCTCGACCAGGGCAACCGCCTGACGGTCACCGACAACGGCCGCGGAATCCCCGTCGACAAGCACCCCAAATATCCCGGCAAGTCGGCCCTCGAGGTCATCATGACCACGCTCCACTCGGGCGGGAAGTTCGAGGGCAAGGCCTATTCGACCTCGGGCGGGCTCCACGGCGTCGGGGTCAGCGTCGTCAACGCGCTGTCGAGCGACACCGTCATCGAGGTCGCGCGCGACAGGAAGCTTTACCGCCAGAGCTTCTCGCGCGGGCTCGCCACCTCCAGGCTCGCCGAGGCCGGCGCCGCGCCCAACCGCCGCGGCACCACTGTCGCCTTCACCCCCGATGCGGAGATTTTCGGCGCGGACGCCGCTTTCAGCCCCGAGCGCCTGTACAAGCTCGCCCGGTCCAAGGCCTATCTCTTCGCCGGGGTCGAGATCCGCTGGCGCTGCGATCCCGCGCTCGCCTCCGCCGACGTGCCCGAAAGCGCCGTCTTCCAGTTCCCGGGCGGCCTCGCCGACCATCTCGCCGAGCAGATCGGCGAGCGCCCCACCGTCACCAACCAGGCCTTCACCGGCAGCCAGGATTTCCCCGACAAGCAGGGCCGCGCCGAATGGGCAGTCGCCTGGCCGCTCTATTCCGACGGCTCCGAGCTCTATTACTGCAACACGATTCCCACGCCCGACGGCGGCACTCATGAAGCCGGGCTGCGCGCCGCGCTCACCAAGGGCATCCGCGCGTTCGGCGAGCTGGTCGGCCAGAAGAAGGCCAAGGACATCACCGCGGACGACGTCATGAGCGGCGTCGAGCTGATGCTCAGCGTGTTCATCCGCAACCCGCATTTCCAGAGCCAGACCAAGGACCGCCTGACCAGCCTCGAGGCGGCGCGCTTCGTCGAGGCCGCGGTGCGCGACCATTTCGACCATTATCTCGCCGGCAACATGGACCGCGGCCGCGCGCTGCTCGGCAGCATCGTCGAGCGGATGGAGGAGCGGCTCCGCCGTCGCGCCGAGCGCGAGGTGCAGCGCAAGACCGCCACCTCCGCGCGCAAGCTCCGCCTCCCGGGCAAGCTCACCGACTGCTCGCAGGATGCCGCCGACGGCGCCGAGCTGTTCATCGTCGAGGGCGACAGCGCCGGCGGCTCGGCCAAGCAGGCGCGCAACCGCAAGACCCAGGCGATCCTTCCGATCCGCGGCAAGATCCTCAACGTCGCGTCAGCGTCCGCCGACAAGATCCGCGCCAACAGCGAGATCGCCGACCTCCTCCTCGCACTCGGCTGCGGCGCGCGCGACAAGTTCAACGAGGAAGCGCTGCGCTACGAGCGGATCATCATCATGACCGACGCCGACGTCGACGGCGCCCACATCGCGACCCTGCTGATGACCTTCTTCTTCCAGGAAATGCCCGAGCTCGTCCGCCGCGGCCACCTCTACCTCGCGCAGCCCCCGCTCTATCGGCTCACCGCCGGCGCCAAGACCCTATACGCCCGCGACGACGCCCACCGCGCCGAGCTCGAAGCGACCGAGTTCAAGGGCAAGAAGGTCGAAGTCTCGCGCTTCAAGGGCCTGGGCGAAATGAACCCGGGGCAGTTGAAAGAGACGACGATGGACCCGGCGACGCGCTCAATGCTGCGGGTGACCCTGCCGAGCCAGTACGAGGACCGCCAGCCGGTGAAGGATTTGGTCGAACGCCTGA
>DASSOE010000047.1:0-6650 GCA_035700945.1 Sphingomicrobium sp. | reverse complement strand
GGCGGCGAGCGCGCCAAGCGCAAGCAGCGCGATCGGCACGAGGATGGTGAGCGGGCTTTCGTGCGGATGGTAGCCGCCGGTGCCCGTCGGGACAGGGCGCGGGTCATGGGCGCTGTCGCCATGTTCCTCGCCGGGGTCGTCGTGCTCGCCGTGGAGCGCGTGCTGGATGTGCTCGGACGCCGCCCAGCGCGCGTCACCGTAGAACGTCAGGAAGATCAGCCGCCAGCTGTAGAAGCTGGTCAGGAGCGCGGCGAGGACGCCGAGCCAGAATGCCATCGTGCCGGCGACGGAGCCGCTCGCCCAGGCGCTCTCTATGATCGCGTCCTTCGACCAGAATCCCGCGAAGCCGAGGCCCGGTATGCCGACACCGGTGATTGCCAGCGTCCCGATGACCATCACCCAGAAGGTGATCGGGATCTCCTTCCGAAGCGCGCCATAGTAACGCATGTCCTGCTCGTGGTGCATCGCGTGGATCACGCTGCCCGCGCCGAGGAACAGCAGGGCCTTGAAGAAGGCGTGGGTGAACAGGTGGAACATCGCCGCGCCGTAGGCGCCGACGCCGGCGGCGAAAAACATGTAGCCGAGCTGCGAGCAGGTCGAATAAGCGATGACCCGCTTGATGTCGTTCTGCGCGCAGCCCACCGTCGCCGCGAAGATGCAGGTGATGGCGCCCACCCAGGTCACGACGTTCATCGCGATCGGCGCGGCCTCGAACATCGGCGACAGGCGGCAAACCATGAACACGCCCGCGGTGACCATCGTCGCTGCGTGAATCAGCGCGCTGACGGGTGTCGGACCTTCCATCGCGTCCGGAAGCCAGGTGTGGAGCGGCAGCTGCGCCGACTTGCCCATCGCGCCGACGAACAGCAGCAGGCAGAGCAAGGTCATGGTGTCGACGCGCATCCCCGCGAAGCCGATCGTCGACCCGGCGATGCCGGGGGCGGCGCCGAGGATCGCCGGGATCGAGACCGTGCCGAACACCAGGAAGGTCCCGAAAATGCCGAGGCTGAAGCCGAAATCGCCGATGCGATTGACGACGAATGCCTTGAGCGCCGCGGCGTTCGCCGACGGCTTGTAGTACCAGAAGCCGATCAGCAAATAGGAAGCGAGGCCGACGCCCTCCCAGCCGAAGAACATCTGCACGAGGTCGTTGGCGGTCACCAGCATCAGCATAGCGAAGCTGAACAGCGACAGATAAGCGAAGAACCTGGCCTGGCCCGGGTCCTCCTCCATATATCCCCAGCTGTAGAGATGGACGAGGCTGGAGACGGTAGTGACGACCACCAGCATCACGGCGGTCAGGCTGTCGAGGCGGAGCGACCAGTCGATCGTCAGCGCTCCGGAATGGATCCAGGTGAACACCGGCACCAGTGTCGATTGGGCATCGCCGGCGATGAACTGGAAGAAGATCGGCCAGCTGAGCAGCGCTCCGACGAACAGCGCGCCCGTGGTCACCACCTTGGCCGCGGTCTTGCCGATCCACGGCCCGCCGAGGCCCGCGATGAGCGCGGCGGCCAGCGGAAGGAATACGATGAAGAGGATCGGATGCATCAAATCCTCCCCGGAACGGGGAGGGGGACCGCCGCGCAGCGGCGGTGGAGAGGGGCGAGCGAAGCGAGCCGGGCGCGGACGGAAAGGTGGGCCCCCTCCGTCAGGCCTTCGGCCTGCCACCTCCCCGTTCCGGGGAGGAATTTCGAACCAGAGGCCATCAACCCCTCATCCTGTCGGCTGCATCGACGGCGATGGTGCCGCGGCGGCGGAAGAAGATGACCAGGATGGCAAGCCCGATCGCCGCTTCCGCGGCGGCCACCGTGAGCACGAACATCGCGAACACCTGCCCGGTGAGATCGCCGAGAAAAGCAGAGAAGGCGACGAGGTTGATGTTCACCGCGAGCAGGATGAGCTCGATCGCCATCAGCATCAGGATGACGTTGCGGCGGTTGAGGAAGATGCCGAGCACGCCGGCGGTGAACACCACCGCGGCGACGATCAGGTAGGCGCCAAGCCCGATCATGATGGGCGTCCTTTCCAACAGCGCCCGGTCACAGCTTCATCCCCTCGCCGACGCCGGGCTCGACCATCCGGATCGCGGTGTCGGGATGGCGGCGCAGCTGGCGCCATGCCCTGGGCGTGCGGGTGTCGCCGCGGCGGCGATGCGTGAGCACGATCGCGCCGACCATCGCCACCAGCAGGATCAGCCCCGCGAGCTCGAACGCGAACAGGTAGCGGCTGTAGAGCATCTGTCCGATGCCGACGATGTTCGGCACCCGCGCGTCGGGGATTGCGGTCCCGGCAAGCATTGGCCCCGCCCGGTGCGCGAACACCGCGACGATCATCTCCGCAAGCAGAACCAGCGCGACGATGATCCCGAACGGCAGGTTGCGCGTGAAGCCCGAGCGCAGCGACGCGAAGTCGATGTCCAGCATCATGACCACGAACAGGAACAGAACCGCGACCGCGCCGACGTAGACGATGACCAGCAGCATCGCGATGAACTCGGCGCCGACCAGCAGCATCAGCCCCGCCGCGTTGAAGAAGGCGAGGATCAGCCACAGCACGCTGTGGACGGGATTGCGCGCGAAAATCACCGCGATCGACGAGGCGATCGTGAGCGTCGCGAACAGGTAGAAGGCGAGCAGGCCGATCAAGCAATCCTCCCCGGAACGGGGAGGGGGACCGACGCGAAGCGGCGGTGGAGGGGGGCGAGCGAAGCGAGCATTGCGCGGACGGAACCGTGGGCCCCCTCCGTCACGCCTTCGGCGCGCCACCTCCCCGTTCCGGGGAGGATTAGGATCCCCTGCTTCAGCATGCGCCGCCGCCTAGCGATACGGCGCATCGGCGGCAAGGTTCGCGGCGATCGCCTGCTCCCACTTGTCGCCGTTGGCGAGCAGTTTCGCCTTGTCGTAGAGCAATTCCTCGCGCGTTTCGGTCGCGAACTCGAGGTTCGGCCCCTCGACGATCGCGTCGACCGGGCACGCCTCCTGGCACAGCCCGCAATAAATGCATTTGACCATGTCGATATCGTAGCGCGTGGTGCGCCGGCTGCCGTCCTCGCGCGGCTCGGCCTCGATGGTGATCGCCAGCGCCGGGCAGATCGCTTCGCACAATTTGCACGCGATGCAGCGCTCCTCGCCGTTGGGGTAGCGGCGCAGCGCATGCTCGCCGCGAAAGCGCGGGCTCTGCGGCGTCTTCTCGAACGGATAGTTGATCGTCGCCTTCGGCTTGAAGAAATATTTGAGCGTCAGCCAGTGCGCCTGGATGAAGTCCCACAGGGCGAAGGCTTTGAGGGTGCGCGCGATCATGCGTGGCCTCCGAAACGCGTCAGCATCAGCCACCCGGACACGAGGAAAACGAAGATGAGGCTGAGCGGCAGGAAAATCTTCCAGCCGAGCCGCATCAACTGGTCGTAACGGTAACGCGGCACCGTCGCCTTCACCCAGCCGAAGATGAAGAAGAAGATGCTCATCTTGAAGAACAGCCAGATGATTCCGGGAATGAGATAAAGCGGCGCCCAGTCGACCGGCGGCAACCACCCGCCCCAGAACAGGATGGCGTTCAAGGCGCACATCAGCAGCACGTTGGCATATTCGCCGAGCCAGAACAGCGCGAAGCTCATCGATGAATATTCGGTCTGGTGCCCGGCGACGAGCTCACTCTCGGCCTCGACCAGGTCGAACGGCGTGCGGAACGTCTCGGCCATCGAGCTGATCAGAAACACCACCCACATCGGAAACAGCAGAATGTTGAATCCATAGGCATTGACGACGCCGAGTCCATGTCCGCGCTGGGCGAGAACGATATCCGAAAGGTCGAACGTTCCCGCATAGAGCACGACGGTGATCAGCACGAAGCCGATCGACACTTCGTAGCTGACCATCTGCGCGGCGGCGCGCAATGCCGAGAAGAAGGGATATTTGGAGTTGGATGCCCAGCCCGCGACGATCACGCCGTAAACCCCGAGCGAGCTCGCCGCGAGGACGTAGAGCAGGCCGATATTGACGTCGGCGAGCACCACGCCCGGCTGGAAGGGAATCACCGCCCAGACGATCAGCGCCACCGTGAAGGTGATGATCGGCGCGATCAGGAACAGGCCCTGGTTCGCGCTGGTCGGGATGATGGTTTCCTTGAGAAACACCTTGGCGCCGTCGGCGAAGCTCTGCAGCAGGCCCCACGGCCCGACGACGTTCGGCCCGCGCCGAAGCGCCATCGCCGCCCAGATCTTGCGCTCGGCATAGATGATCATCGCCACCGCGAGCATCAGCGGCAGCGCAATCACGAGGATGCCGATGAACATCGACCAGAACCACGCCCAGCCGTAGCTGGCACCCCAGGATTGGAAGAGCGCGGTCACTCGGCCGCCTCCTGCATCGCGGCGCCGTGCACCAGCTCGTCCGAGCACAAGCGCATCGTGGGGCTCGCGCGGCAGATCGCGTTGGTCAGGTAGAAATCCGCGATCGGATAGCGGATCGGCCCTTCCGCTTTGGCAGAGAGCTTCGGCGGCGCCCACGGCAGATCGATTAGCCCGTCGCGCCCGAGCTGCGGATGTTCGGCAACCATCTGTTCCCGCAACTCGCCAAAGCTGTCGAACGGCAGCGTCTTGCCGGCAAGCTCCGACACCGCGCGCAGGATCGCCCAGTCCTCGCGCGCCTGGCCCGGCGGGAAGGCCGCTTTCTCGCCGCGTTGCACCCGCCCTTCGGTGTTGACCCAGGTCCCGTGCTTCTCGGCATAAGCAGCCGCCGGGAGCACCAGGTCTGCCTGCCGAGCGCCATTGTCGCCGTGGTGGCCGATATAGACCTTGAACGCGCCTTCGAGCCGGTCGGCGGGCATTTCGTCGGCGCCGAGCAGCAGCGCCAGCTCCGGCTTCGCCGCCTCGATGTCCGCGAGCCCGTTCGCCTGCGCATAGCCGAGCACCAGCGACGCCATGCGCGAGGCGGAGGTGTGGAGGACGTTGAAGCCGTTCCAAGCCTGTCCTGAGCTTGTCGAAGGGCCCTTGATGAGGCCGAGCGGCTGAACCAGCGCGAGCGCTGCGCCCAAACCACCAGCCGCAAGTGCGCCGGGACCCACGATGACCGCCGGCCGTTCGGCACTCGCGAATGCGTCCGCGACCTCTTGGGGCAGCTTGCCGAGCAGGTTCAGGTCATTGCCCAGCCACTTGACCTTCATCCCGAGGTCGACCTCCGGCCCGATGGCGAACACCTTGCCGCCCTTGCGAGAAACCTTGCGCACGCGGGTGGCGATCAGCGGCGCTTCCCAGCGGATGTTGGTGCCGACGAGGAGCACCACGTCCGCCGTTTCGATGCCCGCGATGGTCGAGTTGAACGCGACGGCCGCCATGCTGGTGCAGTCGTAGGTGAGGCCGGTCTGCCGCCCCTCGAGTAGATTCGACCCCTGCCCTTCGAGCAGCTTCTTCGCCGCGTACATCGTCTCGGCATCGAGCAGGTCGCCAGCGATCCCCGCGACGTTCGCACCCGCCTTCTTCAGCCGCCTGGCGAAGATGTCGAGCGCCTCGGTCCAGCTCGCCTCGCGGAGCCTCCCCTTCTCGCGCACCCACGGCCGGTCGAGCCGGTTGCGGACCAGCGCGTCGACATGGTGGCGCGTCTTGTCGTGGATCCACTCCTCGTTCACGTCCTCGTTGATGCGCGGCAGGATGCGCATGACCTGCCGCTGGCGCACGTCGAAGCGGATGTTGGATCCGACGGCGTCCATGACATCGATCCCGGGCACGCGGCGCAGCTCCCACGGGCGGAACTCGAAGGCGTGGGGCTTCTGGAGCAAGGCACCGACCGGGCACACGTCGGCGAGGTTGCCGGCGAGCTCGCTCGACACCGTCCGCTCGAGATAGGTCGTGATCTGGCTGTCCTCGCCGCGGTACAGCATCCCGATCTCGGGCACGCCCGCGACTTCCTCGGCGAGGCGGATGCAGCGCGTGCACTGGATGCACCGCGTCATCGACGTCTTGATGATCGGGCCCATGTACTTGTCGTCGATCGCCCGCTTGTTCTCCTCGAAGCGAGAGAAGCTGCGGCCATAGGCCATTGCCTGGTCCTGGAGGTCGCATTCGCCGCCCTGGTCGCAGATCGGGCAGTCGAGCGGGTGGTTGATGAGCAGGAACTCCATCACCCCCTCGCGCGCCTTCTTCACCATCGGCGTGTCGGTGCGGATCGTCTGCCCGTCGGCAGCCGGCAGCGCACAGCTCGCCTGCGGCTTGGGCGGCCCGGGCGCGACCTCGACCAGGCACATGCGGCAATTGCCGGCGATCGACAGCCGCTCGTGATAGCAGAAGCGCGGGATCTCCTTGCCCGCGAGCTCGCAAGCCTGGAGCACGGTCGCGCCCTGCGGAACCTCGAGCTCGACACCGTCGACGGTGACCTTAGGCATCGCCGTGGTCCTCCGGCTCGTCCTTGTCGCGCTTCACGGTGCGGTCGATCTGCGTCACGCGGGGACCGCGGCGCAGCCCACCGAACGCGAGCACGACGATCACGACGATCGCGATAATGATGATGATCGTTTGCGTGCTCATTCCGCCGCCTCCAGCATCGTGCGGCCCCGGCGCTCGGCAATGCGGCGCTCGAGCTCGGGGCGGTAGTGCTTGATCAGGCCCTGGATCGGCCAGGCCGCGGCGTCGCCGAGCGCGCAGATGGTGTGGCCTT
>DASSOE010000046.1:0-6047 GCA_035700945.1 Sphingomicrobium sp. | reverse complement strand
GCCGTCACCATAGCTTGGTGACCATAGCGTCCGTGACCCACCCGATCCCATCCCGAACTCGGCCGTGAAACCGGACAGCGCCGATGGTACTACTGCCTAAGCAGTGGAAGAGTAGGTCGTCGCCAGGCTTTGCTGGCGGCGTGGAAGTGAACCCATTCGCAATGACAAGTTTTCCGGAGCCGCAGGCTCCGCGAGGCCGAACGGCCGCCCGAGCTAATGCGAGGAAAGCCAAGCTGGCGGATGCCAGCGCCGGCGTTTGAGGCAGGAACAAGTATCGCGGGGTGGAGCAGCCCGGTAGCTCGTCAGGCTCATAACCTGAAGGTCGCAGGTTCAAATCCTGCCCCCGCAACCAACAAAACAGCCCGCTCTCATGCGGGCTTTTTTGTTGCCCCGGCGAAGGCCGGGGCCCACCTTCGTCCTCACCTCAATAATTATACGCGCGCTCCCCATGATCGGCGATGTCGAGCCCCTCGCGCTCCGCGTCGCGCGCATGCCGCAGCGGCGTCACCGCTTTCACCAGCGCGAAGCACAATGCCGATCCGGCGGCCGACCAGGCGACGGCCACGGCGACGGCCGCGATCTGGCGCACCAGCTGCCACCACAATGAATAGTCCGCGCCACCGTGGCCGCCCAATACCGGCAGCGCCACGATTGCCGTGCCGATCGAGCCCACGATCCCGCCGAGTCCGTGGATCCCGAACACGTCGAGGCTGTCGTCGAGCCGCAGCCGGTTCTTGAGCGAGCCGACGAAGCCGTAGCAGACCAGGCTCGCCGCGCCGCCGAGCAGCATTGCGCCGATCGGCCCAGCGATGCCCGCGGCGGGCGTCACAGCGACCAGGCCGGTAACCGCGCCTGACGCGCCGCCGAGCATCGACGGCTTGCCCGACACCAGCCGCTCCGCGCCCATCCAGGCCAGCAGGCCCGCGGCCGGGGCGACGAACGTGTTGACGATGGCCACCGCGGCGATCCCGTTCGCCTCGAGGCCGGATCCCGCGTTGAACCCGAACCAACCCACCCACAGCAGGCCGGCGCCGACCATCGTCAGCGCCAGCGAATGCGGCGGCATCGGCTCCTTGAGATGGCCGATGCGAGGGCCGGCGAAAGCGACCCCCACCAGCCCGGCAACGCCGGCGTTGATGTGCACGACCGTCCCGCCGGCGAAGTCGATTGCGCCGAGCCTGAACAGCAAGCCGTCGCTCGCCCAGACCATGTGCGCGAGCGGCGCATAGACGATCGTCAGCCACAAGGTTGCGAAGAGCATGATCGCGCCGAAGCGTACCCGCTCGACCAGCGCGCCGATCACCAGCGCGCCGGTGATCGCGGCGAAGCTCATCTGGAAAGCGGCGAACAGCAGCTCCGGGATTGCCTTGCCGGTGGCTCCGGCAGGCCAGAGGCTCTCCGCATCCACACCGGCGAAGCCGGCCTTGCCAAGGCCGCCGATCACCGCATTGCCCTCGCTGAACGCCAGGCTGTAATCCCACAGCACCCAGCTGAGGATCGCGATCGCCGTGATCCCGAGCATCTGGCTCATCACGCTCAGCAAATTCTTGGCACGGACGAGGCCGCCGTAGAACAGCGCGAGGCCCGGAATCACCATCAGCGTCACGAGCGCGGTCGCGACCAGCATCCATGCCGTGTCGCCGCTGTCGATGGTGAGCTGCCCCGCCATACGTGCCCCCGCTGCCGCAGCAGCCAAGCTAACGCAGCGACGGCGACGGGCTATGTGAAAGCTTCACCTATGGCGTGGGCGGCTCCGGGTGCGCGGCCTTCCAGTCCATCGCCACGCGCACGCGCCGCTCGACCGACGGATGGTCGTAGAAGATGAATTCCTCGATCGCGCCCGGGCGCGGGTAGCGGTACTCGGCGGTCTTCACGAGCGCTGTCGACAGCGCGTCCGGGAGGTTCTCCGTCCGCAGCGAGTACATGTCGGCCTGGCTCTCGAGCGTCCGGCTGAAGGTGTTGAAGAGCGGCAACGTCAGGAGGCCGAACAGCGAAACCATGAACATCAGCACCGGCAGGCCGCGTGGATCGGCGAGGGCCGCGGAGCTTCCGAACAGCCGTGCGAACCAGCGGAACGTCCGGTCGGCGATCCAGAACAGGATGATCGCCGCGACCGAATAGACCAGAATTCCCCACCAGGTGTGCTCGAGCACATAATGGCCGATCTCGTGGCCGGTGACGGCGCGCACCTCATCGAGCGAGGCGCTCTTGAACGCGACGTCGGAGATGGCGACGCGCGCGGTGCTTCCGACCCCCCCGGCATTGGCGGTGAAATTGTTCGACTGCCGCGAGCCGTTGTACATGTAGACCTTGTCGGGCGGGATGCCCGCCTTCTGCGCCATCTCGACGACCGCATCGCGCACCTGCCCCGGCGGGACCGGCTCGTACTTGTTGAACAAGGGCTCGATCAGGACCGGCGCAAGCAGGATGATGAAGGAGAAGGCAACGGCGGCAAGGGCGCCCGACCAGATCCACCAGCGTCTGCCGGCGCGGCGCATCAGCCAATAGACGCTCATGAAGAACAGAGCGCCGACAATTGAGCTGATCGCCGTCGCGATGCCGAGCTGCAGCAGCCAGTCGGAGAGCGGCTGGCTGGTGCGGCCGTAGCTCTTCTCGCGCCACCAGTCGGCGTAGATCGCCCATGGCAGGGTCAGGATCGCCGAAACGAGGAAATAGATGAACGCGACCACGAAGGCAGACCAGTTGCGCCGCTTGTCGCTCAGCTTCCTCTCCAGCCGATCGAGGATGCCCGAGCGCACGATCAGCCAGGTGACGAGCGCCGCCACCAGCAGTGACCACAGCAGCATCCACTCCTTGCCGACCGTATAATCGTGCGCCTTCTGAAGCGCCGCCGGCCCCAGGCTGTCGATGTAGCGCGCGGTCGCGGCGTTCGGATCGAATGCCATGCTCGTCCCTCCCCAGGTCAGACCGGCAGCGTAACAGCCGCGGGAACGACTGCAAGCGCTGCGCGATTGTGAGCGCATGGCCAAGCTGCTGCCAGTTCCCGCACCGATGGAAGCTTTGCTCGCCGCCGAGCTGCCCGAGGGCGACGGCTGGCAGTTCGAGCCCAAGTGGGACGGTTTCCGCTGCCTCGCGCGGCGGGACGGGGAAGAAGTGACGCTGACGTCCAAGTCGGGCAAGCCGCTCGGCCGCTACTTCCCCGACGTCGTCCAGATGCTGTCGACCCTCAAGGACAAGCGGTTCCTGCTCGACGGGGAGCTCATCATCCCCGTCGGCGACGCGCTGTCGTTTGACGCGCTGCAGCTGCGCCTGCACCCCGCGGAAAGCCGCGTCCGCAAGCTCGCGGCCGAGCACCCGGCCGAGCTGATGCTGTTCGATGCGCTGGAGCTCGATGGAAAGGACCTCACCGCAGAGCCGCTGTCGAAGCGGCGCGAGGCGCTCGAGCGATTCTTCGGGAGGAACGAGGCGCCCGGCCTGTATCTTTCGCCCATCACCCACGACAGGGATGTCGCCGTCGATTGGCTCCATCGAAGCGGTGGGGCGCTCGACGGGGTGATCGCCAAGCGAAGGACCCAAGAATACCGCTCGGGCGAGCGGGCGATGGTCAAGGTGAAGCAGCAGCGCACCGCCGACTGTGTCGTCGGCGGCTTCCGTTACGCGGACAAAAAGCGCGTCGTCGGCTCACTCCTGCTCGGGCTCTACGACGATCAGGGGAAGCTCAATCATGTCGGCTTCACCTCGGCCATTCCGGCGACGGAGAAAGAGGCGCTTACCGACAAGCTCGAAGCGCTGATCCAGCCTCCGGGCTTCACTGGAAGCGCGCCGGGAGGGCCGAGCCGATGGAACACCCAGCGCTCGATGGCGTGGGAGCCGCTGAAGCCCGTGCTCGTCGTGGAAGTCCGCTACGACCAGATCACCAGCGGGCGCTTCCGCCACGGGACCGGGTTCGTGCGATGGCGCCCCGACAAGGACCCGAAACAGTGCACCTGCGAGCAGCTCGCGCCCGAGCTCAGGCCGTCGCAACTGGAGGAGTTGTTCGGCTCATGAGCCTGCTCTTCGACGCACCGCTGATCGCCGGCCTCAGCTATCGCGAGGCGGTGATCAGCGCAGCCGACGAAGACGCGCTGGTCGAGCATCTCGTCGCGGCGGACCTGTCGCCCTTCCGCTTCCACGGCTGGCTCGGCAACCGCAAGACGCAGAGCTTCGGCTGGCGCTACGATTTCGAGGACGCGAGCTTCTCGCCCACGAAGGCGATTCCCGATTGGCTGATGCCGCTGCGCGAAACCGCCGCTGCGATTGCCGAAGTCCAGCCCGATGACTTTGTTCACTTGCTCCTTGCGCGATACGATCCCGGCGCCGGCATCGGCTGGCACCGTGACCGCGACGTGTTCGATCGGGTGGTCGGATTCTCTCTCCTGAGCCCAGCCGCTCTGCGCTTCCGACGCCGCAAGCCCGGCGGTTTCGAGCGAGCGAGCCTGGAGGTGGCGCCGCGGTCTGCCTACATGCTCTCGAACGAAGCGCGATGGGATTGGGAGCACAGCATCGCGCCCGGCGGCGAGCTGCGCTTTTCGATCACCTTCCGCACGTTGTCGGAGAAGGGCCGTGGCATCGCCGCACCGATGTAACTGCGGCGGAACGGTCCGGGTGCGCAACGGTTGGTGCCTCATGCGGCCTGCTCTGTTGCTCGTCCTTATCGCACTGTCGGCCTGTTCGAAGGGGCCTGAGGCCGACCTCCAATATATCTCGGCGGCACGCTCGCTCGCCGCCGAATGGGCGCTGGTCAACGAGCAGGCCGCGCAAGGCAAGCTGACCGGACCTATTTGCCGCTGCTGCTGCTCGCCGGCGACAAGAGCTATATGGGCCAATATGCGAACGGCGTGGTCGGGAAGACCTTAGGCTGGCTCTATTTCGGAATCATCGCGCTCGCCGCGGTCGCAGCGCTGCCGCTGTTCTTGATCACCTCGGGAGGCCAGGGATGAACGCCTCCGATCCGATCAAACTGGCCGCGCAACTGCTCGACCTGCCTTTGCTCGACAAGGACGGGAACTATGCCGGCATCGTCGACGACATCGAGCTGACCGGCGCTCCCGGCAAGGAGGCGAAGCTCGCCGCGCTGCTGGTCGGCCCCGGCGCCTACGAAGGGCGGATGCCCGGCTGGGCGATGTGGCTGGTGCGCAAGATTGCCGGCGACCGGCTCACCCGGGTGCCGATCGACAAAGTGGCCTCGATCAACAGCGCGGTGCACCTCGAGGTGACGGCCGACAGTCTCGAGCTCCACCAGAGCGAGAATGAGGCGCGCGCCTGGATTCCCCGCGTGGGAGCGATGTGATGCGGCTGGCCGATCTACGCGGCAAGAAGATCCGCACGCTCGAAGGCAAGTCGCTCGGACGCGTCCACGAAGTGCATTGCGAAGACCTGCGCATCGTCGCGCTGATGAGCGGTCCGGGAAGCTTCATCGAGCGGCTGACGGCGAAGAAGCAGGGCCGAAGAATTCTGTGGGAGGCAGTGGTCCGGGTCGAGGAAGAGCAGATCGTCGTCACCCCCGATCCGCCGCAGCGCAAGTCGCCGAATCGGCGCTAACGGCTCTCGAAGCCGGCAATGCACTCCGCGACCCAGCGCGCCGCAGTCAGTGCGCTGAGGTCGGTAGAATCGAGCGACGGGTCCCATTCGGTGAGGTCGATCACCCGCACCCGGTGGTGAGTCGCGATCCGCCGAACCGCCCAGAAGAAGTCGCTGACGTGCATCCCTCCGGGGCGTGCACCCGGGGCGGCGGGCATCTGCGCTCGGTCGATCACGTCGATGTCGCAGTCGAGCACGATCGCATCGGCGCCCTTCATATGCTCCATCGCCAGCTCGACCGCCTTGCGGATGCCGTCGCGCCGCACCTCCTCGATGCTGATGACGAGGTTGCCCGCATCGAGCGCGTCGCGGTGCATCTTGGCGGTGTTGGCGAAGCTCGCCAGCCCGATCTGCGCGATGTTCCTGCCGGGAAGCCCGTCCTCCATCAGCGCGCGCACCGGATTGCCATTGCTCAGGCCCTCGTCGAGCTCGCGCATGTCGAAATGGGCGTCGAGCGTGATCAGGCC
>DASSOE010000045.1:0-30576 GCA_035700945.1 Sphingomicrobium sp. | reverse complement strand
GGCGGCGAGCTCGCGAACAGGATCGTCACCACCTCGCCCGACGTCACCGTCTCGACCAACCTCGGCGCCTGGGTGAACCAGCGCGGCCTGTTCCGCCGGCGCGAAATGCCCGACGTGTTCGCACGAGCGAAGATCCCTTCCGCGCAGAAATGGGCCGCCGACAGCAACGGCCAGCACGTCGAGCTCGGGATCGCCGAGAGCAACCTGTTCCTGATGCTCGCCGCGGCGGGCCTCGCCGGCGACCTGTTCGGCCAGCGCCTGATTCCGATCGGAACGCTCTACGACCCGTTCATCGCCCGCGGCCTCGATGCGCTCAACTACGCCTGTTACCAGGACGCGCGCTTCCTGCTGGTCGCGACCCCGAGCGGGATCACCCTCGGCCCCGAGGGCGGCGCGCACCAGTCGATCAACCCGCCGCTCATCGCGCTCGGCCAGCCGGGGCTCCGCCATTACGAACCCGCGTTCGCCGACGAGCTCGCGGCGATGATGGAGGAGGCGTTCCGGCTGATCGACGACCCGGCCGGGGAGAGCACCTATTTGCGCCTTTCCACGCGCAGCATCGCGCAGGTCGACCGCGCCGACGGAAGCTGGCGCGCGGGGGCGCTTCGCGGCGGCTACTGGCTGCGCGAGCCCGGCCCCGACGCGGAAGCCGCGATCGTCGCGATGGGCGCGGTCATGCCCGAGGCGCTCGCCGCCTGGGACGAGCTCAGCGACGACGTGCCCGGCCTCGGCCTTCTCGCCGTCACGTCGCCCGACCTGCTCCACCGCGGCTGGACGGCGGCACAGTCGGCCCGGTGGCAGGGCGAGCGGACGCCGAGTCACGCTGAGCAACTGCTCTCGCGGCTTGCATCAGGCGCGGGTCTCGTGACCATCGCCGATGCGGCGCCCGCATCGCTCTCTTGGCTCGGCGGCGTGCTCGGCCAGCGCGTGGCGCCGCTCGGAGTCGAGAAATTCGGGCAGACGGGCAACCTCGCCGATCTCTACGCCGCCTACCGGCTCGACGGCTCGGCGATCACCGAAGCCGTTGCCGAGCTACTGTTGCCTGCCTAGGAAGCAGCAATGCCCGGGCGTTACTTCGACGAATGGCAGGTCGGCGACAGCGTCGCCCACGCGATCACGCGCACCGTGACCGAGACCGACAATGTCCTGATCACAGCGCTCACTCACAATCCGCAGCCGCTTCACCTCGATCATGAAGCGGCAGCCAAAACCGAATTCAAAAAGCCGCTCGTCAACAGCTGCTTCACTTTCAGCCTGATGGTCGGGGTCAGCGTCCACGACACCACGCTGGGCACGCTCGTCGCCAATCTCGGCTATGACGCGCTCAAGTTCCCTCACCCCGTGTTCGTGGGCGACACGCTTCGCAGCGAGAGCGAGTGCGTGGCCGTGCGCGACAGCAAGTCCAGACCGAATGCCGGGATCGTGACCTGGGCGCACCGCAGCTTCAACCAGCGCGACGAGCTGGTGTGCGAATGCACGCGCACCGCCTTGCTCCTCAGGAAGCCCACCTGATGCAGCCGCGCTCCTGGCTTTTCGTCCCGGCGGACAGCGAGAAGAAGGTGGCCAAGGCGCTCGACAGCGCTGCCGATGCCATCATTTTCGACCTCGAGGACAGCGTCGCGCCGGCGATGAAGGCGGTGGCGCGCGACCTGCTCAGGAACCTCCTCAAGCGGTCGGGCGGGCCGCAATGGTGGATCCGCGTGAACCCACTCGCGAGCCCGTTCATCAAGGACGACCTGGAACTCATCTCCATCAGCGACATCCACGGCATCGTCCTGCCCAAGGCCGAGGCCGGCGCCGACATCACCGAGCTCGCCCACCGAACCGGCAGCATCCCCGTCCACGCGATCGTCACCGAGACAGCGGCGAGCCTGTTCGGGATGCTGTCCTATCGCGATCCGCGCTCGCCGCTGGCGGCGATGAGCTGGGGCGCGGAGGACTTGTCGGCCGCGCTCGGCGCCTCGTCGAAATATGACGCCAATGGGGAGCTGGGCTTCACCTACAGGCTCGCGAGGTCATTGTGCCTTGCGGCCGCCGTCGCCGCCGGCGTGCAGCCGGTCGACGGGGTGTTCGCCGACTTCAGGGATGAAAAGGGCCTGAGGGCCGAAACCGAGGCGGCGCGGCGCGAAGGGTTTACCGGCAAGCTCGCGATCCACCCGGCGCAGGTGCCGGTCATCAATGCCGCGTTCACGCCGTCGCCTGAAGAAGTGAAGCACGCCGGGGAGATCGTCGCTGCATTCGAGGCGCATCCCGAGGCGGGCGTGCTGTCGGTCGGCGGCAAAATGGTCGATCGGCCGCACCTTGTTCAGGCGCGGCGCGTTCTCGAACGAGCAGGACAGGAGGCTTGAGATGGCCACGACCGCACCACCCGATAGCGCGAACAGCGAGCAAGCCATCGCCAGGCCGACGACAGCGAAGGGCTGGGGCGCCGATGCCGCCGACCAGCCGCTCCGGCCGATGCAGTTCGAGCGCCGCGCGCTGCGCCCCGACGACGTTGCGATCGAGATCACCCACGCCGGCATCTGCCACAGCGACCTTCATACCTGCCGCAATGACTGGGAAGGCACGATCTATCCCGTGATCCCCGGGCACGAGATCGTCGGCAAGGTCACCGCGGTAGGCGACGAAGTCACCCGTCACCGCGTCGGCGACACGGTCGCGGTCGGGTGCATGGTCGACAGCTGCATGGAATGCGACCAGTGCCTCGCCGGCTGGGAAGTGTTCTGCCGGAAAGGCTGCGTCCAGACCTACAACAGCGCCGACTATCACGACGGTACGATCTCGAAGGGCGGCTACACCGACCAAATCGTCGTTCGCGACCATTTCGTCCTGAAGGTGCCCGACGGCATGGACGTCAGCCGCGTCGCGCCGCTGCTGTGCGCGGGAATCACCACCTACTCGCCGCTTCGCCAGTATAATGTCGGGCCGACGACCAGGATGGCGGTCGTTGGCCTCGGCGGTCTCGGCCACATGGGCGTGAAGATCGGCGCCGCTTTGGGCGCTCACGTGACGATGATCACAACCACTCCCGGCAAGGGTGACGACGCCCGCGAGCTCGGCGCGCACGACGTGATCATCTCCACCGATCCCGCGCAGATGGAAGCCGCCGCGACCCGGTTCGACTTCATCCTCAACACCATCCCGGTCAGCCACGAGATCGATAGCTATTTGAACCTGCTCGGCCGCTCCGGCCGGATGGTGATCGTCGGCGCCCTGATGCAGATGCCCGGCTTCGTCGGATCGAACCTCATCTGGTGGAACCGGGCGGTGGGCGGGTCGGCGATCGGCGGCATCCCCGAGACTCAGGAGATGCTCGACTTCTGCGCCGAGAAAGGCATTTATCCGGACGTGGAGTTCATCGCGATGAGTGAGGTCAACGAGGCGTACGAGCGCCTGCTCAGGAACGATGTCCGCTATCGCTTCGTCATCGACATGAGCCGCGGCCTATGAGCGAAGCGATCCACCCTGTTCCCGAAAACTTCAACGCGCGCATCGGTCCGACCGAGCTCGCCGAGCTTCATGATCTCGCCAACTCCGATCCCGACCGCTTCTGGCTCGACCAGGCGCGGCGCCTGACCTGGAGCAAATTCCCGACCGTCGCGGGCGACTGGTCGTTCCGCGAGGACGACTTCCGTGTCGACTGGTACTCCGACGGCGAGCTCAACCTGTCGGTCAGCTGCCTCGACCGGCATCTCGCCGAGCGCGGCGAGCGCGCCGCCCTCATCTTCGAGGCGGACGAGCCCGGTCACGGCCAGACATGGACTTACCGCCAGCTGTATGAAGAGACGTGCCGCTTCGCGAACCTGTTGAAGCAGCGCGGGGTCGGGCGCGGCGACCGCGTGATGATCTACATGCCGATGATCCCCGAGGCCGCGGCGGCGATGCTCGCCTGCGCGCGGATCGGGGCGATCCACTCGGTCATCTTCGGCGGCTTCTCGCCGGAGAGCGTCGCCGGCCGAATCGCCGATTGCGACGCCTGCTGCGTCATCACCGCCGACGAGGGCGTTCGCGGCGGCAAGAAGATTCCGCTAAAGCGCAATGTCGACACCGCGCTCGAGCTGCGGGACGTGGACACCGTGATCGTCGTCACGCGCACCGGCGCCGGCGTGCCCATGAAGGATGGCCGCGACATCTCTTACTCGGATCACCGCGCCGCGCTTTCGACCGAGTGCAACCCGGAGATCATGAAGGCGAACGATCCGCTGTTCATTCTCTACACCTCCGGCTCGACCGGACGGCCAAAAGGGGTGGTGCACACGACCGGCGGCTATTCGGTCTGGGCGGCGACGACGTTCGAGTGGATCTTCGACTATCGCCCGGACGATATCTACTGGTGCACCGCCGATGTCGGCTGGATCACTGGGCACAGCTATGTCGTTTATGGGCCGCTGGCGATGGGCGCGACCAGCGTGATGTTCGACGGGGTGCCCAATTACCCCGACTTCAGCCGCTTCTGGGAGACCGTCGACCGGCTCGGGGTCACCATCTTCTACACCGCGCCGACGGCCATCCGCGCGCTGATGCGCGAGGGCGACGAACCGGTGAAGCGCTACGGCCGCAGGTCGCTGCGGCTGCTCGGCAGCGTCGGCGAGCCGATCAACCCCGAAGCGTGGGAATGGTACTGGCGCGTCGTCGGCGACGAGCGCTGCCCGGTGGTCGATACCTGGTGGCAAACCGAGACCGGCGGGATCATGATCTCGCCTTTCCCCGGCGCGACGGAAATGAAGCCCGGCTCGGCGACCAGGCCGCTGCCGGGGGTCGAGCCGGTCCTGGTCGATGCCGACCACAATGTTCTCGAAGGCGAAGCCAGCGGGAACCTCTGCCTCGCTTCGTCCTGGCCCGGCCAGATGAGCACCGTCTGGAACGACCACGGCCGCTTCTTCGAAACCTATTTCAAGGCCTATCCGGGCCTCTACTTCAGCGGCGACGGCTGCCGCCGCGACCAGGACGGTTATTACTGGATCACCGGCCGGGTGGACGATGTGATCAACGTCTCCGGCCACCGCATCGGAACCGCGGAAGTGGAAAGCTCGCTGGTCAGTCACCCCAAGGTCGCCGAGGCAGCGGTCGTTGGCTTCCCGCACGACATCAAGGGCCAGGCGATTTACGCGTTCGTGACGCTCAATGCCGGCGAGGAAGGCGACGACGCCCTTCGGAAGGACCTGGTGC
Source organism: Sphingomicrobium sp. (assembly GCA_035700945.1). GTDB lineage: Bacteria > Pseudomonadota > Alphaproteobacteria > Sphingomonadales > Sphingomonadaceae > Sphingomicrobium. The sequence goes on along the minus strand of DASSOE010000045.1, from coordinate 25,407 downwards.
AGGAAGTCCGTCACGACATCGGCGCTTTCTCAGCGCCCGACAAAATCCACTTCACCCCGGCGCTCCCCAAGACCCGTTCGGGCAAGATCATGCGGCGGATCCTTCGGAAGATCGCCGAAGGCGCGAGCGAAGGGTTCGGCGACACCTCGACGCTCGCCGACCCGACCGTGGTCGACGCGCTCCTGGCGGGCCGCGAGTGAGGACCGCGCTCGCCGCTGCGATCCTCATCGCCACTGCCGCGCCCGCCGACGCCGCCTTCAATCCCGTCGAGTTCTTCCGCGGGCGCACGCATGGCGAGGGCACGCTCAAGATCATCTTCCAGTCGCCAAAGCGCATGACCGTGGACAGCGAAGGCACGGCTGAGAAGGACGGTTCGCTGGTCCTGAAGCAGGTGGTCCACGAGGAAGGAAAGCCACCGCGCATCCGCTTCTGGCGGCTGCGCCAGACGGCGCCGCACCGCTTCGAAGGGACGCTCACCGACGCTGCGAGTGACGTCAGGGTCGATGTGACCGACAAGGGCGTGCGCATCCGCTACACCGGCAAGGACCATCTCAACTTCGACCAGCTGCTGACCCCCGTCAGCGCGACCGAGGTCCACGACCGCATCCGCGTCAAGCGGTTCGGGATCACCGTCGCCCGTTTCGAAGAAACGATCCGCAAGGTCGAATAGCGCCTCCCTTGCGGGGAGGGGATTCTCGATTACGCTGCTGCTGCACGGGGGAAGCAGCATGGCGAGCATTGCCGAACAGCATGAGCGCAGGCCCCGGTCGATGGCGCGCGTCGTCATCGCGTCGTCGGCGGGCACAGCGTTCGAATGGTATGATTTCTTCATCTTCGGAAGCCTCGCGCCGGTCATCTCCAAAGTCTTCTTTGCCGGGCTCGAGCCGACGCCGGCGCTGATCGCGGCGCTTGCGCTGTTCGCCGCGGGCTTCGCCTTCCGGCCGCTCGGCGCGCTCATCTTCGGCGTGGTCGGCGACCGCCTCGGGCGCAAGGGCGCGTTCCTCATCACCGTCAGCATGATGGGCGGCGCGACCGTCCTGATCGGCGTGCTCCCCACCTATGCGCAGGCGGGGACGCTCGGGACGGCCCTGCTCATCGTCCTGCGCATCATCCAGGGCATCGCGCTCGGCGGAGAATATGGGGGCGCCGCGATCTACGTCGCCGAGCATGCGCCCAACGACAAGCGCGGCGCCGCCACCGGATGGATACAGTCGTCGGCCTCGTTCGGTCTGCTCGCCGCGCTGCTGGTGATCGTCGCGACACGCAGCGCGATCGGCGAGGACGCGTTCGCTTCATGGGGCTGGCGCGTGCCGTTCCTCGTCTCGGCAGTGCTGCTCGTCATTTCGGTGTGGATGCGCGCGAAGCTCGCCGAAAGCCCGCATTTCGCGAGGCTCCGCGATAAGGGCGAGGTGACGCGGACTCCGCTCCGTGAGGCATTCGGCGAGTGGCGCAGCCTCAGACGCGTGCTCATCGCCTTCTTCGGCATCATGTGCGCCCAGGGCGCGGTCTGGTATTTCGCTTTCTTCTATCTGCAGGTGTTCCTCGAAAAGTCGCTGGGCATGCCGGCCGAAACCAAGGACCTGCTGCTGATCGTGATGACGGTGGTCAGCGCCCCGCTCTACGTCTTCTTCGGCTGGCTCAGCGACCGGCTCGGGCGCAAGCCGGTAATGGTCGGCGGGATGGCGCTCGCGCTGTTCCTCTATTTCCCCGGCTCGCACTGGATCGCCGATGCCGCCAACCCCGCATTGGTCGAGGCGCAGGTGGCGACGCCGGTGATCGTCGAGACCGATGTGAAAAGCTGCACCGCGCAGTTCGACCCGGTCGGGACGGCGAAATTCACGAGTTCGTGCGACGTCGCCAAGAGCGTGCTGGTGACCCGGGGGATTTCGTTCGTGACGCATCCGTCCGCCGACGGCAGCACGCGGGTCGTGGTGGGCACCGAAGCCGTGCCCGTCGAGCACGGCGAAGGCCTGAGCGGCGCGGACCTCAAGGCGCTCAAGGCCAAAACCGCAAGCGCGATCGGCGCCGAGCTGCTCGCTGCCGGCTATCCGGAAGTCGCCGACCCTGCCGAGGCTGACATGACCCTGCTGGTCATCGTCTTGCTGTTGTTCGTCGTCGCCGCGACGGCGCTCTACGGGCCGCAGGCCGCGGCGCTGGTCGAGATGTTCCCGACGCGAATCCGCTACACGGCGATGTCATTTCCCTACCATGTCGGCACCGGCTGGGTCGGCGGATTCCTCCCCGTCACCAGCTTCGCGCTGGTGGCGATGACGGGGAATATCTATGCCGGCTTGTGGTACGCGGTCGTGTTCACCGGCATCTCGCTGATCGTCTCGCTGCTGTTCCTCAAGGAAACGGCGGGGCGTCGGCTGGAGGAGGTTTAGCCACTGTCGTCATTGCGAGCGAAGCGAAGCAATCCAGCGGGCGTGGAGTGGATTGCTTCGTCGCTTCGCTCCTCGCAATGACGAGGTGACGATCACGGACACCAGTGTATGTCGATCGGCTGCTCGGCCTCGGCGAGGACGCGGCCGATCGGGAGCCTGGAACTGTGGCCGTCGGCGATCGCCTGCTCGAGCACTTCACGCTTCTGCTGCCCCGTGATGGTGATCAGCACGGTCCGCGCCGACAGGATCGCGCCTCGGGTCAGCGTCACGCGGGCAACGGGTGCTTCCTCGGGAAGCGGGTCGGGCATGGTGCCGATCGCGCGCCGTGCCTTGGGTGCGTCGAGCGCTGCCTGCAGGTCCGCTCCCGGGAAGATCGAAGCAGTGTGGCCGTCAGCTCCCATGCCGAGCCACACCAAATCGGGAGGCCAGGACAAGTCCTGCAGCCGCGCGTCCGCGGCATTTCCCGCCAGCCGGTAATCGCCGGCGGCCTCGCTCGTCAGCGGCACCACGCGCGCGCCCAGCGCGAGGAAGGCGCGGGCGATCTCGCGCACGTTCGACAGATCGCTGTCGACCGCGACCAGCCGGTCGTCGGTCGGGATTACGGTCACCTTCTTCCACTGCAGCTTCTGCTTCGCAAGCTTGCCATACACCGCCGGCCCGGTCCTGCCGCCGGGCACCGCGATCAGCGACGCGTCGCGTGCGTCGATCGCGCTTTCGATGATGAACCCGACGTCCCCCGCGACCGCGTCCGCGAGCTCGTCCAGCGAGTCATACTCCCACCATTCCGCTTCGATCATGTGATTCCTTCTTGTCGGTTATCGCGGTGCTCGTTGCGCGTATCCGAACCATCCTGCAACCGGCTGGCCGCTGCGGTTGAGCGCCGGGCGGAAGCGGAGGCGGTCGTGAGCGAGGTTGCAAACCACCGAGTCTATCGCCGCGACTCCCGTGCCGCGGTCGACGGTGCACTCGCTGACATAGCCGCGCGCGTCGACCCGCAGCCGCATGAACACGGTCGCGCCGCGCGGCCATTGCTCGAGCAGGTCGCGCGGGAAATCGCGACCGATGAGGACCGGCGTCGCAAGGTGCGGCGGCTCGGCGATCCCGCCGCCTCCGCCGCCGCCGGGGCCAGTCCCGCCCGAACCGCTGCCGGTGCCGGTACCGGAGCCGCCCGCGCCCGTGCCCGGCCCCGCCACCGGCGCGGCGCCCTGCGTCGGCTGGGTCCCTTCGCGCGGGGTCTCGCTTGCGGCGATCTGCGGCAGCGGGGGAACGACGATTTTCGGCTTGGGCGCTTTCACCGGTGTCGCCTCGCTCCTGATGTTCGGAGGCGCTGAGCCGCCCTCCTTCTCCCTGGGCTTCGCCTGCTCCCGCTGCTGCGGCGCCGGAGGTGGGGGCGGCGGCGGTGGCGGTGGCGGTGGCTGGTTGATGTCGAACACCCGCATCACACTCTGCCGATCGGGCAAATCCATGTTTCCGGACAGATTCAGCAAGGCGATCAGAAGCAGCGCGTGGATCGCAATCACCGCGGCGATCGCGCCGCTGCGGTCCCGGTTGCTGATGTCGGTTCGGTAGGCCACGGCGCCTCAACGCCATGCTGCCGCACGCGTTGCGCGCAAGCAAAAGCGCCGGGCGGTGCTTACGCGCCCGGCGCTTTTTCGACTTGGCAATCGGGTTAGCGGCTGGACCTGCTCTTGCGCCCGCCGCCGTGGCTCGCCTTGCCGCCCTTGCTCGCGATTTCGCGCTGCTTTTCCGGGTCCATCGCCGCGAATCCGCGCTTCGATCTTCCACTTCTGTTCGTCGCCATGTCTGGTCTCCACATTGCCGTTCGGCGGCGTCAAAACGCGGCCGCGGGTGCGGGGTTCACATTGCTGATGGAAGTTAGGAAACGGCTGTTACGCGACCGAAGCGGGTCCACTGCCCCGCGTCAAACCTGTTGCGCGGGCGGAACCGGCAAGCCCCGCCATGGTTGTGCAGCCGGTCGGCATCTTCTCAGATGATTGTCGGCGATCCCGTGTATCGACAGGGGGCGCGATGCGGCGAGTCAGTAGCGTGGTCGCGAGTATCGGCCTTCTTTGCGTTGCGTCCGCCGCGCTGCTTTCCTGCAACAAGAACCCGGAACCGCCCTCACCCCAGCCGCAGACCTACGCCCCCATTTCGGCGGGCGCGCACGCCGTGCCGCCGGCAGCGGCCGCGCCGGCCGAGGACGGCAACTGGACGATGCCGGGGAAGAATTACGCCTCGACGCGCTTCTCCGGGCTCAACCAGGTCACGCCGGCCAACGTCAGGAACCTGGCGCTGTCGTTCACCTTCTCGACCGCGACGACGAAAGGTTTCGAGGCGCCGCCGCTGGTCGTGAACGGCACGATGTACATCATCACGCCGTTTCCGAATATCCTCTACGCGCTCGACCTCACCAGGCCGGGCGCGCCGGCCAAATGGACGTTCAAGCCCAATCCCGCTGCCGCTTCCCAAGGCGTCGCCTGCTGTGACGTCGTCAACCGCGGCGCGGTCTACGACGACGGCAAGATCTTCTTCAACACGCTCGACGGCCAGACCTTCGCTGTCGACGCCAACAGCGGCCAGAAGGTCTGGAGCACGCAGCTCGGCGACATCCAGAAGGGCGAGACCATCACCATGGCGCCCCTTGTTGCCGAGGGGAAGGTGCTGGTCGGCAACTCGGGCGGCGAAATGGGCGTGCGCGGCTGGGTCGCCGCGCTCGACGAAGGCAGCGGCAAGCTCGTCTGGAAGGCGTACAGCACCGGCCCCGACATGGACGTGCTGATCGGCCCGGACTTCCATCCCTTTTACTCGATGGATCGCGGCGCGGACCTCGGCGTGAAAAGCTGGCCGCCCGATGCGTGGAAGATCGGCGGCGGCAACGTCTGGGGGTGGATCAGCTACGATCCCGAGCTTCACATGATCTATCACGGCACCGGCAACCCGGGGCCGTGGAACCCCGACCAGCGCCCCGGCGAAAACAAGTGGACGACCGGCGTGTTCGCGCGCGATGTCGACACCGGCAAGGCGCGCTGGTTCTACCAGGCAAGCCCGCACGATCTGTTCGACCACGACAATGTCAACGAGCTCATCCTTGCCGATATTCCGTGGGGCAATGGCCGCCGCCCGGTGCTCCTGCACCCGGGCCGCAACGGCTATTTCTATGTCTTCGACCGGCGCACCGGGCAGGTGCTGAGCGCGACGCCTTACGGATACATCAATTCATCGAAGGGCGTGGATCTGAGGACGGGCCGGCTGGTCCCCGCCGAGGACAAGATGCCCAAGGCGGGCCGCGTGACCCGCGACATCTGCCCCGCCTCGCCCGGCGCGAAGGACTGGAACCCGTCGGCGTTCAGCCCCGTCACCGGCCTCGTCTACATCCCCCACATCAACCTCTGCCAGGACGAGGGCAACATGGAGGCGAACTACATTTCCGGAACGCCCTATCTCGGCGCCGACGTGAAGATGTACGCCGGCCCGGGCGGCAACCGCGGCGTGTTCACCGCCTGGGACCCCGTCAACCGCCGCAAGGTATGGGAGATCAAGGAGGACCTGCCGCTGTGGAGCCCCGCGCTCGCGACTGCCGGCGGGCTCGTTTTCTACGGGACGATGGACGGCTGGTTCAAGGCGATCGACGCCCGCACCGGCAAGCTGCTGTGGCAGTTCAAGGCGGGCAGCGGGATCATCGGCCAGCCGATCAGCTATCGCGGTCCCGACGGGCGCCAGTATATCGCCGTCGTCGCCGGCGTCGGCGGCTGGGCAGGCGCCATCGTCGTCGCCGACATGGACCGCCGCGACCCGACGGGAGCGCTGGGCTTCGCGAACGCGGTCAAGGACCTGCCCATGAAAACCACCGCGGGAGGCATGCTCTATGTCTTCACGCTTCCGCGCTAGCCTGCTCGTCCTTGGGGCCGGCGCGCTGGCGCTCGCCGCCTGCGACCGCGAAGAGCATCACTCCCGCGCCAAGCCGATCGGCGAGACGGTGCCCGCAGGAATGAGTCCGTCGACGATCTTCCCCGGCTCGAGCTCGCAACCGCCGCTCGACCCGCGCGCGGAGCTCTACGACACCAACGCAAACGCCATTTCGCGCGGGCAGCAGCTTTACAATTGGATGAACTGCGTCGGCTGCCACAGCCACGGCGGCGGCGGGATGGGGCCGGCGCTGATGGACGACCAATGGCGCTACGGCAGCCGCATCGACCAGGTTGCGGCGACCATCGCCGAAGGGCGGCCAAACGGGATGCCCGCCTGGCGCGGCAAGCTGACCGAAGCGCAGATCTGGGACCTCGCCGCTTATGTGAGCTCGCTGTCCGGGCTCCCGAGCAAGGATGCGGTGTCGAGCCGGGCGGAATCGATGAGCGCCGGTACGCCGCAGACGCTGACGCCTCACCCCGATACCACCAACTCCGACGCGGCAAAGCAATGAGCTTTCGGCGCCAAGGCAGGGCAGCCGTTCTCGCGCTGCTGCTCGGTGCTTGCTCGTACCAGCGTTACCAGAGCGACTTCGGCGCGGCCGCGACCCAAGGCCGGCAATTCCTCACCCTGTTCTGGATTTTCCTCGGCGTGTGCCTGTTCATGTACGCGCTCGTCATCGCTTTCCTCGTCGCCGGCATCCTGCGCCGCCGGCGCGCGACCGATGCGAACGTGGTCGAGACCGGGCGCCACCATCAATCGCACCCGCTGATGCGCACCACGCTGATCGGCTGGGCGGCGCTGATCGGTGTCGGCCTCACCGCGCTCGCGATCGCCAGCTTCTTTGCCGACCGGTCGATGGCCGAGGCGGCGACCGGCGAGAAGCTGTCGGTCACGGTCACCGGCAACCAATGGTGGTGGGACATCCGGTACAATTCGGATGACGCGTCGAAGACTCTGCGCACCGCGAACGAGCTTCACCTCCCGCTCGGCGTTCCGGTGCGGATCCAGCTCGCCTCCAACGACGTCATCCACAGCTTCTGGGTGCCGAGCCTCGCCGGCAAGCAGGATCTCATTCCCGGGCGCGAGACCGGCATCACCATCGTGCCGAAGAAGACCGGCATCTTCCGCGGCCAGTGCGCCGAATATTGCGGCACGCAGCACGCGCACATGGCGCTGGTCGTGGTCGTCGAGTCCTATGCCGACTTCATCAAGTGGTGGGATCATCAGCTCCAGCCCGCGCCCGCTCCCGCGAACCCGCTGACGCTCGCCGGCTACAATTATGTGACCAGCGGCCCGTGCAGCGCCTGCCACAATATCGGCGGCACGCCGGCGAGCGGGCAGGTGGCGCCCGACCTCACCCACCTCGCCAGCCGCAAGAGCCTCGCCGCGGGGGCGCTGCCGATGGGCAAGGGCAATCTCTACGGCTGGGTCGCCGACCCGCAGTCGCTCAAGCCCGGCAACAAGATGCCGACGATCGGCCTCGAGCCGCAGCAGCTTCACGCCGTCGTCGCTTACCTCGAGACCCTCAAATGACAGACGTCCGCGCCGGCGACTTCGAAGGCGTGGCGGGGAGGCCGGTACCGAACGAGCGCGAGCGCGTCGAAGCGGAGAACCGGCGCCTCGCCGAGGAGCGCAAGAAGATCGTCCGCGACGGACCGAAGCTCACCGGCGAAAAGCTCGCGGCCCGCCTCGACGCGACCTGGCGCCGCCCGCCTGGGATCATCGGCTGGCTCGCGACCGTCGACCACAAGGAGATCGGCCGGCGCTACATCATTACGGCGTTGATCTTCCTCGCGCTCGGCGGCGTGCTCGCGCTGGCGATGCGGCTGCAGCTCGCGCGGCCGGACAGCGCGCTGATCGGCGCCGACCGCTACAACCAGCTGTTCACGATGCACGGTTCGACGATGATGTTCCTCTTCGCCGTGCCGGTGATGGAAGGGGTCGCGCTCTACATCATCCCGCTCATGGTCGGCACGCGCAACACCGCGTTCCCGCGCCTCAATGCCTTCAGCTATTTCATGTATCTGTTCGGCGGGCTGCTGCTGTGGGGGGCGTTCGTCCTCAACATCGGACCGGATGCGGGCTGGTTCTCCTACACGCCGCTCTCTGGTCCGCAATTTTCACCGGGCAAGCGCACCGACATCTGGGCGCAGATGATCACGTTCACCGAGGTCGCCGCGCTCGCCGCCGCGGTGGTGATGGTGTGCACCATCCTCAAATGCCGCGCGCCGGGAATGACGCTCGCGCGAATGCCGCTGTTCGTGTGGGCGATGCTGGTCGTCGCGGTGATGATCATCTTCTCGATGCCCGCCGTCGCGCTCGCGTCCGGGATGCTGATCTCGGACCGGCTGATCGGCACCAATTTCTACAATGCGGCAGAGCACGGCGATGCGCTGCTGTGGCAGCATCTGTTCTGGTTCTTCGGCCACCCCGAAGTCTACATCATCTTCCTGCCGGCTACGGGCTTCGTCAGCGTCATCGTCGAGACCTTCTGCCGCCGGCCGGTGTTCGCCCACGCGGTCGTCGTGCTTGCGCTGATATCGACCGGCATCCTCGCGTTCGGCTTGTGGGTCCACCACATGTTCGCGACCGGGCTGCCGCGCGTCGGCTACAGCTTCTACACCGCCGCGAGCATGTCGGTGTCGATCCCGACGGGGCTCCAGATCTTCTGCTGGCTGGCGACGATGTGGGACGGCCGCCCCCGCTTCCAGGTGCCGATGCTGTACGTCGTCGGCTTCATCGTCACCTTCGTCATCGGCGGCCTCACCGGGGTGATGGTCGCTGCCGTCCCGCTCGACCTTCAGCTCCACGACACCTACTTCGTGGTCGCGCACTTCCACTACGTGCTGATCGGCGGCGCCGTGTTCCCGCTGCTCGGCATTCTCACTTACTGGTACCCGAAAATCACCGGCCGGATGATGGACGACATGCTCGGCAAGATCGGCTTCTGGATGGTGTTCCTCGGCTTCCAGCTCGCCTTCTTCCCGATGCACTGGAGCGGGATGCTGGGCATGCCGCGGCGGGTCTACACCTATCCCGCCGGGCTCGGGCTCGAGCTTCCGAACCAGCTGTCGACCATCGGCGCGTTCGTCGTCGGCCTCGCCGTCGTGCTGTTCGTCGTCAACGCCATCGTATCGCTCTATCGCGGCAGGATCGCTGGCCCGAACCCGTGGGGCGCGCCGACGCTCGAATGGGCGGTGAGCTCGCCGCCGCCCGTCTATAATTTCGCGCATGTCCCGGTGGTCGAAAGCAATACGCCGCTGTGGGACGGTGACGGCAAGCTGCCGGTCGTCACGGGCCTTCGCGTCGATGACAAGGAGATGCTGCTGACGACGGTGGTCGCGGCCACTCCCGATCTTCGCGAGCCCGTCGCAGCGCCGAGCCTGTGGCCGTTCATTGCCGCCATTGCCGTGGGGATCGTCTTCGTGGCATCGATCTTCTCTCCGTGGGCGATCGCGTTCGGTCTCGTCCCGTGCGCGATCGCGCTCACCGCCTGGTTCTGGCCGAAAGAGCTCAAGCGCCATCCCGAGCCGGTGATCGACTGATGCTCGAGCCGCGCTTCACCGACGATGTCGCCGAGCTTCCGACCTACAAATTCGGGCCGAGCAGCCTGACCTGGTGGGGGATCATCGGCTTCATGGTGATCGAGGGCGGGTTTTTCGCGCTGACCTTCGCTGCCTACTTCTTCATCATGGGGCACGAGCAGGGCTGGCCGCCCGAAGGACGCCCGCCCGCGGCCCTGCTCGCCGGCACTTTGTTCACGATCCTCATGCTCCTGAGCGAAATCCCGAACACGATGATCAAGAAGGCTGCCGAAGCGCGAGACGTCGCGGCCGTCCGGCTGCTGCTGCCGGTCATGGTCGCGATCGGCGTGGTCCTGCTGGTCATCCGCGGCTTCGAGTTCAACAGCCTCAACTGCCGCTGGACCGACGATGCCTATGCTTCGGTCATCTGGGCGCTGCTCCTGCTTCACGCCGGGCATTTGCTGACCGACTGGTTCGACACCGTCGTGCTGACCGCGCTGATGTACACGTCCGTCGGCTACGAGGGGCGACGGCTCGTCGATGTCGATGAGAACTCGCTCTATTGGCGCTACGTCTGGCTGCTGTGGATCCCGATCTATCTGATGATTTACTGGGTGCCGCGGCTGTGAAGAGCGGCCGCATCCGCGACCGCTTCATGCCATGGGCGGGCCTCGCGCTGGGGACGCTCGGCGCCGGTCTCGCCCACCAGATCGGCTCCGAGGCCACCTTCCAGGATTGCGAGTTCAGCAGCCCCGCCATCGTCATCGTCGGCACGGTGATTGGGCTTGTGCTGGTGGCGCTCGGCGCGTTCGGTTCGTGGCGTGTTTATGCCGACGATGCGGAAACGCCCGCCCGCCGGATGGTCGCCATCGTCTCGCTGATGGCGTGCGGCTTGTTCGCGGTGGCAATCGTCCTTCCGTTCATCGCTTCACTGGTGATCCCGCGATGCTGGGCGTGAGAGCCTTCGCCGCCCTCGCGCTGGCGTTCATCGCCACGCCCGCGCTCGCACACGGCGGGCACGAGCATGGGCTCCGCTGGACTCTCGATCCCCTGCTCACGGTCCCGCTGGGATTCGGGCTCCTCGTCTATCTGGTCGGTTGGCGGCGCCTTTCACGACGCGCGTCGACGCGGGTGCAGCCGATGCTCTTCCTCTCCGGCTGGGCAGTGCTGACCTTGTCGCTAGTCTCGCCGCTCCACGAAGCGGGCGAGCGCAGCTTCACCATGCACATGATCGAGCACGAGCTGATCATGCTGGTCGCCACCTTCCTGCTCGCTGCTTCGAGCGCAGGCGGAGTCCTCGCCTGGGGCCTGCCGCGGCCGTTCCGGCAGTCGCTCGGCGGCAGCTGGAAGTCGCCGCTGCAGCGCCTGTGGAAGCGCCTTACCGAGCCGGTCACCGCGACCGCGGTGCAGGCCGTCATTCTGTGGGCGTGGCACGCGCCGCTTTTATTCGATTGCGCGCTGGACCATTTCGGCTGGCACATCGCCCAGCACGCCTGCTTCTTCGTCAGCTCCTTGCTCTTCTGGTGGGCGATGCTTTACCCGCGCGAGCGTGGTTCCGGCTATGGCGCGTCGGCAGCCTGCCTGTTCGCAACCTCGCTGATCGGCGGCGCGCTCGGCGCGCTGATGAGCTTTTCGTCGAGCCCGTGGTACGCCGATTATGCAGCGATGGGGATGACGGGCATCGGCCTCGATCCGGTCGACGACCAGCGGCTCGCCGGCCTCATCATGTGGATCCCGGGCGGTCTCGTGCACGGCGCCGCCGCGCTCGCGCTCGCGTACAAATGGCTGAAAGCGTCGGAGGGAGATGCGCATGCTGCGCTCGATCTCCACTAAGCTCTTCTTCGCGATCGTCGCCGGCCTGCTGCTGGTCATCGCGCTCGTCGCGATTGCGTGGGAATATGCGCACGAACGCACGCAGCTGCGCCGCCATGCGGCCGCGGCGGTGGGCGGCGATCCGTGGCGCGGCGAAGCGATGTTCATCCAGTACGGCTGCGGAAGCTGCCACGCGCTAAAGAACGTCCGCACCGCGACCGGCATGGTCGGCCCGCCGCTCGACGGCGTCGCGCTGCGCGTGATCATCGCCGGCCGTCTGTCGAACACGCCGGCGAACATGGAAAAATGGATCCGCGATCCGCAGCACGTGTCGCCCGGCACGGCCATGCCCGACCTCAATGTCGGCGCTGAGGACGCGCGCGACATCACGGCGTTCCTCTACACCCGCGCGAAATAGCGTATTACGCCGGCTCGGCTGTCGGGTGCGCTCCAGGCCGCTGCGGCACAACCATGATGAGAATGAGGATTGCGGCCGCGAGCACGAGCGAAGCGATCGGGCGGCTGAGATCGAGCCCGCCGCTCGCGACCGGCTTGTCGAGGAAATCTCCCACGGTCGCTCCGAGGGGACGAGTGAGGATGAATGCAGCCCAGAACAGCAGCACACGGTTGGTCCTGGTGGTGAAATGAAGGATCGCGAGCACTGCCAGCGCGCCGCCGAACAGCAGCGCGGCACCTGAATAGCCGAAACCCCACCCGCCTTCGCTCAAGTCGTCCGCGGCCCAGTCGCCGAGCGCCGTGCCGAGGGTCTGCGAGAAGGTGATCGTGAGCCAGTAGAAAGATTCTGCGCGCGGGGTCGTGATCCTGTTCACGTCGACGGTCCCGAGGACGCGGTGCCACGCGAACAGCGACAGGAGGACGCACGCGAGAAGCAGCAGCGATCCGCCCGGATAGCCGATGCCGAGCGACCGGTCGGCAAAATCGGCAAGGGTCGTTCCGCAGGTCGTCGAGGCGATGATCGTCGCCCAGTAGAGCCACGGGTTGAACTTCTTCGCGCGGATTTGGAGCGCAACAAGACCAACCAGCAACAGGCCGAACATCGCGGTCCCGACGAGATAGCCGTTGACGCCGGCCTGCCCCGCTTCGGGCGTGGTCTCGCCGAGCCAGCTCATGCTGACCGTGTCGCCCCCTGTTTCGCCGAGCGTGGTCGCGAGGATCTTGATGATCCAGAAGCCGAGCGTGATCGCCGGCACCTTGCCGAGTGCTTCGGCGCGCTCGTTCAACCGGGTCCTCCTCATCTGAGCCTGAGGCCGATCCACAACGTGCGCGGCGTTGCGCGTTCGACCGAGCTGTCGCCGTTGATGCCCGCCATCACCAGAGCGTTCGTCAGATTCTCTCCGCGGGCGATCAGTTGCAGCCGGTCGGTCAGCGGCCATGAGGCGAAGGCGTCGATGGTGGTCGCGCCTTTCAGCACGTCGCTGTTCAAATCGTCGTCGAACTGCGCGCTGACGTGGCGTGCGATCAACTGCGCGCCTTTGCCGCCCTTCTCCCAGCCGGCCGCCAGGGTCCCGGCGAACTTCGGAGTCTGCGCCGGGCGCAGGCCGTCGAGGAAGCTTGCGGCGCCGCTTCCCCCCATCCGCGCATGCGTCAGGCTCGCGCCGGCGCGGAGCGACCATGGTCCCGCGACCCATTCGGCCGAGGCCTCGATCCCACGCACCTTCACCGAATCGACATTCTGACGCTGCAGATAGGTCCCGCCCGTAGGCACGAAGCCGACCCCCGGGAAGACCCCGGGACCGTGGCCCAGGGTCACGTTGGCGATCGCGTCCCTGAGCCGGTTCACGAAGCCGGTCAGCGACAGCCGCAGCGGGCCCCGCGCGTAGTCGAGCCCCGCTTCCACGCCGGCAAGCCGCTCCGGGTGGAGGCCGGGGTTCGCCGCCGTCGCGTCCCTGCCGACTCGGAACGGGCGGAACAGCTCGTTCAGCGTCGGCATGCGCCAGCCGAGATAGGCGGCGGAGCGCAGGCTGAGCCCGCCGCCGACCGGCACCGCGATCCCGCCGCGCGCGGTCGGCAGCCAGCCGCTGCGTGCGCGGTCATGCTCGTCGGTCAGGACCGCACCGGTCGCGATCGTCTGCTCGAACAGATGTCCGTCGGTGATGCTCCACCGGTCGATCCGTGCGCCGGCGGTGAGCGTTGCCCGTCCGAGATCGGCGGTCGCCTCGGCATAGCCGCCGATTGTCCAGCTTTCGCCGCCGGCGGCGCGGCGGCGGGTCGGCTCTCCGCCGACAAAAGTGGCGAGCTCCCGCGATTCGCCGCTCGTCCTGCGCGTGTCCGCGCCGAGGCGGAGCTCGATCCCCGCGGGCAGCGGCGGCCTCACCTCAAGGCTGCCGCCGAGCCCGTGCGATGGGACCGAATATTGGAGCGCCACCCTGTTGGCATCCGCGCGCCCGTCGCTCACGCTCGCGAAGCTGCTCATCAGGTTGCGCCACTGCCAATAGCCGAGCGCACTCCATTGCCATGCGCCGCGCCCGATCAGGCGCAGCGACGCATCGGCGCCGTTGGTGCGGTTTGCGGTGAAATCGGTCCCGCGGGTGCGCCAGTCGCGGAAACCGGCAAGGCTCGCCTGCAGCTCTGTGTCTTTCCCGACCGGGGCAACCCAGCGCGCGCGGCCGCTCCATTCGCGATAGGGCGCCGGCTCGTCGGCGGGTCCGCGCGTCGCTCGAGTGACCGGCACGAAGCCGTCGCCGCGCGCGCCTCGCGCGGACAGGCTCAGTACGCCGCCGCCGGCATCGACGCCAACCCGCCCGCGCGCCTCGAGCGAGTCCCGGCTGCCATAGTCGATTTCGCCCGCGGTGCCCGCATCGGATCGGCTCGTCATTTCGATCGTTCCGGCGAGCGCGCCCGGTCCGTTAGCGACGCTGCCGCCCCCCCGGATCACGCGGATTCCGGCGAGCGTCTGCGGATCATAGGCAGGCCAGTTGGCCCAGCCGCCGAACGGGTCCGCCTGGGGGACGCCGTCGAGCACCAGCAGCGCCCGGCTCGATGCGTTTCCTCCCAGCGCGCGCAAGGTCACGCCCTGGCTGGTCGGGTGGCCGCTTCGTGCATCGGAGCGGCGGAACAGCTGGACGCCCGGTACGTCCTTGAGCAGCTGGTCGAGCTCGTGACTGGGCGATTGCTCGATCTCGCGACGCGAGATGCGCTGCACATCATAGACCCGCTCGGCCCTCGGCTCGGGCAGCGCCTGGCCGGTGATGACGATCGCCGCTTGCGGCGGCTGCGGCGGAACCGCGGGCGGCACGCCTAGAGGATATCGTTCAGCGTCACGGCGATGGTCAGCAGCGACGTCGCGGCAACGGCGAGCAGCGCCCACGGCGCCCACCACGGCCACGACAATCGATGCGTTGAATCCCGTTCCGCCATCGTTTCGACCAATGCGCCAACGCGCGAACGGCTCCAATTAAATTCCAGTTTCGGGACAGATGATGAGGGACAGAAAAATGATCAAAGTTAAATTTGTGTTGCTGCACTGCGGGTAAATTGCTCTAAATCGGCGAAGAAATTCGATTCCGACTCGGCATTTCTCTAGCGGGGAGGGGGCACCCCGGTGAAAGTTGGTTGCGTTCAGGGGTGGGCTGTCGTGCGTAGTCGGCGCCGCGGATTCGCGCACTTGCTCGGCTCCGCAATCCTGCTCGCATTGCCCGCGTCCGCAGTCGCTCAGACCGCGCCCCCACCGCAGCCACTGCCGCTTCCGCCGACGCGCGAGGAAGTGACTCGCCCCCCTGCGCCGTCGCCGGTCCCTGGCGCGTCCAAGCTCGAAGTCGAAGGCGGAGTCGAGCGTTCTCCGTGCGCACTCGACGGGCCCGAATATCAGTCGATCCATTTCGTCCTGCGCGGCGCCGAGTTCGATGGGCTCAAGGGCCTCACCGCCGAGCAACTGGCGAGCGCTTACGCACCTTACGTCGGGCGCGACGTTCCGATCTCGGTGGTGTGCGAGATCCGCGACCGCGCCGGCACGATCCTGCGCGACGCCGGCTACATCGCCGCTGTCCAGGTGCCCGAGCAGAAGATCGCCGACGGCACGCTCCGCTTCCGCGTGCTCATGGCCCACCTCACCCAGGTGCGCGTGCGCGGCAACGCGACCGGGGCCGAGCAGATCATCGCCGGCTACCTCAACCAGCTGACGAAGCAGCCGGTGTTCAACCGCTTCGAGGCCGAGCGCTATCTGCTGCTCGCGAGTGACCTTCCCGGCTACACGGTCCGCCTGACGCTTCGCCCCGCGGGCACCGAACCAGGCGACGTCCTCGGTGACGTCACCGTCCAGCGCACCCCCGCCTATGTCGACTTCAACGTCCAGAACGGCGGTTCCGAGGCGCTCGGTCCATGGGGCGGGCTGCTGCGCGGCGAGGTGTTCGGCCTGACTGGCCTCGGCGACCGCACGGTGCTGTCGGTCTTCAGCACCGCCGATTTCCACGAGCAGCAGACGGTGCAGATCGGCCACGATTTTCGGCTCGGCCCGCAGGGGCTGAGCATCGGCGACAATTTCACTTACGCCTGGGCAAAGCCGACCGTTCCCGACTCGCGGGTGCTCGCGCGGACTTTGCTCAACACGTTCGAGATCGGCTACCCGATCGTCCGCCGCCAGGCGCAGACGGTCCGCGCGTCGGCCGGCATGGACTATGTCAACCAGGACGTGAAGCTCGACGGCATCAAACTCACGCGCGATCGCCTGCGGGTCGGTTTCCTGCGCCTCGGCTTCGATGCGACGCCGAGCGATTCGGGCAGCGAGCCGCCGTGGCGCGTCGCCAACCAGGTCGAGCTTCGCAAGGGCCTGCACGTCTTCGGCGCCACCGACGATTGCGGACCGCTTGGAGCGAAGTGCCTGGGCCCGGGCGAGGTGCCGCCGAGCCGGATCGAGGGACAGTCGGACGCTGCCGTCCTCCGCTACACCGGCTACGGCGAGTTCCGTCCGATCCCCAAGCTCACGCTCGCGCTCGGCGCGCGTGTCCAATATGCGTGGAAGCCGCTCCTCAGCTTCGAGGAATTCTCCGCCGGCAACTATACCGTCGGCCGCGGCTACGATCCCGGCGCGCTGCTTGGCGACAAGGGCTTCGGAACGCAGGCCGAGATCCGCGTCGGCAGCCGGGTTCCGTCGCGCGCTAAACGGCCCGCGGTCGAGGGCTATGCCTTCTGGGACCATGCGAGCGTCGGCAACCACGACAAGCTGTTCGTCGTCCGCCAGTCGGACCATCTGAACTCTGTCGGCGCCGGCGCGCGCATCAATTTCGACCGCTTCGCGCTCGATGCCGCGCTCGCGGTCCCCCTGACCCGCGTCGGGATCGAGAACATCCGTCCCGATCCGCGCTTCCTCGTCTCGCTGACCACCCGACTTTGGCCTTGGAGTAACCGATGATCCGCACCGCGCAGCCCGCGTACCGGGCGCTCCGCAACAAGCTGCTCATCTCCTGCGCGACCGCGGCGATCGCCACCGTGGCGGTGACGCCGCAGAAAGCGCACGCGCAGGTGGCCGGAGCTTTCCGGGGTTCGATCACCGGCACTACCGGTGTCGTTTCGAGAGACCAGACAAGCGGTACTACCGAGACGATCAACATCGGGTCGCCAACGGCAACGATCGACTGGAACCCGCTCGGCGAAATCAACACCGACGGGAACATGGTTTTCCTGCCCGCGGGGAACGTCGCGACGTTCCAGGGTGACGCGAACGCCGGCGACTACACGGTCCTCAATCGCATTCTCCCCGACGGCGCGGTCGCGATCCAGCTCGATGGAACGGTCAATTCGCTCGTCGACGGCGGAGCGACCGGCGGCAAGATCTGGTTCTACAGCCCCAACGGCCTCGTCATCGGCTCGACCGCAGTGTTCGACGTCGGCGGGCTGCTGCTGACCACGCTCGAGCCGACCAGCCTCGACCCGGGCAGCAACAGCTTCTTCGCGACCTTCGGAAACGCGATCAACCCGAACGCGAAGATTAGCATTGCGGACACCGCGAAGATCAATGCGCTGGCGAACAACAGCTACGTCGCGCTGATCGCGCCGCGCATCGAGCAGGGCGGCACCGTCCAGGTCAACGGCTCCGCCGCCTATGTGGCGGGCGAAGCGGTCACCATGACCATGAACCAGGGGCTGTTCGACATCTCGGTCGATATCGGCACCGACGACGGCAACGGCGTGGTTCACACCGGTTCGACGACCGGTCCCGCGAACCAGGCTGCGGGCGACAATCACCGCATCTACATGGTCGCGGTTCCCAAGAACACGGCGCTGACCATGCTGCTCGGGGGCACGGTCGGCTTCGGCGACGCAGCGAGCGCCGAGGTCCAGAACGGCGCGATCTACATTTCCTCGGGCGCGCATGTTTTCGAGGGCGACAACGGACCGGTCTTCGTCCCGGCGGATGCGCCGCTCGGCAATATCGAGATCGGCGCCGGCACCTATACTTCGTCCGTTACCGGCTATGCGACCGGGGACGCATCGGCGCTCGCTGCGGCAGGCTCGGCCAGCTTCACGCAGGATCTCGCGCTGCAGAGCGTCAACGGACAGGCGATGCTGCTCGCGAGCGGCACGGGCAACGTGCTGAGTGTCGGTGGTAATGCGACTTTGTGGGCGAACCGTTTCGGCGCCGGCGGCCACGCCGTCGTCAACGGCAACAGCGGCGGCACGGTCCACATCTTCGGCGACCTAAGTCTCCACGCCAATGGGAGCATGAACGACAGCCAGGGCGCGACCGGCGGCGTGATCGACGTCACCGCCGACAATGGCTTCGTGACCGTGGACGGACGGCTCGAAGCGGATGCGGTCGCCTTTCTCAGCGGTCCCAACAGCGATGGGTTCAGCTATGACGGCCAGGGCGGGACGATCAACTTCCACAGCCTCAACGGCGGCGAGATCAAGGCGGGCAGCCTCCTCGCCAACGCATCCGCCTGGGGCGGCTCGACCAATGGCGGCGGCTTGGGGACCGGCGGCAATGCCTTTGGCGGCAGCATCATCGTCAATGCGGAACTCGGCGGCAAGCTCACGGTAAGCGGAAGCGCCCAGGCCAACGCCGATGCTTATGGTGGCGACGTCTTCGGCACCGGAACCCAGGCCGGCTCCGGCACGGGCGGATGGGTGGCCTTTCTCGCGCACGGCGGAACCATCAGTCTCGGCTCCGCCAGCCTCAGCGCCGACGGCAGTGGCGGCGAGGTCGCGTCATCCAGCGGCGGCGGTGGAGGCGAGGGACGGGGCGGCGGAGTCCGGCTCGAGACCGAGGACGCGAACTCAGCGATCCAAATCACCGGCGACATTTTCGCGAACTCGAACGGCCACGGCAGCTCCGGAACGTTCGGCGGTTCCGGCTACGGCGGAAACGCGGGCCTCGACGCATACGGCGGCTCGATGGAGATCGGCGGGACGATCAACCTCAACGCCGTCGCCACGGGCGGCAATGCGGACCTCGGCTTCGGCGGCGCCGGCGGCTATGCCGAAGGGGGTATCGCCTATGTCCAGGCGGAGGCGGCCAATGCGCCCAGCTCGCTGATCAGCGCCGGCGATGTCACGCTCGACGTCCAGGCTTATGGCGGCACCGGCGGCGCCGGCGACGGCGTGCAGATTTTGGCGGGTACGGGCGGCGATGCCCAGGGCGGGCTTTATGAGACGCCGCCGCCCAACACTCCGGCCACAGGCGGCGCATTCGTGCTCGCCGATGCCGCGGGCGGCGCGCTGCAGCTCGGCAACGTCAGTCTCTACGCAGCCGGGCACGGCGGCAACGGCGGCGCCGGAGGCAACGGCCAGAATGGCGGCGCCGGCGGCAACGCGTTCGGCGGCACCGCTCAGGCCGGCAGCTTCAATCCGAGCGGCGGCACGGCCACGACCGGCAGCGCCAGCTTCGCCGCACTCGTCCTGGACGGGTCGGCGTGGGGCGGAGATGGCGGCGCAGGCGGCGCTGGCGGCGGCCAGGGCGATGGCGGCAGCGCGACCGGCGGCGGCTCGATCCCGTGCGGCGACGGATTCTTCTGTGGCGGCGCGGTGTTGAATGCGAAGGGCTCCGTCACGGTCGCCGGCAATGTGTGGATGGGTGCCCAGGCGTGGGGTGGCGACGGCGGCTTCGGCGGCAGCGCGCTTGGCGGCGGCACCTGGGTCGAAACTTACGCGAACAGTCTTCTTTCGGCCGGCGGCGATCTCGAATCGAGCGCGGCCGCGTGGGGCGGCTATGGCTCGGTCGGTTCCGGGGGCGGCGCGACCGGCGGCCAAGCGGTCGCGATCGCCGACGCGGATTCGGAATTCGACGTGTTCGGCCGGTTGTTCCTGGACACCGCCGGCAATGGCGGATCGACTGGAGTCGCCGGGACGTCCGGCGGCGCCGGAACGGGCGGAGAATCCTATCTTGGAGTCGCGGCGGGCGGATCGCTGACGGCGAACGAGGCGATCGCCTGGTCGGCCGGCACCGGCGGATCCGGCCTGGCGCAAGGCGGCAATGGAACCGGCGGCACGGCGACGATCGATGTCGAGGGACTGCTGGACGCGGACATCGTTCGTGCCCAGGCGTTCGGCTACGGCGGTGAATCCTCGGGCGGAGCCGGCGGAACCGCGACGGGCGGCGAGGCTGCCGTCAATGCCGCGCTCGGCGCGACGCTGACCTTCGGGACCGAGCTGATTGTCGACGCGCCCGGCTTTGGCGGCGACGGCGTCTCCGGCGGCAGCGCCTCGGGCGGAAGCTCGACGCTCACGGTCGACGGCGGCGTGGCTGACGGCACCGGCACGGTGATCGTCGCCAGCCGTGCCGAGGGCGGCGACGCCACTGGCTCCGAGAGTACGGGCGGCGCGGCAACAGGCGGCACCAACCTGATCTCGATCCTCAACGGCGGCGACATTTCCACGGCCGGCTTCGTCAACCTCGATGCAGCCGCGTTCGGCGGCGACTCGCCTTGGCAGGGCGGCACTGCTGGTGGGGGTTCGTCCTCAATCACGATCAACGGCGGCAGCATGAGCGCCGGCTCGATCGGCGATTACGCCAACGCCTGGGGTGGCGACGGCCTGTTTGGCGGCGACGGCACCGGCGGCACCGCCGACCTCAGTTTCGGAGAGCTGGGCGGATCGCTGGACGTCGTAGCAGCGGGCGGTGTCGAGGCTATCGGCTTCGGCGGTGCGGGCGTCGCGAATGCGGCCGGCACCGGCGGCACAGGCGGCGCCGGAAGCGGCGGGACCGCAAGTTTCAATCTTTCGGCATTGGCAACCGCCGATTTCGGCACAGACCCGACTTACGGTTACGGTATCTACGTCGACGCTTACGGCGAAGGTGGTGCCGGAGGCTCCGGAGCCACCGGCGGCGCGGGCGGCGCGGGCAGTGCCGGCACGGCTTCATTCAATGTCGACGGAGTGCTGAGCACCGTTGGCGAGTCGGGCGCTTACGCCCAGGGAAACGGCGGCGCCGGCGGCCAGGGCACGGTCCTGGGCGGCGCGGGCGGCGCGGGGTTCGGCGGTGTCACGACGGTGACGGTTGCCGGCGAAGCGACGGGGGGACCACTGACGTCATGGGCGCGGGGCAATGGCGGCGCCGGCGGCGCTGGTCCGACATCCGGCGACGGCGGCTCCGCGCAAGGCGGGACCTCCGACCTGACGGTCACGGGCCAGGCGCTGGTCGACGGCATCCTCGTCAACACGTCTGCGTTCGGCGGCGCGGGAGCGAATGGCGGCGGCGCGCTCGGCGGCCAGTCCACGGCCAATCTGAACGGCACGGTCACGACCACCAACAGCGTCCAGGTCACCAGCCAGGGCTTCGGCGGCGCCGGCGATAACGGCAGCGGCGGCGATGGCACCGGCGGCTCACCCGAGCTTTACGTCAACGGGACGGTCCACGCCGGCTGGGTGTTCATGGGCAACGGCGGCTTCGGTGGCAACGGAGTCACGGCAGGCGGGATCGGCACTGGCGGCAACAGCTACGCCTTCATTGGCGGACCGATGATCGTCGACACCACATTTTCGATGGAATCATGGGCGACCGGCGGAAGTGCGTCGGTCGGGCTGGGCGGTAGCGCCCAGGGCGGCACCGCGCTTCTCGAAGGCGGGGAACTGGGGAACCTTTCAGCCGCCGACCTGACGCTCACCGGCGCTGCGACCGGCGGCAACGGCGGCGATGGCGCCAGCGGCGGAGACGGCGGGAGCGCGACCGCAGGGACGGCGCTGGTCGATACCGGAGTCGCGCCGTTCACGGTCAGCGGCACGCTCACCGTGTCGGCTGACGCCACTGGCGGCCAGGGTGGAAACGGCACCACTGGCGCCGGCGGCAATGGCGGCTCCGCGACTGCCGGGGAGATGGCTTGGGTCAACATCGGCGGCGACACGAACGCAAGTTCCATCCTTGCGTCGGCACAGGCGACCGGCGGCAACGGCGGTAGCGGCACGATCGATGGGGCCGGCGGCGATGCATTTGGCGGCCATGGCAGCGTCGACGTCTTCGATGGCGCGAGTCTGACTTCCGCAACTGCGGTCAACATTCTCGCCGGCGCCGTCGGCGGCTCGGGCGCGAACGGCGGCAATGCATTGGGCGGGACCACTGGCTTCGGAATCTATGGGACCGGCACGGCGAGCCTGAACAACGTCGCTCTGGATAGTTCCGGGGCCGGCGGCGCCGGTCTCTCCGGCGCAGGGGGCAATGGGCAAAGCAATCTCGCGATCATGCTCATCGAGGGCACAGTCACTTCAGCGAACATCGACATAAATGCCGCTGCGGTCGGCGGCGCAGGAACCACCGGCGCCGGCGGCAACGCCGATGCCGGCACCGCCACGCTCAACATCCCCGGCGCGCTCGACGCAGGCAATGTCCGCGTCGCAAGCGAGGCCTATGGCGGCGATGGCGCCACCGGCGGCAACGCCACCGGCGGCTCGGCATCCCTGGTCCTCCAAGGCTCACTGACTGCGCCTCAAGTGTGGGTATCGAGCGATGTCGCGGCCGGCGACGGATCGAGCGGCAATGGCGGCGAAGCGCGCGGCGGCGACGCCGACTTCACGATCGACGGCGGCTCCGCGGACGTGAGCGGACTCCTCCACGTCTCCGCGTGGGCGAACTTCGATGTCGACCAGGACGGCATTCCCGAGGGCGGCAACGGCGCGGTCGATGGCGGCGATGCCTATGGCGGGTCGGCGCTAATCAGGATCCTCGCAACGGGCGGTTCGCTGACCGTCGCTGGAGACACCGACATCGTCGCTGGCGCCAATGCCGGCTTCGGAGGTGCGAACGGCGGCGGCACCGGCGGGACCGGCGGCGACGGTCACGGCGGAACGGCCGAGTTCATCGTCGACCCCACGTCGCAGGTCACCAGTGTATCCCTTCAGGCCCTTGGCCTGATCGGCAACGGCTGGGGCGGGAACGGCGGAAACTCGACCGTTGGCGGCCTCGGCGGGACAGGCTTTGGCGGCACGACCAGCCTGTCGATCGGCGGAGGCAGCTTCAGCGCCGGCGACATCCTTTCCTTTGTCCGCGGCCAGGGCGGAAACGGTGGCACCGGCTCGGCCGGAGCCGGCGGCGATGCCGGCCTCGGCCAGGGCGGCACGAACAGCTTCTCGCTCGCGAGCGGCGCCACGTTCAATGCCGCCGGCACTTACCTCGGCAACGCGAACGGGTTCGGCGGAGACGGCGGCACGGGCACGACCGTTTCCGGTAACGGCGGCAATGCGCAGTCCGGCACCAACACCGGCACCATCGACGGGATCGCGTCAGTCGGCGGAACCAGTGTCGCCGGCTTCGTCATGACCTCGTTCGCCTGGGCCGGCAACGGTCAGAACGGCGGATCGGCGACCGCTGGCAGCTCGACGATCACCATCAACGGGTCTTTGACGGCCGTCGGAACCCTGCAGGCGTCGGCGTCGGCTCGCGGGGGTGACGGTACCGACAATGGCGGAAGCGCGGACGCGGGGTCCGCATCGATCGTCGTCAGGGGCGACGCATCGTCGGGCGGCCTCAACGTCGTCACGGATGCGCAGGGCGGAAACGGCGGCGCGACCGGCGGCAGCGCCGATGCGGGAAATGCATCGCTGACGATCGATTTCGGTAGCGGGGATTTCGCAGACGCACTCGTCTCCGCGGACGCGATCGGCGGCACTGGCGCCTCGCAGGGCGTCGCGACGGCGGGCTCGGTCAGCGTCGGAAGCTACAACGGCGGATCGCTGACCGGCAGCCTCCTGGAAACGGCAACGGGGGATCTCGGGACCGGATCGGTCCTGATCGCGACCAGCGGCTGCGACTGCGGCCCGGGCACCATCGATCTGGCCAATCTGACCCTGCTGTCGAGCAGCGACCTCAACGACCCGCTAGGCGGAAGCGACATCACGGTCAGCGGCCTGCTCCAGCTCGAATCGGACGGGAACATCAGCTTCACCGACGTGACCGCCGGCAGCTTCGAATTTTCGGCAGGCGGCGCAGTCAATGGCGGCAACGTCTCCGTATCAGATTACGTGGACGGCGAAGCCGACGGGGCCGTGACGCTCGGCAACATCACGGCCGGGCCGGGGCTCCCGACTAACGAAGAAGGCTATTCCGTCGTCATCAAGTCGGGGACCTCAATCAACGTCGGCGACGTCAGCGGCGCCGGCAGTGTCGGCTTCGCCACCGTCGGCAATCTGGTGGCAGGCAATGTCGCGTCGGGCGACGTGCTCCTGGCGCTGGTCAGCGGCGACATGAGCTTCGGCTCGATCACGACGCCGTCGACCGGACGCGTCTATCTCGCCGACGCATCGATGTTCATTGACAATGGCGGGCTCGACGACACCTTCGACCCGGCGGTCGTCCTCGCCCTCCAGCCGGTTGCGAGCGGCGGGTCGATCGCGCTCGGCGGGCCGGTCACGACGGGCATGGTGCAGGCTGCCGCCGGCACCACTTTCACCGCCGGCGACATCACGGCGAGCCAGCTGGTCGACGTCCTCGCGGGCGGCCTCGCCGACTTCCAGGGAGTGGTCTCCGCGCCGACGATCACCGTCACCTCCGGCGACCTCAACGTCGGTGCGAACGGTTCGCTCGGAGTGCTCGGGCTTACCGATCTCCTCACGCTGAACGCCGCGAGCGACCAGCCGGTCATCATCGGCGATCAGGGTGCCGCGCCCGCGCCGGGTCAATACCAGCTTTGGGAATTCGGCGGCATCGTCGCCGACAATATGGTCATCAACGCGATCGGCGTGAACGGCGGACCGGCGCCCGACATGCAGATCAATGATGTCGGCTACGGAGGGTACGGCACCGGGGGGCCGGTGAGCACCATATCGTTCAACACCGATGGCTCGATCTACGTCTTGGGCGCGCTCGACTATAACAATGCCGCCGCGGGCGACACGCTCAGTCTCAGCGCCGGCGACAAGATCGAGGTGGTCACCGACGCCGGCGGAAGCATCAGCATGACCGACAGCACGGGCGCGCTTGCCGGAACGTTGAACCTTACCGCGCACGACGTGTGGGTCGCCGACCAGGCGATCCTCGACCAGCTCGAGGCCGACCCGAATTTCGCCGGCCGGAACGACGCGCTCTTCGCCAATAGCGGCACCGACAATCAGGCCGGCTCGCTGCAGGCAGGCGGGATCCTCGTCGACCTGCTCGGCAGCAGCCTGATGGTTCAGAACAGCGGCACGACCGACTCGCCCGCCGGCATCAGCGTCGGCGACGGCGGGCTGACCATTGTCAACGAGGGTGCCGAGCCGGCGACGGTCGTCCTGTTCGGACGCGCGGTTTCCGGCGGCACCACCACCGGCGGCGACGATTTCGCCGAAGCGGTGCAGACCACCGGCACCTTCACCGGCGACTCGGTCCTGAACGGTTGCCCGGTCGGGGGTTGCGCCGC
>DASSOE010000044.1:0-14353 GCA_035700945.1 Sphingomicrobium sp. | reverse complement strand
GCTGCGGCGCAGGCCAACGGGCGGTTGGCGGCAGAGATCGTCGCGGTCGAGATCCCGCAGCGCAAGGGCGATCCGGTGCTCGTGGACAAGGACGAGCACCCGCGCTCGACCAGCATGGAAGCGCTGGCGAAGCTGAAGCCGATCGTTCGACCCGACGGCACCGTGACCGCCGGCAATGCGTCGGGCGTCAACGACGGTGCGGCGGCGCTGATCATCGCGTCGGAGGAGGCGGCGAAGCGCAACGGACTGACTCTGAAGGCGCGCGTGGTCGGCGCCGCCGTGGCGGGCGTCCCGCCGCGGATCATGGGCATCGGACCGGCGCCGGCCAGCGAGAAGCTGATGAAGCGCCTGGGACTGAACATCGGCGATTTCGACGTGATCGAACTCAACGAAGCCTTCGCGGCGCAGGGACTTGCCGTGCTCCGCCAGCTCGGCCTTCCGGATGACGCGGAGCAGGTGAACCCCAACGGCGGCGCGATCGCGCTCGGCCATCCGCTCGGCATGTCCGGCGCGCGGCTTGCCGGAACGGCGGCGCTGGAGCTTCAGCGTACCGGCGGCACGCTGGCGCTCGCGACCATGTGCATCGGCGTCGGCCAGGGAATCGCGCTCGCGCTCGAACGGGTGTAAACTCGCCCGCATGGGCGCGGTCGTGGAAAAGACCCTGGACGAGGCGGCGATCATGGCCGTGCTCGAGAAGATTCCCGACCCGGAAATCCCGGTGCTGACCATCACCGACCTCGGCATCGTGCGCGGCATCGCCGACGATCCGCCGCGGGTGCTGATCAGCCCGACCTATACCGGCTGCCCCGCTACCGTGGCCATCGAGATGATGATCCGCGAGGCGCTCGACGAGGCGGGCTTCGAAGATGTCCACATCGAACGCGTGTTGTTCCCGCCGTGGAGCACGGACTGGATGACCGAGCGCGGCCGCGAGCGCCTCAAGACCTACGGAATCGCTCCGCCGAGCCCGTCATCGACGGCCGAATGCCCGCAATGCGGTTCTCTCGACACCGAAGAAGTCAGCCGCTTCGGCGCCACACCGTGCAAGGCGCAATGGCGCTGCAAGTCCTGCCTGGAGCCGTTCGAGCGCTTCAAGTGCCATTAGGCTAACGTACCCCTGCGAAGGCAGGGGTCCAGCCGCAGAAAAAGAGATCTGGGCTCCTGCCTTCGCAGGAGCGCAGTCCGGTCTACCACTCGGCAAAACTGCCGTCGCTGGTGCGCCACACGGGATTGCGCCAGCGGTGGCGGTCCTTGTCGGCCTCGCGCACCGCCGCCTCGTCGATGTCGACGCCCAGCCCCGGCCCCTCGGGCACCGGGAGATAGCCGTCGATCGGGGTCAGCGGCGCCTTGTCGGTGCAGAAGTTCAACAGGTCATGCCCGCCGGTGTTGTAATGGATGCCGAGGCTGATTTCCTGGATCGCATGGTTGGGCGTGCACGCGGCGATCTGCAGGCACGCGCCGAGCGCGAGCGGTCCGAGCGGGCAGTGCGGGGCCACGGCGATGTCATAGGCCTCGGCCATCGCCGCAATCTTGCGCACCTCGAGGATTCCGCCGGCATGGCTGAGGTCGGGCTGGATGATGTCCACGGTGCCGCGTTCGAACACCGGCTTGAATTCCCACCGCGTGTAGAGCCGCTCGCCAAGCGCGATCGGAGTCGACACGAGGCTGGCGATCTCCCTCAGGCCTTCCGGGTTCTCCGATAGCAGGGGCTCCTCGATGAACAGCAGTCCGAGCGGCTCGAGCGCCTTGGCGAGTTGCTTCGCCAGCGGCCGGTGAACGCGCCCGTGGAAGTCGAGGCCGACGTCCATTCCCTGGGCCTGTGCCGCGGCGACGCGCTCGATCACATCGTCGAACGCCCTTGGCGTGCCGAGCCAGTCCATCTCGGCGGTGGCGTTCATCTTGACCGCGGTGAAGCCCTGGTTCTTGCGAACCTCGGCGGCGGCGGCGATCTCGCCCGGCCGGTCGCCGCCGATCCACGCATAGGAGCGGACGCGGTTGCGCACCTTGCCGCCGAGCATCTGCCAGACGGGCAGCCCGAGCGCGCGGCCCTTCAGATCCCACAGCGCCTGCTCGAGGCCGGACAGCGCCGACATGAGCACGGCACCGCCGCGATAGAAGCCGCCGCGGAAGCCGACCTGCCAGATGTCCTCTATGTCGAACGGATCGGCGCCGACGAAGCGGTCGCGAAAAGCCTCGAACGCGCCGTCGACCGCTTCGGCCCAGCCCTCGAGGCTTGCTTCTCCCCAGCCGAACGCGCCGTCGTCGGCTTCGACGCGCACGAACAGCCATCGCGGCGGCGCGAAGAAAGTCTCGATCCGCGCGATCTTTCGCTGGCTCATGCTTCGGTGCCGCTCGCCTGGGTGCCACCATCCAGCATGCGCCCTGCCGCGTCGTCGTCCCCGTCGGGGTGGCCGCTGACTTTCTTGATCGGCACGACCAGGCAGACGCTGGAAGCCGGCAACACGTTCCGCCAGTCGGCGATGAGCTGCTTGTAGGCGCGCCCGACGTTGCGGATTCGGCGGTCGAGATCGAACAGGCCGAGCGGATTAACGTTGCCGTTCTGCTCGCGAAGCGCAGTGTCCCAGTCGACCTGGTCGGTGAGGCTGTACCAGGTGAAGCCGACAGTCGGGATGCCCACGTTGCGCAGGCGCAGGACGTTGGCCCATTCCTTCCACAGCCATTTGACCGCTTCGTCGCCGTGCGGGCCTTCCCACAGGTTCGTCTCGGTGTGCATCACCGGCAGGCCGTAGCGGCTGTAATATTGGCGCGTGATCTCGGTGTATCCGAAGGTCTCGCCAGCGGCGACGGTATGGCCGTCGGCGAACACGCGGTGCTCGTTGAGCTGGTAATAATCGTTGCCGAAGATGCAGTGCTGCTTGAGCCGGTGCTCGAGGAACCACTCATATTCCTCGCGGGTCATGCCGTTGTCGAGCAGATACTGGTACATCCCGCTGTCGACCCGCCGGCCGTAGTTGAGGTCGAGCGAGAGGAAGCGCATTTGGTTGAGCACTTCGGCGCGGCCGATCGCTCCGGGCGAATCGGCGTGATAATATTCCGACGATTCCGACTGGATGAAGATGGCGTCGTGGCGGCGCTTGAGGATTTCAATCATCCCCATGACGTTCGCCTTCACCAGATGCTTGAGCGCGGTGACGAACGATTTGTCGTCTTTCTTCTGCTCGTTCCACCAGCCGTATTTGGCCGAGAAGACCGCGCAAATGAACATCTCGTTGATCGGCGTGTAGAGCTGGACCCACGGGTAGCGTTCGGCGAACTCGCCGGCATAAGCGGCGAACAGGCGCGGGAAGTCGGGGTTCTGGAAATTCTCGATCCAGTCCGGGACCCCGAAATGGCACAGGTCGACGATCGGCGTAATCTCGCGCCGCTTGAGCTCGGCGAAGGTGAGGTCGGCGAATTCCCAGTCGAACTTGCCCGGGCCGAGGTAGGTCTTGTGGATCGGCGGACCGTAGCGGAGATAGTTGATCCCGATTTCCTGGACGCAGTCGAAATCCTCCCGCCAGCGCTCGTAATGACCGCAGACCGCCATTTCATCGATGCGCGTCTTGCCGTGATTGATCGTCGGGATGCTGTTCTCGATCCCGGTCGCGAACATGAAGTTGGCGATGGGTCACTCTCCTACGGCGTTGCTGCGTCACTGACAGGTCCCCGCATGGACCGGCGCTGGCGCTCGATAGCGGCACTCGCGCAAAAACGAAAACCTCGGGAGCCATGTCGCATCCGCGAGGTTTTCCGGTAATGGGCGGAAAAAGCATGCGCTGGACAGATGGTTTCATTGCGGTCGACTGGGGCACGACCAACCGTCGCGCCTATCTGGTGGATTCCGACGGCCGGCAGGCCGGGGAGTTCGAGGACGGCAAGGGCGTCCTGTCTCTCCAGTCCGTCGACTTCCCGGCCGCCGTCGCGGAAATCCGGCAGAAGCTCGGCGACAAGCCGCTGCTGCTTGCCGGGATGATCGGATCGAACCGCGGCTGGAAAGATGCGCCATACGTGCCCTGCCCGGCTTCCATCGACGACGTCGTCGCAAAGCTCGTCTGGGTTGGAGAGCGCGAGGCGATCGTCCCGGGCCTGTCCTACCTTGGCGACGGCCGCGCCGACGTCATGCGCGGCGAGGAGGTTCAGCTGCTCGGCGGAGTCGCCGCCGGACTGGTCGATTCGAACGCTCTGGTCTGCCACCCAGGCACGCACAACAAGTGGATAGTGGTCCATCAGGCGCGGATCCAGAGCTTCCGCACGGTGATGACCGGCGAGCTGTTCAGCCTGCTGAAAGAACACAGCATCCTCTCCGACCTGCTCCAGGGGCCGGTAGATGACGACGACGCGTTCCGGACCGCGGCCCGTCATGCCGTCTTCAACGAATCCCTGCCCGCGGAGCTTTTCTCGGTTCGCGCCAGCGTCCTGCTGGGCCAGATGAAGAAAGAGGATGCCGCCTCCTACGCGAGCGGGCTTCTGATCGGCACCGACGTGCGCATCGGCCTTGCCGTCCCGACCGGCGCGCAGGTGGTCGTCATGGGCCGGCCCGACCTCACCCGGCTCTACGCCGCCGCGCTCGGACAGGCGAACCGGGAGGCGATCGAGCTCGACGGTGAACAATGCTTCGTCGCGGGCATTCAGGAGATAGCGAAGAGGATATGACGTGAGCGCGAAAGAGCTGCTGCATCGCTGTCTCGACGAATGCCCGCTGATCGCGATCGTGCGCGGCATCGCCCCCGCGGAGGCCGAGTCAATCGGTGAAGCGGTGCGCGAAGCCGGAATCCGCATCATCGAGGTGCCGCTGAATTCGCCCGACCCGCTGGTCAGCATCGAGCGGCTCGCCAGGCGACTCGGCGACTCGATGCTCGTCGGCGCAGGGACTGTGCTGACGGTGCAGCAAGTCGCCGACGTGAAGGGGGCCGGCGGCCAGTTGATCGTCTCTCCGGATACCAACGGAGACGTCATCGCCGCGACTGCCGCCGCGGGCATGGTTTCCTGTCCCGGCTATTTCACCCCCTCGGAGGCGTTCCGGGCGCTCGACTCCGGGGCGACCGCGCTCAAAATCTTTCCCGCGGAGGGCGCCAGCCCGGCGGTGTTGAAGGCGCACCTGGCGGTACTTCCGCGGGAGGTTCGCGTTCTGGCCGTCGGCGGCATACAGCCTGACAACATGCGGCCGTGGCTCGACGCCGGCGCCGGCGGCTTCGGCCTCGGCTCGGGCCTTTACAAGCCGGGGCGGTCAGCCGCCGAGACGCTCGAAAGGGCGCGCGCCTATGTCGCGGGCGCGAAGCGATGAAACCGATCCGCATCGCCATCATCGGCTACGGCAAGATCG
This sequence comes from Sphingomicrobium sp., assembly GCA_035700945.1. Classification (GTDB taxonomy): domain Bacteria; phylum Pseudomonadota; class Alphaproteobacteria; order Sphingomonadales; family Sphingomonadaceae; genus Sphingomicrobium. The sequence goes on along the minus strand of DASSOE010000044.1, from coordinate 9,030 downwards.
CGGCGGACCAGCATGTGCCGTCGATCGTGGCCAACGGCCGTTTCGAGCTGGTCGCGAGCTCGAGCCGGTCCGGGCAGGGCGTCGGGCAGAAGTTCACCGACTGGCGCGAGCTGATCCGCAGCGGCGAGGGGCCGGACGCAGTTGCGATCACCACGCCGCCCGCGCCGCGCTACCTGATCGCACGCGCGTGCATCGAGGCCGGCCTCCACTGCCTGCTCGAAAAGCCGCCGACGGTCGGGCTCGCCGAGATCGCCGACCTCGACTGCCTCGCCCAGGCGCGCGGCGTCACCTTGTACACCACCTGGCACGCGCAGCACCATGCGACCGTCGAAGCGGCCGCCCGGGCGCTCGCGGGCAAGCGCATCGCCTCGATGGCAATCCACTGGCACGAGGACGTCCATAAATGGCACCCCGGCCAACAGTGGATCTGGGAGCCGGGTGGGTTCGGCGTGTTCGACCCCGGCATCAACGCCTTCTCGATCGCGACGAAAATCTTCCCCGGCTCGCTGTTCGTCCAGTCCGCGGACCTCAGCATCCCGGAAAATGCGCAAACCGCCATCGCCGCCGACGTCACTTTCTACAGCCCGGAAGCCGACGGCCCGCTCACGGCGAGCCTCGACTGGCGCAGGACCGAAGGCGAGGAATGGACCATCACGGTCGAGGCCAGCGACGGCACCAATGTGCGCCTCGAAGATGGCGGCGCGCGGCTGATCCTCAACGGAGAGGCGAGCGCCGACAGCGGGATCGGCGAATATGCCGACATCTACCGTACCTTTGTCGACCTCATCGACGAACGCCGCAGCCTCGTTGACGTCGCGCCGCTGCGTCTGGTGGCGGACTGCCTGCTGGTCGGCGGGCGCAGGATCGTCGACGCCGTCAACGGCTGATGGAGCAAACCCGCCCCGCCTGCATTATCCCATCGACTCGCGGTCGTAACGACATTGCTGCGGGCTTTCGGAATTGCACATGGCGCAGGTGACGACGACAGACGAGCTTTCCCAGGCTGACCAGGCGTTCGCTGGAAATCGCCTGCTTTCGACCTTTTCGCGCGAAGCGCGCGCGCTGGTCGAACCATTCGGCAGCCTCGTCGAACTCGACCCGGGCGAGGCCGTGCTGAGGCGCGGTGAGCAGGTCCGCTCGACCTTTTTCCCCGTCGGACGGACGATGATTTCCATGGTCGTCGAGATGGGGTCTGGCCGTTCGGTCGAAGTGGCCTCGGTCGGCACCGAAGGCGCGGTCGGCGGGATCGTCAGCTGCGGCCATGCCCCGGCCTTCGCCCGCGCCGAGGTGCTCGTCGCCGGAACCGCGTTCAAAGTGCCGATGCAGGCGCTCGAGGACGCCAAGAGCCGCTCGCCCTTCATCGCCAACCTCTTCTGCCGCTATTCGGACTATTTGCTTTCGACGGTGATGCAGTCGGTCGCCTGCAACGCCTTCCATTCCATCACCGAGCGCGCCGCGCGCTGGCTGCTTCACGTCCAGGACCGCGCCGGCGACCGCATCGAGCTCACGCAGGAGGCCTTCGCCGGGCTGCTCGGCGTCCAGCGCACGACAGTCAACGCCGTCATCAGGGAGCTGGCGGGCGAAGGCCTGATCGTCACCCGCCGCGGCACCGTGCGGGTGACCGACCGCGCCGGCCTCGAGCGCCGCGCCTGCCCCTGCTACGAGCGGCTGGCCGACCATTATGCCGCGGTGATCGGCGCGACCGGGCGCGGCGGCGGCTGATCGGCCTGCTTGCGTCAGTCGTTCGACTGGTTGGATTTCGTCTTCGTCTTGATGACCGCCGCCGCCGCGGCCTCGGCCGCGCCGCACAATCCATCCGTCTTGGCGAGCGACAGCTCGGTCCAGCTTTCGCCTGCAACGCGCTCGTTTCCCTTGAGGCTCTTCACATCGTAGGTCGGTTTCAGTGCCATCAGCTGCGGTGAAGCGGCTCCCCACTCTTTCACCACCGTCAGTGGCTTGTGCATGCGCTTGCCGCTGGCCATTCCGCTCGCCGAATCGCGAGGCTTCACTTCATAGGAAGCTTGCCGCAGCTTCCCGTCCGAGCAGACGAGCTTGAGATAGGCATCGTCCGGCAGACCATCGCCATCGAGGTCGCCGGCGTGGACGTCCAGATAATAGGGGCCCTTGGCGGCTTGCCCCACCGAGACGATGGTCAGCGTGTGCCAGTCGTCCATCGCCATCGTCTTGCCGTCGGGCGGACTCACGGCTGCGAGAAGCAGAAGCATCAGCATTGGATGTCTCCTTGCAGGGAGGGGAAGAGAATGCGCCCAATCCGTTACGCTAGCAATCGCCACCTCAAGGTTTCACCGGCGTGGAACGGCACCAACTCGATGCCGTGCGTGTCGATCCGTTCGGGCACCCGAACCTCTGCGCGCTCGAGCGTGACACTGCCCTCGTTGAGCGGCAGACCATAAAAGCGCGCACCGTTCAACGACGCGAACGCCTCGAGCCTGTCGAGCGCATTCTCTTGCCCGAACACGGCCGCATAGCTTTCCAGCGCGAACGGGGCATTGAAGATGCCGGCACAGCCGCAGGCGGATTCCTTGGCGTGGCGCGCATGCGGGGCGCTGTCGGTTCCGAGGAAGAATTTGGGCGAGCCGGAAGTCGCGGCCTTGCGGACCGCGAGCCGGTGCTTCTCCCGCTTGGCGACAGGCAGGCAGTAGGCGTGCGGCCGAAGCCCGCCGGCAAAAAGCGCGTTGCGGTTGAAGACGAGATGCTGCGGGGTGACGGTGGCCCCGACGGTCGGGCCGGCGCTTTCCACGAATTGTGCCGCTTCTTCCGTCGTGATGTGCTCCAACACGATCTTCAACTCGGGAAAGTCCCGCACGATCGGTTGGAGGATTCGGTCGATGAACACCGCTTCGCGGTCGAACACGTCAACGTCGGGATCGGTGACTTCGCCGTGGACGCACAGCACCATCCCGATCTTCTCCATCCGCTCGAGCACCGGAGCGATGTTGCGGATGTCGGTGACGCCGCTCGCGCTGTTGGTCGTCGCGCCCGCGGGGTAGAGCTTGGCTGCGATCCACGTCCCATCGTCAATGCCGCGCGCGACCTCGTCCGGCTTCGTCTCATCGGTGAGATAGCAAGTCATCAGCGGGGTAAAGTCCGGCCCCACCGCAGCGATGATCCGTTCGCGATAGGCTCCAGCAGCCTCGGGCGTCGTCACTGGCGGCACGAGATTGGGCATCACGATCGCGCGCGCGAACTGCCGCGCCGTAAAAGGCGCGACCGCGCGCAGCATGTCTCCATCGCGCAGATGCACGTGCCAGTCGTCGGGTCGGCGGATGGTCAGCGTTTGCGAAGCCACTTGGGCCTCCCTAACTGAGACCCATGGCCGCTACCACCCAGCTCTCCACGACTTTGGCCGACCGCGCCGTCCTCCGCGTCTCCGGAGAGGACGTGCGCGGCTTCCTCCAGGGGCTCGTCACCAGCGACGTCGCGGGCGCCCTCCCGGTCTGGGCGGGGCTGCTGACCCCCCAGGGCAAATGCCTGTTCGACTTTATCCTGTGGGAAGATGGAGACGACCTCCTGCTGGATTGCGAGGGCGGAGCGGCTGATGACCTGATCAGGCGCCTGTCCATTTACCGTCTGCGCCGCCCAATCGTGATCGGGCGCGACAGCACGCTCACCGTGCATTGGTCCGCGGACGGCCGCGAAGGAGTTCCCGACCCGCGGCTCGCGGCGCTCGGCCGGCGTTGGTTACAACCCCGTACCCCTGCTGGGGCAGGGCCCGAACGGGACGAGTCTGGGCTCCTGTCTACGCAGGAGAACAAATGGCTCGAGCACCGCCTGCGGCTCGGTGTCTGCGAGGGCCGCTCCGAGCTCGGCGACCTCCTCTGGCTCGAGTGCAACGCCGCCGAGCTGAACGGCGTCAGCTTCACCAAGGGCTGCTTCGTCGGCCAGGAGAATACCGCCCGCATGAACTGGCGGCAGAAGATCAACCGCCGCTTGTTCGTGGTACGCGGTGGCGGCGGGGAGCGGTCGCGCGCCGAATATCCCGGCATCGGCCTGTCGGTCGTCCACGCACGCGTCGACGCGATCCCCGACGACGCGGTCGTTCCGGAGTGGCTGCGGCCCGCCCTTTCGGCGCCGGCGGACTAGCATGCGTCAATAGGGTTTCGTGCTATAGGGTGCGCGCTTTCGCGGGGGCGGCGGCGTGCCGGACGTTTTCATCAGCTATGCGCGTCAGGACGAGGCGGTTGCGCGCCGCGTCGCGAAGGTGCTGCAGGCCGCCGGGCTCGACGTGTGGTGGGACGCGGACCTGCCCGCCCACCGTGCTTATTCCGAGGTGATCGAACGCAATCTCGAGCAGGCGACGGCGGTGGTCGTCTTGTGGTCGAAGACCGCCGCCAAGTCGCAATGGGTGCGGGCCGAGGCGGACTTCGCGCGCAATGCCGGGAAGCTCGTTCAGGCACAGCTCGACGGCACGATGCCGCCGATGCCGTTCAACCAGATCCAGTGCGCGGACCTCAAGGGCTGGCGCGGCGGAACTTCGCACACGGGTTGGGCAAAGTTGAAAGGCAGCGCCCAGGCGCTCGTTTCCGGCGAGGAGGCGGCGGCCGGTCCGTCGAAGGCGGCGATCCGCGAGCGGCTGCAGCCCTACCGCTGGTACGCCGCGGCGGCGATCCTGGCGCTCATCCTCTTCGGCGCGTGGATGGTCGCCTTCCGCGGCGCCGGCGACGAGCGCAAGCCGGTGGTGGCCGTGCTTCCCTTCCGCAGCCTCGACGCGCAGGACGCGAGCCTCGTCGCGGGCATCTGGGAGGACACGCGCACCGCCATCGGGCGCAACCCGCAGCTCGTGGTGCTTGGGCCGAACAGCGTGCAGACGCTCGCGGAGAAGGGCGATCAGGCGGCGCGTAAGGCCGCCGATTATATTGTCGAGGCCAGTGTACGGTCGGCGGGCGACCGCATCCGAGTCAGCGCCGCCCTCGTCCGAACGAAGGACGGCGAGCAGGTCTGGAGCCAGGATTTCGACCGCAAGCTCGACGACGTGTTCGCGCTCCAGTCGGACATCGCAGGCGAGATCGAGGGTAGAATCCGGGGGCGGCTCGCGAAAAAGGGGGGCACGACACCTGAGCACATCGCGACCAGCGGTGAGGTCTATGCGCTCTACAACGATGCACGAACGAAGATCAGGAAGCGCGCCGGCCCCGAAGACTATACGGTCGCCCACACCGAGCTCGAGCAGGTCCTCAAGATGGACCCGAACTTCGCTCCGGCGTGGGCGGCGCTCGCCCAGGTGATCGGCGCGATCCCGCCATCGCAGAATTCGTGGAAGCTGGCCGGCTCCGGAGAGGCCTACGCACGCAAGGCTATCGAGCTGGCGCCCAATCTCGCCGCCGGACATGCGGCGCTGGCATTGTCACTCGGATTGAAGGGGCCGATCGCCCGGGCGGAAATCGAACGAGCAGTCGAGCTCGACCCCAGCGACTTCCAGGCGCTGACCTGGCTCGGCAACGTCCGCAGGGACGCCGGGGACCTCAAAGGCTCGGTTGAACCGTATCGCCGCGCAGCTCAGATCGAGCCGTTCTTCTGGCCTGCAGTGTTCAACCTCTACACGGCCCTTGAGGACCTCGGCGACCGCAAGGCCATGGAAGAGCTGGTGGCGGAAGAGAATCGCGTCGGTGCGGACTTTCTCGCCAGCGCCATTCGGATCGAGAACGCCTACAAGAGTGGCAATCTCGCCGAAGCCGCAAATATTGGACTGGCCTATTGGAAGACGGGCCGGAAAGAAGCTCGTGGCGCGATCGGCGCCGACCTGTGGGTCGTCTTGCTCCAGCTTGGATTCATGGAAGAAGCGAACAAGCTCGGGCCCGCGCCCGATTTCGCTCTTGCTCTGTGGCGGCTCGATCCGAAGGGGCTCGACCTCATGGAAAGCCACCACATCGACGCACGGACCTTCTTCACGCTCGCGCCGCTGACCGAGAATGCCGCCCGCCTTTATCTGCTGAGCGGACGCGGCAAGACGCTCGCCGACCTCTATCTCTCGCTGAAAATGTCCCCCGAATCCTTCTTCAGCCTCGCGCACGGAGATGCGACCGACGACAATCATTTCCTCTACACAGCCCCGCTCATTGCCGAGGCGCTCAAGCAGAACGGGCATGCCGAAAAGGCGAAGGCGCTGCTCTCGCTTGCCGAAGCGACGGTCAGGAAGCGGACCGGGAGCGACCCGCTCAATAGCGTGCTTCTGGCCCGCATCTATGCGGTCCAGGGGCGCGCGGCGGATGCGGTTCCACTTCTGGCCAGTGCGATCAGCCGCGGCTTCCTTCCGGAAGCGCCCGAGCTTCTCGCCGATCTCCGATCCGACCCGGCGCTCGCCAGTCTCAAGGACAATCCGGAGTTCGAACGGCTCCGCCAACAGATACTCGGCACCATCGCTCGCCAGCGGGCGCAAGTGAATCAGCGCCTGCTCGATCAGCTGAGAGCCTCCTAGCCACTTATTTGTTAGCTGTCAGGAAGACTCTGATAGATTAATTCAGCTTGTTCGGCGGCGGGCGAGGATCTGCCACGACGCGATCGCTCCGATCATCAGCCACAGCACATTGAGTACGGCGCTCGGCAGCGCGCCGTGCCACCAGCCGTTGACGACGAAGCCGGCGGCGCCGACGACGTTCATAAGCTGGTAGGTCAGCGACTGGCCCGTCAGCCTGCCCGCGGACAGCAGCAGATAGGCGAGCAGGATCAGCACCGCTCCGCCCCAGCCTGCGATCTCGACCAGCCATCTGGTGAGGTCCCAGGCGGGCAACGCGATCACGCGGCCGCCAGCCTCCGAAGGACGTAATGAAGGATGCCGCCGGCGTTGAAATATTCGAGCTCGTTGTAGGTGTCGATCCGGCAGCGGGCGGTGAACGAGAATTCCTCGCCGTCGTCGCGGCTGACCTTCACCTCGACGTCCTGCCGCGGCTTCACGCCGGCGATGCCGGTGATCGTATATTTTTCGAGCCCGGTCAGGCCGTGCGTCGCGGCGGTCTCGCCGTCGCGAAACTGCAGCGGAAGCACGCCCATGCCGACAAGATTGGAACGGTGGATGCGCTCGAAGCTCTCGGCAATCACCGCGCGCACCCCGAGCAGGATCGTGCCCTTGGCCGCCCAGTCGCGCGAGCTGCCGGTGCCATATTCCTTGCCGGCGACGACCACCAGCGGGCGGTCGTCCTGCTTGTACAGCATCGCCGCGTCGTAGATCGGCATCACTTCGCCGGTCGGCGCGTAGCGCGTGAAGCCGCCCTCGACATTGTCGAGCATGCGGTTGCGGATGCGGATGTTGGCGAAGGTGCCGCGCATCATCACTTCATGGTTGCCGCGGCGCGACCCGTAGCTGTTGAACTGTCCGCGGCTGACATCCCGCTCGAGCAGATAGCGGCCGGCAGGGCTGTCGGGCTTGATTGCGCCGGCGGGCGAGATGTGGTCGGTGGTGATCGAATCGCCGAAGATCGCCAGTGGCCGCGCCCGCTCGATGTCGGGCGGCGGAACAGGCTGCATCGTCATGCCGGTGAAATAAGGCGGGTTCTGGATATAGGTCGATTCCGCCGGCCAGGCGTAGGTGTCGCCGCCGGTCACCTCGATGCCCCGCCAGCGCTCGTCGCCCTGATAAACGTCAGCGTAGCGGCGGCGGAACATCTCGGAATGGACGTGTGCGTCGATCAGCGAGCGGACTTCCTCGTTCGAGGGCCAGATGTCCTTGAGATAGACCGGCTGCCCGTTCGAGCCGGTGCCGAGCGGCTCGCTCACCATGTCGGAGCGAACGGTGCCCTTGAGCGCGTAAGCGACGACCAGCGGCGGCGAGGCGAGATAGTTCGCACGGCAGTCGGGGGATACCCGGCCTTCAAAATTGCGGTTTCCGGAAAGCACGCTGACGGCGACGAGGTCGTTCTCATTCACCGCCTTGCTGATCGGCTCGGGAAGCGGGCCGCTATTGCCGATGCAGGTGGTGCAGCCGTAGCCGACGAGATCGAAGCCCAGCGCGTCGAGGTCATCGCTGAGGCCGCTCTCCTTGAGATAATCGCTGACGACCTGGCTTCCCGGCGCAAGGCTGGTCTTCACCCACGGCTTCACGGTCAGCCCCTTGGCGTGCGCGTTGCGCGCCATCAGGCCGGCGGCGATCATCACCGAGGGGTTCGACGTATTGGTGCAGCTGGTAATCGCTGCGATGACGACGTCGCCGTTGCCGAGATCGTGCTCCCTGCCTTCGACCGGGACCCGCGGGTCGTCCTGCTTGTGATAGATTTTTTCCAGGTCGTCGTTGAACGATTCGTCCAATCCGCTGAGCAGGACCCGGTCCTGCGGCCGCTTGGGCCCCGCGAGCGACGGCTCGATCGACCCCATGTCCAGTTCCAGAGTGTCGGTGAACAGGGGCTCCGGGGTCGAGGAGTCGCGCCACAGGCCCTGCGCCTGGCAATACGCGCGGACCAGCGCGATCTGTTCCTCGTCGCGGCCGGTGAGGCGGAGGTAGTCGACCGTGCGCTCGTCGATCGGGAAGAAGCCGCAGGTCGCTCCATATTCCGGCGCCATGTTGGCGATGGTCGCGCGATCCGCGAGCGGCAAATGGTCTAGGCCGGGGCCGTAGAATTCGACGAAGCGGCCGACGACGCCCTTCTGCCGGAGCATCTGGGTGACGGTCAGCACCAGGTCGGTCGCGGTAATGCCCTCGTTGAGCTGCCCGTCGAGCCGAAAGCCGACGACTTCCGGGATGAGCATCGACACCGGCTGGCCGAGCATTGCCGCTTCCGCCTCGATCCCGCCGACTCCCCAGCCGAGCACGCCGAGGCCGTTGACCATCGTCGTGTGGCTGTCGGTTCCGACCAAAGTATCGGGATAGGCCAGGGCCACGCCATCCTCGCCCTCGCTGGTCCAGACGCAGCGGGCGATATTCTCGAGGTTCACCTGGTGGCAGATCCCGGTGCCCGGCGGGACGACCTGGAAATTGTCGAACGCCTGGCTTCCCCATTTGAGGAATTCGTAGCGCTCGCCGTTGCGTTCATATTCGAACTCGACATTCTTCTCGAAGGCGCGCGGAGTCCCGAATTCGTC
>DASSOE010000043.1:0-38623 GCA_035700945.1 Sphingomicrobium sp. | reverse complement strand
GCGATCGTCCGATAGGTCTTGTTCCACACCGCCCAGTGCCGCGCCGACCCGCGCCAGCCCAATGCGAAGATGCCGAAGAACAGCTGCCAGCCGCGCTTGCGCGCGCGGTCGCGCACCGTCGCCAGGTCGGGGACCAGTCCGATGTACCAGAACAGGATCGAGACGATCAGGTAGGTCATCACCGCCCACACGTCCCATTCGAGCGGGCTCCGGAACTGCGGCCACACGCCCATCGTCGCGGGATAGGGGAACATCCAGTAGACGAACCACGGCCGGCCGAGGTGGATGATCGGCTCCATCCCCGCGCAGATCACCGCGCACACCGTCATCGCCTCGGCGAAGCGGTTGAGGCTGTTGCGCCAGTCCTGGCCCATCAGCAGCAGCATCGCCGAGATGAGCGTCCCCGCGTGCCCGAGCCCCAGCCACCACACGTAAAGGTGGATCGCGAACGCCCAGTTGACGGGGATGTTGAGGCCCCAGATGCCGACCCCGCGCGCGAACAGGTAAGTGATCGAGGCGAGGAACAGCGACAGCAACGCGAGGCTGAGGATGAAGGCGATCAGCCACGGGGTCCGCGCCGGCATGTGCAGCGGGATCCGCGCGACCTCGCGCGTGATGTCGCCGAAGGATTCGCTGAGCGGGATGACGGGAGTCCTACTCGCCATCGCGTTCCTCCCCGATCTTCGCGAGATAGGTCGTGCGCGGGCGCGTGCCGAGTTCCCCCAGAAGCGAATAATTGCGCGGGCTCTTGCGCTGCTTCGCGACCGCGCTGTCCGCGTCGGCGAGGTTGCCGAAGCTGATCGCTTGCGCCGGGCAGGCCTGCTGGCAGGCGGTCTTCACCTCGCCATCGCGCACCGGGCGGTTCGCGATGTCGGCCTCAACCTTGGCGCCCTCGATCCGCTGGATGCAGTAGGTGCATTTCTCCATCACCCCGCGGCCGCGGACGGTGACGTCGGGGTTGCGCTGGGCCTCGGTCGGGCTCGGCGCGTCGGTCGTGTAGTCGAACCAGTTGAAGCGGCGCACCTTGTACGGGCAGTAGCTCGAGCAGGTCCGCGTCCCGATGCAGCGGTTGTAGACCATCAGGTTGAGCCCGTCGGGGCTGTGCACCGTCGCGTGCACCGGGCAGCCCATCTCGCACGGCGCCTGCTCGCAATGCATGCACGGCACCGGCTGGAAATGGGTCTCGGGGTCTTCGGGATCGCCGGCATAGTAACGGTCGACCCGGAGCCACGCCATTTCGCGCCCCTCGTAGACCTGGTGCTGGCCGACGACCGGGATGTTGTTCTCGGCCTGGCAGGCGAGCACGCAGGCGTTGCAGCCGATGCAGCGATCAAGGTCGATGACCATACCCCACGCCGGATCGTGCTTCGGCCATTCGGGGTAGAAGGAGGAGCGGTCGAGTTCCTCCTCGCTGCGCAGGGCAGACGGATGCTCGGGCGTCACCGTGCGGACGAGGTCGGCGCCTTCCGCGTCCATGAGATGCTGTTCCTGGGTTGTCGCGAGTTTCACGCGCTCACCCGTCGGTTTGACGGAACCGACTGCGTTCCACGGCTCCGCAGCGCCGCGCAGGCGGAAGGCGTCATAGCCGATGCCGGTGCCGATCCGCCCGGCGCGCTTGCGTCCGTAGCCAAGGTAGAGCGTGACGACCCGCTGCGGCTGTCCGGGGAGCACCCACGCCGGTCCCTCGACCGCGCGCCCGCCGCTCTCGACGCGGACCACGTCGCCGCTTTCGACCTTCAGCTCCGCCGCGAGCCGCGGAGAGATGGCGACGACATTCTCCCAGGTCGTCTTGAACAGGGGCTTGGGCAGCTCCTGCAGCCAGCCGTTGTTGGCGAAGCTGCCATCGTGGATCGTGGGGTCCGGACGGATGACGATCTCGACCTCGCCATCGCGCGGGAGGGGCGGGGACTGTCCCTGCACAGTGCGGGACGGTCCCTTTGCAAGGGACAGTCCCTCCTCGACAAATCCGAGCTTCAGCGCACCAGCCCACGCTGCCTCGTCGCCAAGCTGCCCCGCCCACGTCTGCCGCACGATGTCGCGCGCAGAGGGCATCGCGTCGGCGGTCAGGGACGCGACGATCTCGTGCAGCGAGCGGCTGTCGTACATCGGCCGCACGACCGGCTGGACGATCGTCGCCAGCCCGTCGGGCGAGCGCGCGTCGCTCCACTCTTCGAGCGCGTGCGGCAGCGGCAGATGCCAGTTGCTGATCGCCGCCGTCTCGTCGGTGTGAAGCCCGGCGTGCACGCGCAGCGGCACCTTGGCATAGAGCGCAGCGAAGGGGATATCGCCCGGCGCCTGATAGATCGGGTTCGGCCCGAGCACGAACAAGGCCGAGACCCGCCGCGCTTCGATGTCGCGCGCCAGATCGAGGAACGAGCCGCCAGGTTCCGCGACATAGGTCAGCGCCGGCGCGATTTCGCACGTGCTGCCGACATTGCCGAGCGCCTGGTTCACCTGGAGCGCCGCTTGTTGCAGCTCCGGCGGTGCGAACCGCCCGACCGTCAGAAGCGACCGCCCACGCGCTCCCTTGAGCGCAGCCCGAGCCTCCTTCGCCCAGCCGAGCTCGGCATCGCTCAGCGTCACTTCGCCGCCGCCGACGATCGCCCTCGCCAGCATCGCCAGCCGCGACGGCGGGATGCCGAGCCGCCGGTCCGCTTTCGCGCCTGTCTGGGTCGGCGTCGTCTCGGCGACGAACAGCCGCATGCGCTCGCCGGCGGGAGCGTCGCCATGCCGCTCGCCCCAGGCGCGGCCGTTGATCGCCTGCATTGGTCCCGGCCCGAGCAAATCGTCGTCGAGGCTGACCACCACCTGCGCCGCGTCGAGCTTCGGCCGCAAGGGCGGCGCAGGCTCTCCAGCATAGCCGGAAAGCGGATCGAACAGGTGCACCCGCGCCTGCGGCAAGGCGCTTTTCAGCTCTCCGATCTGCCGAAGCAAAGTCGGCGAAGTCGTCGGCGCGATGAGGATGCGCAGCCCCGCGCCGCCGCTCGCGCGCCACGACTCGCGCCAGCCCACCATTTGTCCGTCGAAATCGGCCCAGCTTGCCGGGCGCCCGCCCATCAGCGGCTCCTGGCTGCGGTCGGGATCGTACAAGTCGAGGATCGCCGCCTGCATGAACGGCGTGCTTCCGCCGCGCAGTGCCGGATGCTCGGGGTTGCCGTCGAGCTTGATCGGCCGCCCCGCCGACGTCGTCGCAAGCACCGGTTGCGCAAAGCCTTCGAACAGGACCGCAGTCGCATAATGGTCGGTGCGGCCCTCGAGGAACCCTTCGGGCCGGTTGACGAACGGCACCACGTCGTCGGATCGCACCGGCTTGCAGGCGCTCATCCCCGCAAGCGCGAGCGACGCGCCCATCACCCGGAGCACCTGCCGCCGGTCGACCGTCCACAACTCGAACAGCGACGGGAACTCGGCCTCGAGCATCTCGCCGAACGCGTCGCTGCGCTGATACTCCTCGAGCGAACGCCAGAATTTCTTGCCGCTCATCGGTGGCACGTCCCGCACGAAGTCAGCTCCGCCGGCGACTTGATGTGATATTCCGCCATCAGCCTGCGGCCCAGCGCGGCGTGATCGGCAGGCGGCTTCCAGTCGAAGTCGTACACTGCCTCGCGCGGCCTCAGGTGCGGCGCGGGGTCGCGGTGGCAGTCGAGGCAGAATTTCATCTCGAAGGCCTTGGCGCGCCAGGTCAGCGGCATCCGGTCGATGCGCCCATGGCATTCGACGCAGGCGACGCCCTTCGCGATGTGGATGTCGTGGCGGAAATAGACATAGTCGGGCACCCGCGCGACGCGGTGCCAATTTATCGGCCGGTTCTCGGCAAGGCTCTGCCGCACCGGTGCGAGCAGCGCGGCCTCGGTCCACAATTGCGAATGGCAGGTCATGCAGACGTGCGTCGCTGGGAAGCCCGCGTTGGCGCTTGTCTCGACCGTGCTGTGGCAATAGCGGCAGTCGATTCCGTCATCCAAGACATGGTGCTTGTGGCTGAACGGCACCGGCTGCTGCGGCGCGAGCGCGACATTGTCCCAATATTGCGAGCGCGCGAAGGCGAAGGCGCCGGCGAAAAAGGCGAGGGCGAGCACGAGCGCGCCGAGCGCCACCGCCCGAAACCAGGTGTCCGCCGTCCGGGAGAAGATTTGCGGCACGGGCGTTGAACGCTCACTGCCGCGCGCGGATGCGTGGGGCCCCGCCGGCGGCGCCGCGATTCAAGCCGCTATTTCTGATCCACCGGAATCGCCGCACTCAGGCTCAACGCGGCACGCACGAGCAGCCGTTCCCATACTTGATTGGCGTCAACGCTGAGCGGCTTGGCTGCCGGGCTGCAGCCCGCCTGCGCCAAGTCTTCGGCGGCATCATGCACAGCTCGCGTCCGGCGAGGCATCACCTTATCTCGACACAACAGCCATTCCGATCCCGAGACTGAGCTGTTTGCGATACAGGCGCGATACGCTCTCAGCAGCGGGGCGCAGCGATCGGTAACTCTAAGCGCCCGCGAGCGTCAGAGTCTCCGTGTGGCCCAGGCCCTGGCTGTAATCGAGCACCGAAACGTGCTTGCAGTCCGCAGCCATGGTTGCGACTTCGGCATCTTCGGGCGGCGCGAGATCGGTGAGGTTGGGATGCCGATTTGCCAGCAGCTGCCATGCCCGACTGCGTTCGGCGAGCTCGGTGACCTCGCGAACCTCGCAGCCGGCATAAACCGCCTCGATGTCGCGAAGCTGAGATGGCTCGCGCGCGACGGTGATCGCCACGCGATTGTTCCCCTTGATGTTCGCGAACTTCTGACTCGAGCGGTAGATCAGGAAATACAGGCGGAAGCCGTCATTCGCATATCCGACGATCGTCGCCTGAGGCCAGCCATCCGGCCGCATCGTCGCAATCGTCATCATTCGATTGGCGTTCAGGATGGTGATTGCTGGCTGTTCCATCGAACACTCCGTCGTTGTGCGTGCCGCTTTGCGCGCTCAGCAGGATTCGGCGGCTTCGGCGTCAAGTTCCTTGGCGTATACGTCGGCCCAGCACTGCGGCCGCTTCGTGAGCATAGCAGCTCGGAACCGATACATTACCTCCAGTTCTTCGTGCCGGTGCCGAGCAGCCTCGCAGCTCGATCGTTGCGCGGCGACTTGCTCCTCGATCGCACGATGGTTGAAATAGCTGGCATCATCCTCGGGCATGGGATCCCCCTGGTTCGTCGTTCACGACTGTTTGCCGCGCGACACGATCCTTTCCGGATTCGGTGAAGCTCGGGACCGCATCATCTGCTCAAGACGGTACCCGCACACTGCGTAGATTCCCGAATGCGAACGAATGGTTGGTAGCTGCGCAAACGAGCGGGGCTCTGATCTGGATCATCGCACCTGCGTTTCATGACAGCTTCATATGAAGCATCAGGCCGGCGGCCACTGAGAGCGCCAGCACAGCCGTGCTCGCGGCAAGGCCGAGGACGCCGGCGCGGCCGCGTGTCCCGCCATAACCTGCGGCCACAGCCATCTTGAGGAGCATATTCGCGACGATCGTCCCGGCTATCGCCACAGCCGCCAGATCACGCTCAATGGCCTCAAGGGGGAGGCCGGAAAGCGTCACGATCGCGGCGTCGACATCGAAGGTTCCCGTCAGGAACAAGGATGCGGCGATTCCCGACTGCCCGAACTCCTGCTGGGCCCAACGCGTTGCCAGTGCGCCGGTGGCGACGATTGCAACGAATCCGAAGGCGGGGAGCAGTTCGATCGGGTTGCGTGTCAGGCGCACATTCTTCCTCTGCTGCGTCGGCGCGCGAAACCAGGCGACCGCAGCTGCCACCAGTCCTGCCAGCGCGGCGGGGCCAACAACCGCAAGAAGCGCGAGCAAAGTCGACGGTGAGAGAACCGTCACCAGGACGACCACACGCAAATACATGACGGCCGACGCGATCAGTATCCCGGCCGTGAGCGGACCCTCCTCGCCTGCACCGAGCCGCTGGGCGAACGATGCCGTGACAGCAGTAGAAGAGTAGGCGCCCCCGATCAGGGCGGTCGCAAGCACCCCACGGCGTTCACCGATCGTGCGGTTGGCGATGTAGCCGAGGAACGAGAAGCCAGTGACCAGGACGACCACCAGCCAGAGCTGGAACGGGTTCCATGCGCCAAGGGGCCCGACGGACCGGTTTGGCAGGAACGGCAGCACCGCGGCAGCGATGACCGCATATCTCGCGAACGCCTGCACATCGGTCGAATTCAGCCGCGCCACGATCTTGTGAGATTGGGTTCTGGTGGCGAGAATCAGCGTCACAATTGCCGCCGCTGCAACTGCAAGGGCCGGCTCTCCGGCTCCCGCGAGCACGCCAAAGGCAATGGCAAGGACCGCCGCGACCGCGCTGGTCGTATCTTTTCGAGAGCTGTCGCGAACGAACCCGATCACGATGAGCGCCGACAGTGCCGTCACGATCGCTGCCGCAGCAAGAGGATCAATGCTCTCGCCCAGAAGCCCTGCGAGCGCTCCAGCAGCGCCGAGAAGGGTGAAGGTGCGAACTCCCGCGACACGCGTGCCGCTCTTCTCGCGCCGCAGCCGCCAGCCACGTTCGATGCCCATCATCAGTCCAGCGGCGAGACCAGCCCCAAGCTCCAAAGCTGGCGATGTCAAATGAGCATCCTCTCCAGGCCGCGTCGGAAGATCAGTCTGGGGCCGCTTGCACGAGACGCGCGAAAGCACCGGCGGCCGTAGCTTCCGCCGCGAATCCGCGGCAGAGCAGCCGGCAGCGCCTCTACCCTGCTGAGCGACGGGTCCACCCCTGGCTCCTGCATAAGAGTCCCCCCAGCTCACAGCCCTTCACTCGCAACTGATTTGCGCCGCGGAGCTCAATAGTCGCCCTTACCGTGCGATTTTGGTCAGGGAGAAACAGCCTGCCGCGCCAACGCCGCTCGGATGCGGGCACGACATCGAACATCACGACAGTGCCGTCGAGCTCGGCCGTACCGCCGCGGGCCGCGTCACGCTTGGCCTTGGGGGCACTCCATATCACGGTGCCACAGAGGCCGGTCGGACATTCAGCGATGCGGATGATTGCCGTCGGTCCTTTGTTGACCCACTCTCCGCGAATGTCCGCGGCAGTTGCCGTGCCCGCTTGAAAGGCCATCAGCAGCATCGCAGCGATCATTGCTGCGGCCCTTCCAGGATTGTCAGCGGTTCGACGATGTTCCCGGCGACCGAATCGGAAGTCACGATGATGGTCGTGCCCGGCACGATGATTCCAGCGACGGCGCGCCGAAAATCGTCGCTTGCGTGAAAGCGCGACCACTCGCTCTTGGCTATTTCATCGCCAGCACCGGGTTTTGCAGACAGCGTCATGCGGACCCAATGCTGTCCCGCTGCATCGATATTCCTGAGCGCGTAGGCCCATGTTCCCGTGACTGGCCCATCCACGCTCACCGGCGCCGACCCGATGACCAGTCCGTTCCTGAGCACGATCGCCCGTCGGTCAGCCGCGCTAACGAGTATCGAAACCGGTCCCTCCGGAGCTTTTGCAGGTTCCCACACGAGACCGCTGTCAAACTCCGTCGCCGCCGCGCCTCGCGACAAGATGGCAGGCGCTGGAGCTACTCGCGGCATGCTCTGCTCACTGGTAACCACAACCGTCATGCCGATCTTCGTCTCACCATAGAGAAGCCTGGCGAACTCTGCCGGCAGACGAATGCACCCATGCGAGGCCGGATAGCCTGGAAGATTGCCGGCGTGCAGCGCGACGCCCTGCCAGGTGAGCCGCTGCATGTAAGGCATCGGCGCATTGTCGTAGATCGACGAGTAATGCTCCACATGCTTCTGGAGAATCGTGAAGACGCCGGTCGGCGTGGCGTGCCCGGGACGGCCAGTCGAAACGGTTGTGGCCGCGATCGGAACGCCGTTGCGGAAAAGAACCGCGCGCTGCGTGGCAATGTTGACGATCAGCAGCATCGGGCCTTGGGGCGCCACTTCGGGAGCCCACACATACTCGCCGGGCTTCAACTGCGTGACCGCCTGCACGACCGAGCCGGATGCGAGATCGACCTCCTGCGCCGCGCACGGGGCAGTGGCGGCGAGCAGCATTGCAGCGACAGGGGCGAATATCTTCATCATGTCGCAGTTCCGGTCACGAGCGAGATTGGAAAACTAGCCCCATTGTGAGTGCGGCTCGTTACGCAATGGCCCGTAGGCGCCTGGGAGTTCGCCCGAGTCGGCATACGCAGCCGCGCGGGCTCTCGCGGCCGACGAGCCTTTCACCAGCGCGGTGGTCGCGATCGTCAGGCGGCAGTCCAGGTATCGGAGTTCGTGCCGGCCGCGGGTCGCGGTGTCGAGGAACTGCCGATCGTATGCTTGCTGCTGAAACCAGCGACCTTCACCGTCGCGCATCCTACCGCGTCACGAAGAGGGGCACCGAGCACTTCTTGAGCAATGACCGGGTTACCCCACCGAACAGGAACTGCCCCGCCCGGCTGTGGCTGTAGCCGCCCATGACGATGTAGCTCGCGCCGTCGATTGCAGCCTGGGCGAGGATCTCCTGTTCCACCGTGTCCATCACGCGCGGTCGCTCGGACAACTCCGCATGAACTCCGTGCCGGGACAGATATTCGAGGGCGGGCGTCGACGGAAACTGCTGTCCCTTCTTTTCCTCAACGGTGACCAGCCGGACATATGACGCGATTTTCAATAAAGGGAGTGCGGCGCGCAATGCGTTCGCCGCTTCGTAGCTGCCATTCCACGCCACGATCGCGGGCCCAAACGGGTCGATCTTCGATGCATCGTCGCCGACGACGAGGAGCGGCGTCCTGATGCTGTGCAGCATGTCGCCGATCAGGGTGATCCCCGGTCCTCCGAACTCCCGCTCATGCGGCTGGCGGCCGGTGACGACCAGGTCGGCGAGGGCGGCGTTTTGAATGAGGTGCCGCATCATTTCGCCGGTTACGTCTTCGTAACTCCAGCTGACATCCTCGTTCGCGAGTTGCTGTTGCAGCTTCTCGCGAAGCTTCGCGGATTCGTCCTCCAGAACCGCCATGATCTGCGGACTGACGAAAACGCTGAATGCGTCGGTGACCGTATAGGCTTCGATGGGCGTGACATGCAGGAACTGGACATGCGCTCCGAACGCCCTTGCGATCGACAGCGCAACTTCGATCCGGTTTGCCAACCCGTCGTCGCTGTGAACGTGGAAAAGGATCGTCTTGATCCCGGCCGGCGCGGTTGCCGGCTTGACGATTGGCGTCGACGATTGCTTCATCACGATTTCGGCGGTTTGCATGATCGCTCTCCTGCCAGAGTTGAACCTGTACCAGCGCGAGTCGGATATTCGACACTTGTCGCGATCACGGGAATCAGGAGATTCACTTAAGGACTGCGTCAGGAGCCGCTGGCAGAGACAGCACAACAAGGAGAGGTTGCGATGGAACAGAAGGCCGTCGAGATTCTCGACCAGAACCGCCTGATGGGCCTCGCAACGGTTCGGTCGGACGGCTGGCCTCAAAACACCATGGTCAGCTACGCCAACGACGGGCTGCTGCTCTATTTCGTGATCTCGCGGCAAGGCCAGAAGTTTGAAAACATCGAGAAGGATAATCGCGTTTCGATCACCATCGGCCGGGACTTCCATGACCCCTCGACGATAAAGGCCTTGTCGATGGCGGCGCACGCTTCCGAAGTCACCGACGCAGCGCAGCGCAAGCAGGCAGTCCGAATGCTTCTCGAGCGGCATCCAGGCCTGCGGAGACTGGAGCGGCCCAAGCCCTCGCATTCAGCCGTCATGCGCGCCTATCCGGCAATCGTGACGATTCTGGATTATTCGAAGGGGTTTGGCCACGCCGACGTCCTCACAGTGTCGCCCGGCGGCGTCGAAATGACACCCGCTCGCGATGACGACTGGGGGTTCGGTTTGGAGCTCAAGCCGATTTCCTGATGATCCCTTAGCCTGGTGGTCTTGCAACGACGGTCCGGCTGCGTCGGTGGCTGTCTTCGTTTGGCCTGTGGCTTCCTTGATGCTCCCGCCGTCTCGACGGCAGCGCTCCAGTTTCTTCCCGAGCCGCGCCGGCACCGAAGCGAGGCCCTTTCGAATTTTAGTATGCGGCGCGAGCGGCTTGAGTCAGGTCTTCGTTCGTGTTCACGTTGAAAAACGGGTCGATCCGCTCCACCGGCCATTCGACGGTCGCAAAGCCGAGCTGTTCGGCCAGCCCTCTCAACGAATGTCGCCCCGACGCGGCATAGGCCTCGGCAGCTGCCATCGCGGAAGATCGCCAGAGGGCACAAACAGGGTGCAAATGTCCGCCGCTCGCCGCAACCGCGCAGCAACGATCACCGATGCTTCCGCGAGCCCTGTCCAGCAGATCGCGAGGAAGGAAGGGCATATCGACGGGAATGGTGAGCAGAAAGGCGCGGCGATGTCGATGCGCGAAGTCCAGACCGCTGAGCAATCCGCCAAGCGGCCCGGCGAGGTCGCGGTCCCTGACCGTCGGCGCCTCGGCGTGCGCAACCTGCGCAGAGTCGCGCACCGCGACCGCGACCAAGTCGGACCAATTGCGCGCTAGCTCAAGAGCACGATCGATCAGCCGTTCGCCGCCAAGCATCTTTAGCGGCTTGCCACCGCCAATGCGGCGCCCGTCGCCTCCGGCCAGGATGATGACTGCAACGTCGCTCCTCATGTGAACATCGGCCTTGCGCCGGGCAATCCCCAACATGGCGCGGCGTGTCCTGAGCGGTTCATGCAAAAGATGGAAGTGCCGCGAGTCAGCCGGCGCAATCGGCCAGTTGCTCGAGACAGCCGCGATCGGCGATCTCGACCTCGTCGATAGCGCGCAGGCGAATCATCCGGTCCCGCCGGAACGCCGAAATAACACGGCTGACGGTCTCCTTGGTCACGCCAAGGTAGTCGGCGATGTCGGAGCGGCTCATTGGCAACCGGACCAGGTCGACAGGCCCGCCTGGAAGCTGCTCTGAACGACGCGCAAGGATCAGCAGAAAGCTCGCGAGACGCTCGGCCGCGGTCTTTCGGCCGAGAAGCACCATTTGCTGCTGGGCGGCGGCGAGCTCGTGCGCCGCCATGCGATAAAGCTCGCGCTCCATCGGCGCATGTTCCTCGACAAAATCGTCGAAGCGGGTGCGCGGGAACCAGCACAGCTGGGCGTCCTCGATCGCTTCGGCGCTGAAGGCGTGCTCATCGTCCACGCTCATCCCCAGGAAATCGCCGGGATACATGAAGCCAGTGACCTGCCTCCTGCCGTCCGACAGCAGCTTGTAGAGCTTGAGTGTTCCGGTGGTGAGCGTGAACACGCGCGTCACCGGGTCCCCTTCGTGGAACAAGGTCTGACCGCGGCTGAGCTTCAAGGTCCATCCGAGGCTCTTGAACTGGGCGAGCTCGCCACGGTCGAGGACGCCGCAAACGGCCTTGTCGCGCACTTCGCACCCTTGGCAGGGATGGCCACCAGGAAGCGCTTCGAGATGCCGCTCCGCTGCTGCAAACACCGCTCCACCTCCTCGAGCAAATGACGTGGATCATCGGATAGGATGATCTGGCGCACCGCTCGATACGCATTCTCCCTTATGCCGGCGACCGAAAGAGATGCAGCCATGCCGACATTCAGGATCGAGCATCTGGACGATGAGAAGCTGCTCGATGCCTGGCCGATCGTCCGCTCGGCAGGCGCGGAGCCGCTCCCGGACTGGTGGGAGAACGAAGCGCTCGAGCTGATGCGCCGCGGCGGCGGCGTGCTCGCGGCGCGCGCGCCCGACGGCTCGATCCACGGGGTCGCTACCTACGAATGCTTACGCCGGTCGGCCTGCGGGCCGGTGCTCGCCGTCGGCAGGCTCGTGTCGTTCGAGCTGAACCGCAGGCAGCCCGTCAGGAAGGCATTGTGCGACGCGCTTCAGGCGATCGCCGCGGCCTTCTGCTGCTCAGCCGTCGTCCCGCCCGTCCGCGCTACCCGTGGCGGGCAGCATTTCCGTGCCGGATAAGCAACGCCGGCATCCGGTCAGGCGTGCTGGTCGCACTTGTGGTCGAGACGTGCGCGCATCACCGTCGAGATGAACGCGAATCCGGGGTCGAGCGAGCGCTGGATGTTGCTGATGATCGTCGTCCAGCTTTCGCCGTCCTCGTGGCTCATGAAGCGCTGGACGGTGTCGGCGACGAAGCTGCGGCTGTCCATGCCGTGACGCTCGGCTTCGGCGGCGATCGCCGCGGCAAGCTCGGGGTCCTCGACCTCGATCTCCTCGACGAACGGCCCCTGCGCCAGCATCACGTGCTTGATGAGCGTGCCGAGCAGCATCACTGCACCAGCGGGCTGTCGGCGCCGGCGAGATCGATCCCGTCGATCCTGGCGCCGGCGATTACCAGCTGCAGATATTGGGCGATCGCGCGGCGCTTCGAGGTCTTGCGCAGATGGTCCTCGATCCATGCGCTGACCTGCTCGAGCGGCAATTGCTTGCCCGCCGCGCGGCGGTCGAGCCTAAGGATGTGGAAGCCGTGGCGTGACGGCACCAGCGTGATCGAACCTTCGTCGGCCGTCGCGAGCGCGCGCTCGAGCTCGGGATTGGTGTCGCCCTTGCTGACCTGGCCGAGCGATCCGCCCTGATCCTTCGACGAGCAGGCGGAGTGAGCTTTGGCGAGCTCGGCGAAGGCCTTGGGGTTTGCCTGCGCCCTCGCGAGCACGGCTTCGGCTTCGGCTCGTGCCTTGCCGCGCGTGTCCTCGTCGCCCGCCCGGGCGGGGAAGAAAATGTGCGCTGCCTGCCACAAGGGCGGAGTCATGAACTGGAGGCTGTTGCGGCGGTAATAGCGAGCGATTTCCTCGGCGGTCGGTTCGGGAACCCGCACTTCGGAATCGATCAGGTTGGCGATGCGCTGCTCCTCGTCGGCGCCGGCGATCTCGCGCTCACGGGCGCGCTGGCTGAGCAAGGTGCGAAGGACCAGCGCGGTCGCCGCGAGCCTCGCCGCTTGCTCGCGGCTGCCGGCCGGGTGATGCTGAAGCTCGCGCGCGACTGCGGCTTCGGTGATGGTGACGCCGTTGACGCTGATCATCTCAGGCCGCCTTCCTGCGCCGCGCCGGGGCAGCCTGCGAATGTACCACCGGCCGCACAACGTAGGGCGGCAAATCATCGTCGCGCTCGCCAGTGCGCGCGCGCACCTTGGTCCGCACAACCTGGTAGTTGCGGAACAGGTAGCCAACGGGAGCGCTCCACACGTGAACCAGGCGGGTGAACGGGAAGATCAGGAAGATCGTGAAGCCGAGGAACATGTGCAGCTTGAAGATCAGCGGCACCGCCGCGATCAGCTCGGGCTGCGGGTTGAGCACCACGATCCCCTGCACGTAGTTCATGAACTGAACCATCATGTGCCCGTCGAGGTGGCCGAGGCTGAGCGGGATCGTCGCCATGCCGAGCGAGAGCTGGACGAACAGGATCAGCAGCACCGCTATGTCGCTGACGCTCGAAGTCTTGCGGATGCGGCTGTCGAACAGCCGGCGGTGGAGCAGCATGATCAGCCCGACGAAGCAGGCGGTGCCGAAGAGGCCGCCGACGACGATCGCCATCATCTGCTTGAAGCCGTGGCTGATGCCGAGGAACTCGAAGATCGCGACAGGCGTCAGAAGGCCCACCGCGTGCCCGCCGAGGATGCCGAGGATGCCGACGTGGAACAGCACCGAGCCGACGATCAGCTGCTTGCGCCGAAGCAGCTGGCTCGACTTCGAGCGCCAGCCGTACTGGTCCATGTCGAAGCGTACCAGGCTGCCGATGAGGAATATCGACAGGGCGATGTACGGATAGACCCCGAACAGCGCCTGATGAATCACATCTGCCATCGTCAAGCTCCCGCCCTTGTCAGCTCCGCCGCGCGATCCCGCGCCGTCGCGCCCGCATAGGGGCAGTCCTTCAGCGCCGAGCCGGCGGTGAAATCGACCGGATCTTCGGCCCATTCCCTGTCGAGCGCTTCGAGGTCGGCGGGCTCCGGCGGCTCGCCCGCCAGGATTGCCTCGACCTCGGCGTCATCGGCCTCTCTGGACGCGAGCGTTACCAGAGCCGCGATCGGCGCGGCATAAGTAGAATCCCGCTCTTCGAGCCGGATGCGCAGCGCCTCGATGATCTCGATCGCGTCGGTCAGGTAGCGGCGCGCGTGGACCTCCGGGATGACGCTAAGGAACTCGAGGAACAAAGGCAGATAGTCCGGCATCTCGGCGGCATTCAGCTCGAAGCCGTTCATACGGTAGGTAAGCGCCAAATTGACCATCGCCTGGCCCCGGTCGCGGCTCTCGCCGTAGCTGTGCTCGTAGAGATGGAGCGCGAGCCGCTTGGAGCGGTCGAACAGGCCGATCCAATGCTCCTGCAGGTCCATGATGTCGGTGCGGCGTAGCTGGTCGATGAACGCGCGGACGCCCTCGAGCTCGGCGACCGGGATCGCCCGCTCCTCGCCCAGCGCCTGCTCGATTTCGTCGAGCGCCGACTGGAGCTCGGGCGTGGGATAATCGAGCAGCGCGCCCAAGGCCTTGAAGCTGATCATGCCGCCCTCCTTTTGCCCGGGACCGGCACGTGGCCGGGCTTCTTGGGGCTTCCGAACAGGCTGGTGTCGGTGCGCCCGCCGCCGCTGCAGCCATTGCCGAAGCTGAACCCGCAGCCGCCCTTGATCTCGTAGGCGTCCTCGCTGACCTCGCGGTGCGCGGTGGGGATGACGAAACGATCCTCGTAATCGGCGAGCGCGAGGTAGCGATACATTTCATCGACCTGCGCCTGGGTCAGGCCGGCCTGTTCGAGCACCTTCAGATTGGCGCGTCCGTCGACTTCGCGGTCGCGCATGTGGATGCGCATCGCGAACATCTTGCGCAACGCCTCGATCACCGGCTGCTCCTTGCCCGCGGTCAGCAGGTTGGCGAGATATTTGACCGGCACGCGCAGCGATTCGATGTCCGGGATGTCGCCGTCGAAGCCGATGTGGCCACGCTCCGCGACATTCTGGATCGGCGACAGCGGCGGCACGTACCAGACCATCGGCAGCGTGCGGTATTCGGGGTGGAGCGGGAAGGCGATCTTCCAGTCCATCGCCATCTTCCAGATCGGCGACAGTTTCGCCGCTTCGAGCCAGCTGTCCTGGATGCCATCCGCGCGCGCCTGGGCGATGACCGCCGGGTCATTGGGGTCGAGGAAAATCTCGAGCTGCTTCTCGTAAAGGTCCTGCTCGTCCTCGGTCGAGGCGACTTCCTCGATCCGGTCGGCATCGTAGAGGATCACGCCGAGGTAGCGGATGCGCCCGACGCAGGTTTCGGCGCAGACGGTCGGCAGCCCGGCCTCGATGCGCGGGTAGCAGAAGATGCACTTCTCGGCCTTCCCGCTTTTCCAATTGTAGTAGATTTTCTTGTACGGGCAGCCCGAGATGCACATCCGCCAGCCGCGGCACTTGTCCTGGTCGATGAGGACAATGCCGTCCTCCTCGCGCTTGTAGATCGAGCCCGACGGGCAGGCCGCGACGCAGGTCGGATTGAGGCAATGCTCGCACAATCGCGGCAGGTAGAACATGAATGTCTTCTCGAACTGGCCGTAGATCTCCTTCTCGATGTCGGCGAAGTTGGTGTCCTTCGCGCGTTTCTCGAATTCGCCGCCGAGGATCTCCTCCCAGTTCGGGCCCCACTCGATCTTTTCCATCCGCTCGCCGGTCACCAGCGAGCGCGGCCGCGCGGTCGGGAAAGTCTTCATTTCCGGCGCGTTCTGGAGGTGCTCGTAATCGAAAGTGAAAGGCTCGTAATAATCGTCGATCTCGGGCAAATCAGGATTGGCGAAGATGTTCGCCAGCACCCGCCAGCGGGCGCCGATGCGCGGCTCGATCTTGCCGTTCTTCTTGCGCCGCCAGCCGCCGTTCCACTTCGCCTGGTTTTCCCATTCCTTCGGAAAACCGACGCCGGGCTTGGTCTCGACGTTGTTGAACCACGCGTATTCGACGCCTTCGCGGCTGGTCCACACGTTCTTGCAGGTGACCGAGCAGGTGTGACAGCCGATGCACTTGTCGAGGTTCAAGACCATCGCGACCTGGGCACGAACTTTCATTTCAACGATACTCCTCAGGCGGCCGCAACCGGCTCAGCCGGCTCGTCCATCCAATCCACCTTGTTCATTTTGCGAACGACCACGAACTCGTCGCGGTTGGACCCGACGGTCCCGTAATAATTGAAGCCGTACGCCTGGTGGGCGTAGCCGCCGATCATGTGCGTGGGCTTGGTGATCGTGCGGGTCACCGAATTGTGAATGCCGCCGCGCATGCCGGTGATCTCCGACCCCGGCACGTTCACGATCTTTTCCTGCGCATGGTACATCATGCACATGCCGCTCGGCACGCGCTGGCTGACCACCGCGCGGGCGGTCAGCGCACCGTTGAGGTTGAACGCCTCGATCCAGTCATTGTCGACGATCCCAGCGCGCTTCGCATCGTCCTCGCTAATCCACACCACCGGGCCGCCGCGGTTGAGCGTCAGCATCAGCAAATTGTCGGAATAGGTCGAGTGGATGCCCCATTTCTGGTGCGGGGTGATGAAGTTCAGGACCAGCTCACCGTTGCCGTTGCCGATTCTGCCGAGCACCGGCTCGATCACCTTGGTGTCGATCGGCGGCTTGTAAGTGGTGAAGCCCTCGCCGAACGCCCGCATCCACGGGTGGTCCTGGTAGAGCTGCTGTCGCCCGGTCAGCGTGCGCCACGGGATCAGCTCGTGGACGTTGGTCCAGCCGGCATTGTAGCTGACCTTCTCGCTCTCGATCCCCGACCAGGTCGGCGAGGAGATGATTTTTCGCGGCTGCGCCTGGACGTCGCGGTAGCGGATTTTCTCGTCTTCGCGGGTCAGCGCGAGGTGCGCGTGCTCGCGGCCGGTGAACTCGCTCAATGCCTCCCAAGCCTTGACCGCGACTTCGCCGTTGGTCTCCGGCGCCAGGCTCAGGATCACTTCGCACGCGTCGATGTCGGTCTCGATCTTTGGCTGACCGTCTTCGTTGGTTCCGTTGAGCGCGCCGAGAAAATCGACCTCGTGGTCGGTGTTCCAGCCGATCCCCTTGCCGCCGTTGCCGAGCGACTTGAGCAGCGGGCCCACCGACGTGAACTTCTTGTACGTCTCGGGATAGTTGCGCTCGATCGTGATCACGGATGGCATCGTCTTGCCGGGAAGCGGGTCGCATTCGCCTTTCTTCCAGTCCTTGACGTCGAGCGGCTGGGCGAGCTCGCCGGGGCTGTCGTGCTGCATCGGCAGCAGGACGACGTCGGTCTCTTGCCCGAGATGGCCTTCACACTGCTCCGAAAAGCTCTTCGCGATGCCCTTGAAGATCTCCCAGTCGCTGCGCGCGCCCCACGCCGGGTCCACCGCCTTGGACAGCGGGTGGATGAACGGGTGCATGTCGGAGGTGTTGAGGTCGTTCTTCTCGTACCAGGTGGCGGTCGGAAGGACGATGTCGGCATAGACGCAGGTCGTCGACATGCGGAAGTCGATCGCGACGAGCAGGTCGAGCTTGCCCTCCGGCGCCTGGTCGCGCCAGACGACCTCCTCGGGCTTCAATGCGCCTTCCTCGCCGAGGTCCTTGCCCTGGACGCCGTGCTGCGTGCCGAGCAGGTGCTTGAGGAAATATTCGTGGCCCTTGCCCGACGAGCCGAGCAGGTTCGACCGCCACACGAACAGGTTGCGAGGGAAGTTCTTCGGGTTGTCCGGGTCCTCGCATGACAACTTGAGTTCGCCCGATTTGAGGCCGTGCGCCACCCTGACGCCGGCTGGCTCGCCTTGGAGCGAGCGACCGACGTCGAGCGGGTTGGTCTCGAGCTGAGGTGCCGAGGGAAGCCATCCCATCCGTTCCGCGCGGACGTTGAAATCGATCAGCGTGCCCGAGACGTCGACGTCGCTGGTCGGCGACGCGATCTCGCCGACGCCGAGCTTCTCGTAGCGCCACTGGTCGGTATGCGCGTACCAGTAGCTGGTGCCGTTCATGTGGCGCGGCGGGCGGTGCCAGTCGAGCGCGAAGGCGAGCGGAGTCCAGCCGGTCTGCGGGCGGAGCTTCTCCTGGCCGACATAATGCGACCAGCCGCCGCCCGACTGGCCGACGCAGCCGCAGAACACCAGGAGGTTGATGATCCCCCGGTAGATCATGTCCATGTGGTACCAGTGGTTCACACCGGCGCCGAGGATGATCATCGACTTGCCGTTGGTCTTTTCGGCGTTTCTTGCGAAGTCGCGCGCGGTGGCGATGATCTGCTCGCGCGGGACGCCAGTCAGCTTCTCGGCCCACGCCGGAGTGTAGGGCGTGTCGTCGTCGAACGACGACGCGGCGAGCCCGCCGTAACCGCGGTCGACGCCGTAGTGCGCGACGATGAGGTCGTGGACGGTCGCGACCAGCGCCTCGCCGTCGTTCAGCTGAAGCTTCTTCACCGGCACATTGCGGCGGAGCGCATCGCCGTGGGCGGTGCTGGTGAAATAGGGGCTTTGCGGCCCTGAGCCGAAATAGGGGAAATCGACGGCCGCGAGATCGTCCCGCGTCTCCTCGAGGCTGAGCGCGAGCCTCACCTCGCGGCCGTCACCTGCCCCCTCCTGCAGGTTCCATTTTCCCTTGTCGCCCCAGCGGAATCCGATCGAGCCGAGCGGGCTTACGAGATCGCCGCTCGCCTCGTCGTAGGCGACAGTCTTCCACTCCGGATTGTTGCCCTCGTCGAGCGCGCCGTCGAAATCAGACGCGCGCACGAAACGTTCGGGCACATAGGCATCGCCGCGCTTCACCAGCCGTACCAGCATCGGCATGTCGGAATATTTGCGGCAGTAGTCGCGGAAATATTCCGCCTGCCGATCGACATGGAATTCCTTGAGGATGACGTGACCCATGGCCATCGCCAGCGCACTGTCGGTGCCCTGCTTGGGCGCCATCCACAAATCGGCGAACTTGGCGGCTTCCGAATAATCGGGGCAGACCACGACCGACTTCGCGCCCTTGTAGCGCACCTCGGTGTAGAAATGCGCGTCGGGGGTGCGGGTCTGGGGCACGTTCGAGCCCCACAGCATCAGGAAAGTCGAATTGTACCAGTCCGCGCTTTCGGGGACGTCGGTTTGCTCGCCCCATGTCTGCGGCGAGCTCGCCGGAAGGTCGCAGTACCAGTCGTAGAAGCTCAGCGGTACGCCGCCGATCAGCGACAAATAACGCGAGCCGGCCGCGTAACTGACCATCGACATCGCCGGGATCGGCGAGAAGCCCGCGATCCGGTCGGGGCCGTACGCTTTTGCCGTGTAAACATTGGCCGCGGCGATGATCTCGTTCGCTTCCTCCCAGGTCACCCGAACGAAGCCGCCCATTCCGCGCGCCTTCTTGTAGGTCGCCGCATATTCAGGTGTCTCGACGATCGTTTTCCAGGCGTCGACCGCATCGACGCTCTCGGCGCGCACCGTCCGCCACAGCTTGACCAGCTTCTTGCGGATCATCGGGTGCTTCACGCGGTTAGCGCTGTAAAGATACCAGCTGTAGCTCGCGCCGCGCGCGCAGCCGCGCGGCTCATGGTTGGGCAGGCCCGGCCGCGTGCGCGGATAGTCGGTCTGCTGCGCCTCCCAGGTGACGATCCCGTCCTTGACGTAGATTTTCCACGAACAGCTGCCGGTGCAGTTCACGCCGTGGGTCGAGCGCACGACCTTGTCGTGGCTCCAGCGGCCGCGGTAGCCGTCCTCCCAGCTGCGGTCCTCGTTGGTGACCACGCCGTGATCGTTGGAGAAGGTACCGACATTCTTCCGGAGGAAGGTCATTCGGTCCAGAAAGTGGCTCATCGTAATCCCCGGGTGATTAGCCAGTTGCCCCTAAGCCGCGGGCGGACGTGGCGATTGATGCAGATCATGGCAGCGCGAATGCCGGAGCCGGAGCGGCGCCGATATACGGGATGTTCCGGACGCCTCATTCGGCCGCGATCAGGCCCGGCAGGTAGGACGGGCGCGCGGCTTGGATCGACGGCCGCGGATCGGCCGGCCGGCCCGAAGCCTCGCGCATTCCTTCCATCTCCGGCAGCTGGGGCAGGCGACCGAGCTGCGGGACGTTGCGGCGCTCCATCCGCCGGATGGCGAAGTGCATCCACAGCATCGCGCCCGCGACGAGCGCGAACAGCAGCATGAAGCAGCTGGTCCACACGCCGGTGAGATCCGCCATGGCGCCGAAGGCGATCGGCAGCACGAAGCCGCCGAGCCCGCCGATCATCCCGACCAGGCCGCCGACCGAACCGACGTTGTCGGGATAATAGACCGGTATGTGCTTGTAGACCGCGGCCATGCCGAAGCTCATGAACATGCCAAGCACGAAGGTGAGGGTGGCGAACGGAGCGATACCCATCGCCAGCGTGAACTCGATCGGCCCTTCGATACCCTGCACGACGTAGCGGGTGGTCGGGTAGCTCAGCAGGAAAGTCGCGAGCATCGACACGCCGAACGTCCAGTACATGACGGTGCGTGCGCCGAACCTGTCCGACAGCCAACCGCCGACTGCGCGGAAGACGCTGCCCGGAAGCGAGAAGGCGGTGGCGAGCAGGCCGGCCATGCCCACCGACAGGCCGTAGGCGCCGATGTAATATCGCGGCAGCCACAGCGCGAGCGCGACAAAGGCGCCGAACACGAAGGCGTAATAGATCGCAAAGCGCCACACCTGGAGGCGGGCAAGCGGCGCCAGCTGCTGCGCCATCGTTGGCCCTTTCGCGCCGCTTTCACGGCGCTCCGCTGCAAGCGGGTCGTCCCGGGTGAACAGGTAAAAGCCGACCGCGACGAGCGCGAGCCCCGCGGCCCAGATGCGCGCGACCGCGATCCAGCCGAGCGCGACCATCAGGAAGGACGCGGAATTGGTGATCGCCGCGCCAAGGGTTCCCATGCCGAAAATGCCGAGAGCGGTGCCGGTGCGCTCGCGCGGGTACCAGCGGGCGACATAAGCGACGCCGGCGGCGAAGCTGCCTCCGGCAATGCCCATGAACAGCGCCGCGAGCAGGAATTGCAAATAGGTCGTGGCGAAGGACAGCAGGAACGCCGCGCTGGCCGCGGTGAGCATCACCAGCGCCATCACCCGGCGGCCGCCAAAGCGGTCGGCCAGCAGGCCGATGAACAGGCGCGAGACAGCACCGGTAAGGATCGGTGTGCCGACCAGCAGCCCGAACTCGGTATCGTTGAGCCCGAGCTCCTTCTGGATCCTGATTCCGATGATCGAGAAGATCGTCCATACCGCAAAGCAGGCCATGAACGCGATCGTGCTTGCGCCGAGCGCCCGGCTCCGCTGGCTCTCGGTGAGCGTCAATTGCTGGATCATCTCATCTGTCCCCGTCCGGAGTTGGGCAATTTGGATGTGCCGTCTCACTTTCTCGGGCCACGACCGTTGATCTGAATCAGTGGAACGATCAGGGAAATTACGGAGGAGGAGAGCGCAATGAGCGACGCCAGCAAGATGAGCGACACGCCGGAAGTCGAGCTACCCGGGACTGCGGGCCAGGTCGCGCGGGAGCGGCCCGAGCTATGGCGGGCGTTCCAGGCTCTCGGCGCCCAAGCCGGCAACGCCGGGCCGCTAAGCGAACGCGAGCAGCGGCTGGTCAACCTGGCGCTGGCGATCGGCGGTGACAGCGAGGGCGCCACTCATTCGCACGCGCGCCGGGCCCTTGCCGAGAAGCTGTCGGCGGAGGATCTCGACCATGTCGCGTTTCTCGCCATCACCACGCTCGGCTGGCCGCAGGCGATCCGCGGATTGACCTGGGTCCGCGACGTCACCCGCGGAGGCTGACCGAGACCAAGAAAGAGAGCCCCGGCCGCCAAGGGGCAGGCGACCGGGGCTTAGTGGGGCCGGAGAGTCGCACCGGCTGGGGAATGCCGGCGCCGAGAGAGGAACAATCGGTGCCGGATCGACTTCATCCGTGCGGCAGAAGGGGGCGGACCGCGTTGACCTGGATCACTTTTCGCGCGGCGATCACCCGCCCGTGACGCTCATGTGTCGTTCGACCGCCGGACGCGCTGCTGCGATCGCAAACTGGTGCCCCTTCGGCTTTCCGGACAGCAGCCGGTCGAGCGCGGCGTCGACCGCTCCGCTTCCGCCGCAGCGCAAGAGCTCGCGCAGCTCCACCTTCTGATCGTGTCCGAGACAGCCGAACACGGTTCCCGTGGCCGCGACCCGGATGCGGTTGCAGCCGTCACAGAAGTTGTGCGTCAATGGAGTGATCAAGCCGAGCCGGATGCGGAGCCCGTCCACTTCGTAATAACGCGCGGGCCCGCCCGTGCGCGCCAGCGACGGTATCAGCCGGAAGTCGCGTTCGAGCCTCTCGCGCACTGTGCTCAGCGGCAGATAGTGCTCGGTACGGTCCTCCTCCACTTCGCCGAGCGGCATGGTTTCGATCAGCGTCAGGTCGAGTCCCTTTTCGCCGCACCAGCACAACATCGATGCGATCTCGTCTTCATTTAACCCCCTCAGGGCGACCATGTTGACCTTGACCTTGAGTCCCGCAGCTGCGGCGGCCTCGATGCCGCCCAGAACCTGGCCGAGGTCGCCGCGCCGGGTGATGTGGCGGAACCGAGCAGGGTCGCGGCTGTCGAGGCTGACGTTGACCCGACGGATGCCCGAGTCGAACAGCATCTGCGCGTGGCGCACGAGCTGAGTGCCGTTGGTGGTGAGCGTCAGTTCATCGAGGCCATCGCCGACGCGCTTGCCGAGCTCCGGCACGAGCTGCTCGATGCCCTTGCGCACCAGCGGCTCGCCGCCGGTGAGCCGGATCCGCTTCACTCCTCGCGCAATGAAGATGTCGGCAAGCGCCACGATTTCCTCGAGGCTGAGGATGTCCTTCCGCGGGAGGAACGTCATTTTCTCGGCCATGCAGTAACGGCAGCGCAGGTCGCACCGATCGGTCACGGACATGCGCACATAAGTGATGCGTCGGCCGAAGCTGTCGATCATCTGATTGGAAACGGTCACGCTCTTGCCCAAGTGAATGCAACCTCGACGCATTAGGTGCCGCGGCTGTTCCAACCGTGATGTAGATCAACGAGCGCGGTCCCTCCAATCCTTAGCTCTATTGAAATGATTTCTCCCGAAACATTCGCGCGCTACGCGGCGCTGCGGGTTCCGCGCTACACCAGCTACCCGACCGCGCCGAACTTCTCCGCCGCCGTGGATGCGGCCGAATATCGCCGGTCGCTCAGGTCGTTGTCCGCAAGCGAACCGATTTCAGTCTATCTCCACATCCCATTCTGCCGGGAAATGTGCTGGTACTGCGGCTGCAACACGAGCGTGAGCCGGCGGCAGGCGCCGATCTCGCGCTACGTATCGACGCTCATCAGCGAAATCGGCCTGGTCACGTCGGAGCTCGGGCCGAGATTGCGGGCCGCGCATGTTCACTGGGGTGGCGGTTCGCCGACGCTGCTGACAGCCGGAGACGTCGCGCGCATCCACGCCGTGCTCCAGGGCTCCTTCGACCTGACCCCGCTGGCCGAGAATGCGGTCGAAATCGATCCGCGGACGCTGACGGCGGAACTTGCGGCCGCATTCGCGCGCGCCGGAGTGAACCGCGCCAGCCTTGGCGTGCAAAGTTTCGACCCGCAGGTGCAGGCGGCGATCAACCGGGTGCAGAGCTTCGAAACAACCGCGGCGGCCGTCCGGCTGCTCCGCGATTGCGCGGTTCCGGCGATCAATTTTGACTTGATCTATGGCCTGCCGTTCCAGTCGGTTCGGTCGTGCATCGAGACCGCCGAGCAGGCGCTGCGCATGCAGCCCGACCGTCTCGCCGTGTTCGGCTATGCCCACGTTCCATCGTTCAAGCCTCACCAGCGCAAGATCGACGAGAGTGCCTTGCCCGGACCCGCGGAGCGGCATGAGCAGGCGATGGCGATTGCCGCGGTGCTGACTGCGGCGGGCTACCGCCAGATCGGCCTCGATCATTTCGCGCTCCCGGGCGACAGCCTCTCGCTCGCGGCGGAGCGCGGGACGCTGCACCGCAACTTCCAGGGTTACACGGCGGACCCCTGCGACGTTCTGCTGGGCTTCGGCTCTTCGGCGATCGGACGGCTTGCGAACTGCTTCGTCCAGAATGCCGCCCGAATCCCGGATTACGAGCGGCGCATCGCTGCCGGCCGCCTTGCCACTGTCCGAGGCTGCCATATCGCGGAGGAAGACAAGCGCCGAGGCGCGATCATCGAAGCCCTGATGTGCCACTACCGCGCTCGCATCGACGGGCTCCATCCCGAGCTTTCGCGGCTTGAGGAAGATGGCCTGATCCACCGTTCCGGCGACCTGATCGAGGTGGTCGACGAGGCGCGGCCGCTGGTCCGCACCGTCGCAGCCGCATTCGATTCCTACCTGCCGCAGTCCGAGGCTCGCCACGTCGCGGCAGTGTAGGGTGGCAGACACTTTTGATTTCAATCAACGCGGCGGCTCCCGGAAGCGCGTCTGAGGCGTGCCAGGAGCTCCCGCATGAATTACGCAAATACCAAGGTTTACAATCATTTCTCGATCGGCCTTCACTGGCTGACCCTCCTGCTGTTCGTCGCGGTTTATTCGACCATTGAGCTTCGCGAGCTGTTTCCGAAGGGAAGCGACATCCGCACGGCAATGAAATGGTGGCACGCGAGCCTCGGGCTTTCGATTTTCGCCGTCGCGGGGCTCAGGCTTCTGGTGCGGCTCGTTGCGAGGCCGCATCCCCCCAGGGGAGACGCTGCCTGGCAACGCGCAGTTTCAGGTGCGACTCACCTCGCTCTTTACCTGCTGATGATCGCGTTGCCGCTCATCGGCTGGATGATGCTCAGCGCGGACAACAAGCCGATCCCCTTCTTCGGGATCGCTCTTCCGCCGCTGGTCGAGCCGAACGAAGGTCTCGCAGAACAGCTCGAGGGGCTGCACGAAACGATCGGCGCCCTCGGCTATTGGCTGATCGGACTGCATGCCACTGCAGCGCTGTTCCATCACTACGTGCTTCGGGACGCGACGCTCTTGCGAATGCTTCCCGTCCGAACCTGACCCTTCGGTGACAGTGCGCTAAATTGCAGCCGCGAGCGCCGCATCGCGCCGCCGAAAAAATTAACTGCACTGTCACCGAAATTTGGTCAGCCGCATTTGGAATAGCCGCAGTCGAGGCAATTGTTGCAGCCCTCGACCTTGACCAGCGCGCCGGCGCCGCACTGCGGGCATTGCGGCATCGCCTTGACTGGGGGAGCAAACGCGGCCGCTTCGACAGGCTTATCGCCTGAGCCGGCGAGATGCCGCTCGACGATGTCGCCGATCGCCGCGAGCAGCGACGGCACGTACCGGCCCTGCATCCAGGCACCGCCGCGCGGATCGAACACCGCTTTCAATTCCTCGGCGACGAACGCCACGTCGTCGCTACGCCGGAATACCGCCGAGACCATCCGGGTCAGGCCCAGCGTCCAGGCGTAATGCTCCATGTTTTTCGAGTTGATAAACATCTCGAACGGTCGCCGCTTGCCGTCCTGCTCGAGGTCGTTGATCGTCACATAAACGGCGTGCGCGCTCTCCGGCCATTTGAGCTTGTAGGTCGTGCCGTGGAGAGTCTCGGCGCGCGGCGCGAGCACTTCCTTCGCCTTGGGAGACGCGTCCTGCGCGACGCTGAGCACCGACCCGGTGACCGCGTTCGGGCGGTAGGTGGTCAACCCCTTGCAGCCGAGATGATAGCCTTCGACGTAAATGTCGGCGAACGCCTCGAAGCCAATGTCTTCCGGACAATTCACGGTCTTGGAAATCGAACTGTCGATCAGCGCCTGCGCCGCTGCCTGCATCGTCAGGTGATCGGACGGGCTGAGCGTTTGCGCCGACACGAACAGTTCGGCCGGCGGCACCGCGTCGCCCCGGACGTCGCGCCACACACGCAACGCATGATCCTCCACCTGCTCCTCACGCCTGGTGCCGTCGGGCTGGAGGATCTTGCGGGTATAGGAATAAGCGAACACCGGCTCGATCCCAGAGGAGACGTTGCCTGCGAGCAGCGAGGTCGTGCCGGTCGGCGCGATCGATGTAAGGCACCCGTTCCTGAGGCCGTGTTCGGCAATCAGCGCGCGGGTTTCGTCGTCGAGCGAGACGAGGTTCGGCTGCTCCAGCATGCACCCATCGTACAGCGGGAACGGACCCTTCTCCGCGGCAAGCAGCGCCGAGGCGCGATAGGCCTCACGCTTGATCGTGCCGAGCCACTGGCGCGTGAGCTCGACCGCCTCGCTGCTACCATAAGCCGCGCCGCAGAACAGCAATGCGTCGGCAAGCCCGGTGACGCCGAGCCCGATTCGCCGCTTGGCCTTGGCCTCGGCTTCCTGCTCCGGAAGTGGATAGCGCGAGACGTCGATCACATTGTCGAGCATCCGCACAGCGGTTCGCGTCAATTCGCCCAGCTGCTCTTCGTCGAGCGCCGCCCCGGGCTCGAACGGCCGCTCCACCAGCCGCGCGAGATTGATCGATCCAAGCAGGCACGCGCCGTAGGGCGGCAGCATCTGCTCGCCGCACGGGTTGCTGGCGCTGATCGTCTCGCAATGCGCGAGATTGTTCGCGGCATTGACGCGATCGACGAAGATCACGCCTGGCTCGGCGACCTCGTAGGTAGCGCGCATCAGCCGCTCCCACAGCGCCCGCGCGGATACCGTGCGCACGGTCTTGCCGCCGAATACCAGCGGCCAGTCCGCGTCGGCGCCGAGCGCGGTCATGAATTCGTCGGTGACGAGCACCGAAAGGTTGAAGTTGCGGAAGCGCGCGGGGTCGCGCTTGGCATCGATAAATGCCTCGACGTCCGGGTGGTCGATCCGCAGGCAGCCCATCATGGCGCCGCGTCGCTGGCCCGCCGAATGGACCGTGCGGCACATCGAGTCCCAGCAATCCATGAAAGTCAGCGGCCCCGACGCGTCGGCGGCGACCCCCCGCACATGGCTGCCCGCGGGACGGATGGTCGAGAAGTCCATGCCGACCCCGCCGCCCTGCTGCATTGTCAGCGCGGCCTGCTTCAAATGCTCGAAAATGCCGTCGAGGCTGTCGGGGATGGTGCCCATGACGAAGCAGTTGAAAAGCGTCACCGCGCGGTCGGTGCCTGCCCCGGCAAGCACCCGGCCGGCGGGAATGAAGCGGAAATCCGCAATCGCCTCGCGGAAGCTGGTTTCGTGCCGTGCGCGCTGCTCCGGAGCTTCGGCGGAAGCGACAGCTTTTGCGACTCGCGCAGCGGTCTCTGCGAAACTCAGATCGCCACCCTCAGCGGTCGTGAAGCGATATTTCGACGTCCAGATCTCTTCCGCCAGCGCAACTTCAAACGACATCTCATCCTCCCACATCTTGTGTGCATAGCAGTATGCCATCACAATATCTATGGAATTGATCTGAATCACCGCGCGGTCGCCCAAGGACGCGCACGCTCGCGCAAAAGCATGACCTCGCAATCACTCACCGCCGACGAGCAGCCGCTGAGAAGCGCCCGCCAGGGGCTCATCGCGGCGGCGGCGGAGACCCTTTACCCGGGCTATTTCGCGCTGGTCATGGCCACCGCCGCGGTGTCGATTGCCGGCTTCCTGCTCGGGCAGGGGCTTGTCGCCCACGCGCTCCTCGGCCTTAACTGGATGCTCTATTTTTCGCTTTGCGGACTGACCCTGGTGCGTCTCGTGCGATTCCCGCGCCGCATGCGCGACGATTTGTTCGACCACCAGCGCGCTCCGGGCTTCTTCACGCTGGTCGCCGGCACCTGCATGCTCGCGACGCAGACGGCGCTGGTCGGCGGCGCCGTGGGCGTTGCGCGCGGCCTGTGGTGGCTCGGCCTGACCATGTGGTTCGCGATCATGTACGCTTTCTTCACCGCGGTGACGGTACGTCAGCGCAAGCCGACGCTCGCCGCCGGGATCAACGGCGCGTGGCTGATCGCCGCCGTCGCCACACAGTCGATCGTCGTCTCGCGCGGTGCGGTCGACGGGCTCGCCGCGCCGACCGAATGGATTCAGTTCCTGTGCCTCGCGATGTTCATGATCGGGTGCATGCTGTACCTCGCGATCATCCCGCTGATCTTCTACCGGCTCACCTTCGTCCGGCTCGCTTCGCGCGACTTCTCGCCCCCGTACTGGATCAACATGGGCGCGGTGGCGATCACCACGCTCGCCGGTTCGACGCTGATGCTGCGCATCGGCCACTGGCCCGTGCTGAACCAGATCGCGGCGTTCCTTCCCGGCTTCACCTTGTTCTTCTGGGCTGCCGCGACCTGGTGGATTCCGCTGCTGATCGTCCTGATGCTCTGGCGCTACGTGATCCGCCGGGAAATGCCGATGTATGAGCCCGCGCTATGGGGCATGGTGTTCCCGCTGGGCATGTACACGACTGCGACGTTCCAGCTGTCGCGCGCAATGGACTTCGGCTTCCTCGCCGTCATCCCTCGCGTCTTCATCTTCGTCGCACTCGCCGCGTGGTTGGCAGCATTTGGCGGACTCATACACAGCTGCGGATCCGCCTTCCGAACGGAACACAAGTAACTGAATGATACCGGAATCGTGGCCTCTCGCGCCGCCCGATTTCCAGAATGGCGGATTTCCGGTATGACGGATTGGTGGAGCCGAGGGGGATCGAACCCCTGACCTTCGCAATGCCATTGCGACGCTCTCCCAGCTGAGCTACGGCCCCACGACCTTCCGGGAAGCGCCCCCTTAGGCGAACTTTCCCCCGCTGGAAAAGGGGGAAATCGTCGCGCCGGGGGC
This sequence comes from Sphingomicrobium sp., assembly GCA_035700945.1. Taxonomy (GTDB): domain Bacteria; phylum Pseudomonadota; class Alphaproteobacteria; order Sphingomonadales; family Sphingomonadaceae; genus Sphingomicrobium. The sequence goes on along the minus strand of DASSOE010000043.1, from coordinate 9,995 downwards.
CGAATTTGCAATCAGCTCTCGTCGTCTTCCTTGGCAGTTTCGACTCCGAGGTCGTTGTCGCCGGTGTCGATGTCGACTTCCTCGTCGGCGCTTGGTTCCTCGTCCTCGTCGACGAGATCGTCGGCGGCGAGGTCATCGTCGGCCTTTTCCGGCTCCTTGGACGCGACCGGCGCCGCTTCGAAGGCGAGCGGCTGCTTGGATTTCAGCACGGGCTCGGCGATGAAATCCGTGCCGCATTCGATGCAGTGGACCGGGTCATCCTTGCCGAGGTCGTAAAAACGCGTCGAGCACTTGGGGCAAGTGCGCTTGGTGCCCCATTCGGGCTTCACCATGAGGGTCTCAACTCCAGTATGAAAAGCGTGTGTCGCCGGCTGCGGGGGCGTTCGGCGGCGCGCCTTGCCATAGGGATATGCCCCTGTCAAAGCACCGTGCGTGAGCGCCGAACAGGGATTGATCTGGTGTGCCGCCGCGTCTCGTGCAAGCCCGCTCGATCGCCGTGCGTTCGTCGCTGCCGTCGCCGCTGCCGCAGCAGCCGCCGCAGCGGCGCCCGTCTGGGCGCGGGGGCCTGCTTCCTATCCGCCGCCTGACCGCGAGCTGATGGCGTCGGTACCTGGCGGCCGTGTCTATATGCGCATCAACGGCAAGCTCGATGGCCCCCGTCCGCCGGTGGTCATGATCCACGGAGGGCCGGGCGGGACCCATTCCGCGTTCCTGAATGCCCTCGCATTAGCAGATGAGCGGGCCGTCATCCTTTATGACCAGCTCGACAGCGGCCGATCGGATCACCCGAACGATCCGGCGAACTGGACGGTCCGACGCTTCACCGACGAGGTCGATGCCGTCCGCCGGGCGCTCGGAGTGAAGCGCTGGCATGTGCTCGGGGCCAGCTGGGGGGGGACGATCGCGCTCGAATATGGCGCTCGCCGTCCGGCCGAGCTTGCCGGCCTCGTGCTTGCCAGCCCGCTGATCTCGACGCGATCGTGGATTGCCGATGCGGATGCGCTGCGCGGGCAGCTGCCCGCCGACGTGCAGGCGACGCTGCGGCAATGCGACCCGCCGGCGCCGATCGCCCCGGCGTGCGAGACGGCGACCGATGTCTTCTACGCCAACTTCAACCGCCGCGAACCGCCGAGCGAGGGCAGCAAGGCCTATGCCGCGGCGCAGAAGGCGGCCGGGGGGAAGGGCTTCAACGCGGCGCTTTACAACGCAATGTGGGGCTCGAGCGAGTTCGTCGCGACCGGGTCGCTAAGGGACTACAACGGCGAGCCGCTGCTGGCGAAGCTCGACGGGCCGCGCACGCTGTTCATCGACGGCCAGTATGACGAGGCACGGCCGGTCACGCTCGGCGCCTTCGCGGCGCGGGTGCCCGGCGCCGAGTTCGCCGTTATCCCCGGCGCCGGCCATGGCTTCGTCAGCGATCGGCCCGAAGAGGCGCTCGGCATCCTGAGGCCATGGCTGGAACGGCAGGACCGCCTCTGATGCCGGTGATTGCAGTCGACGGCCCCGCGGCGAGCGGGAAGGGGACGATCGCCCGTGCGCTGGCGAAGCAGTTCGGCCTGCCGCACATGGACACCGGCCTGCTCTACCGCGCCGTCGCGCTTACCCTGTGGCGCTGGGGCGGCGATCCCGCGAGCGAGTTTGAAGCGGTGCGCGCGTGCGACGACCTCGGCTTCGATCCGGACGATCCGGAGCTCAGGAGCGAACCCGTGTCCGAGATCGCGTCGCGCATCTCGGTCTATCCCGCGGTTCGCGCTGCACTGCTAAGCCGCCAGCAGGAATTCGCGGGGCAGACGGGCGGCGCAGTGCTCGACGGCCGCGACATCGGAACAATCATCGCGCCCGACGCGGATGTGAAGCTGTTCGTGACCGCCTCGCCCGAAGTGCGTGCGCAGCGCCGGCTCGAGGAGCTCCTCACCCGCGGCATGCGCGCCCATTACGAGGACGTGCTCGCCGACATCCGCGCGCGCGACGAGCGCGATTCCACCCGCGACGTCGCCCCGCTGAGGCCCGCTGCCGACGCGATCCTCCTCGACACGAGCGACTTGACCGTCGAGCAGGCGATCGCCGCGGCGCTGCGGCTGGTCGACGGCGCGCTCAGCCCCGCCTGATCCGCGCGCAGATCGGTTCGGGCTTGCCGCGGCAGAAGTCCGGCAGTCGCCCGCTTCGCCAATAGGCCAGCAGGCCGATGCGCTCGGCCAAGGCGAGATAGCGCGGGTCGCGACGCAGCGGCGCTGCTGCCGGGCCGGTGAGGTAGACGACGCCCGTGGGGCCGGGCTGATCGAGGAAAATCTTGTCTTCTTCGGAGGGATGGCGCCCGACCCGCCGGGGATAGAGCTTGTCGGCGAAAGCGAATGCCGTATTCAAATCGCCGAGGCGGGCAAACCCGATCATGCACACGACCGCTTCGAACTGCTCTGCCGCCGCGCAGGCTTTCCGCAGCGCGGGCAGGGACGCGCGGTTGACCGCCGACAAGACCGGACTCGGTTTGCTTTGCTTGTCGGCCCCGGCGTCGAACCGCTGCACCGCCGCGAAATCCCCGCGCTGTGCCATGCCGGTCCTTCGGAACCAGGCGATCGCTTCATTGTCGGGCCACCAGCGGATCGCCTGGCGATAGAGGTTGGCCGCTTCGCCGGTGCGCCCTGAAGCTTCGAGGAGGCGAAGCGTCAGCGCGATCTTGTATGGCATGTACGGATCGTGGGCGAGCGACAGCCTTGCCAGTTCCAGGGCCTCGGCGTTCCGTCCGACCGGGTTCAGCACCAGGCTGGCAAGGAAGAAATTGGCAAACGGCCCGTCGGGATCGATCTCCATTCCGGCACGGAGCCGATCCTCGCATTCGATCCGTCGAACCTCGCTGCGCAGAAGGCACCAAGGGATCCGGCCCTCGCTGAATTCGGGCGCCAACTCGACGGTGCGGTCCGCCGCGCGTCGGGCGAGGGCGACCGCTGACTTGCGCGACGCCCGCGGCAATTGCTCGAGCGCGAAGGCCGTATTGAACGCGAGCCCGTTCTGCGCGAGCGGCGAGTTCGGTGCTTTGGCCGCGAGGCGCCGCGCTTTTTCATAATCCTCGAGCTCGCCTATGCCCTGCAGCCCGGCTGCGCCTCCTTGCAGCAGTGCAGCGGCGACTGCCGGGTCCGACCGATGTTTGCTCTCGATTGCGATCAGCGGCGCGGTCCACGAGATTTGGGCGGCAACCTGTGCGCCGACGCGTTGCGGAAGCTCCCAGGCTTGCCCGCGCGGTGCTTCGAAGTGGTGGGAGAAGACGACGAACCGGTGCGCGGTTTCTTCCATCCGCACGGTGGTCACGAACTTGTCGGGCGTGCTGGTCACTTGGCCCGAGATCAGGAAGTCCGCCGGGGGTGGGCCGGATCGAGGTTGCGCAGCGAGCGTACTCACCCCGAACGCGCCCTGCGACAGCGTGTGGGCGACCGCGTCATGCATCGCGGACGCGAGCTTGCGCGCATCGCCGTCGGAAGAATCGGCAGTGAAGGGCAGCAGCGCAATCGTCGGCGCCGAGGCCGGCGCCTCGCCCATCCGACTGACGACGAATGCGCCGACCGCGACTGCCAGCACCAGCGCCGCGGCGAGCCACATCGATCGGTGCGCGGGCATGCGGGGCAGGCGCTCGATTTGCTTCTCGGGAACATGTGCGGCTGGGCCCTTTGGCTGCAGCCGGCGGTTAACAGCGCTCAGCAAATGCGCGGTGCGTGGGTCGCGCTTGCCGCCTTTCCACGCGGCGAGGTCGAGCGTGTGGAACTGGCGGAAGCCCATCGGCGGCAGAGATCCGTCGATGCTGACCGGCACAAGCCTTCCGGTGTCGCCGCCGACGGCCGCTTCGTCGCGCACCCATCGCGACTTCACCGAATGCTTCGACCATGCCACGAGCACCGCGTCGGCCTTGTCGAGCTGGGCCTCGATCTCTGCGGCGAACTCCTCGCCGCTGTCGATATGGCGATCCCACCAGATGCTATGCCCGGCGCCTTCGAGGACGCGCGCGAGGCACTCCGCGCAAGTGCGGTCCTCCCTCGCATAACTGAGGAAGATGTGCCCCATTCACCCCCCGATCGGCGGAGGCTGCGCCGAGTGCAAACGCGAGTCCACGCTAACGGAAGTTAACGTAGGAGAATTTTCACTTCTCCCTGCCATTAGGCGAAAGAGGCAGGAAGTGGACCAGCGTGTGAAGCGGCACAGGAGCAAGGCGGTTCGCATCGCGAGCAGCCACGTCATCACTACGTGCGCGACGATCGCGGCGATCCTGTTGTTCGTCGCCATCGGAAGCAAGGTCGTGCCGGCGGCGCTCGCCGGCGCAGCGCTGACCGATTCGTCGAACACCCTCCAGGTCGCTTTCCTGCTCAACATCGCGATCATCCTGTTCGGCTGGCGCCGCTCGAAGGATTTGAAAGAGGCGCTCGACGCCTATGAGGCGGCCGAGCGGCTCGCCCGGCGCAACGCCAACACCGATCCCGGCACCGGCCTCGCCAACCGCCGCGAGCTGATGCGCGCACTGGGCGAGATGCGCGAGGCGAAGACGCCCGCCGTCCTGCTCCTCCTCGATCTCGACCATTTCAAACGCGTCAACGACCTCCACGGCCATGCCGCGGGCGACCGCCTGCTGCTGGCCGTTGCGGAAGCACTCGAAAAGAGCGCACCGGCGGGCGCCTGTTGCGCGCGCATGGGCGGCGACGAATTCGCGATGCTGTTTCCGGCGAGCCAGGATTCCGAAGCCGAGCAGGTGGCGTGTTCGATCCAGCAATGCCTTGCGACGCCAGTCCTCGCCGAGGGCGCGCAGCTGCAGGCGTCGGCGTCGATCGGGCTCGCGCGCCTCGAGCCGCGCGACGACGAGGAACATGCGCTGCGCCGCAGCGACGTCGCGCTCTATGCGGCGAAGCGTGCCGGCCGGAACGCAATCGCCTGGTTCGACGAGCAGCTCGAGCTCGAGCTGTCCGACCGCCTCAAGCTGGAGGAAGGAATCCGCGCCGGCATTCGCCGCGGCGACTTCGTCCCCTATTTCCAGCCGCTGATCGACCTTTCGACGCAGGAGATCGCCGGCTTCGAGGCGCTGGCCCGCTGGCGCTCGCCCGACGGCTCGATGATGGACGCCGAGCATTTCATCGAGGCCGCCGAGCGCACCGGCCTCATCGGCCCGCTGTCGATGAGCGTCGTCGAGCAGGCGATGAAGGAAGCGCGCGACTGGCCGGCGCACCTCAAGCTCGCCGTCAACGTCTCGCCGGTGCAGTTCCGCGAGCCGCTGCTCGCCGAGCAGATCCTCAAGCTGCTTTCCGCCACCGGCTTCCCCGCGAACCGGCTCGAGATCGAGATCACCGAAGGTTCGCTGCTCGAGGACCGCGAGCAGGTGATGACCATCATCGAGAGCCTCAAGAACGTCGGCGTCCGCATCTCGCTCGACGATTTCGGGACCGGCTATGCGAGCCTCGCGCAGGTCAACCGCCTTCCGCTCGACCGGATCAAGATCGACAAGAGCTTCATCACCACCATCGTCAAGAGCCAGCGCACCGCCGAAATCGTCAACACCATCGCCGCGCTCGGCCACACGCTTGACGTGCCGATCAGCGCCGAAGGCGTCGAGTCCGAACAGATCCGCGCGGCGCTCGAGCAGTTCGGCTGCTCGGAAGCGCAGGGCTGGCTGTTCGGCCGCGCCGTTTCGGGCGACGCGGTGCGCAGCTTCCTCCGCATGAGCGTCGCCGGTGTCGGTCCCGAAGAGGGGCAGAGCGGCGCGGTGCCGTCAAAGGCGCGCCGAAGCCGCTAGTCCTCAGCTCGGCACCGCGCGCATTCTCGAAATCACTTCGCGCACGTTCGGTCGTTGGCCCTGCGCGAGGAGGCTCGCGCGGAACAGACGGCCGAGGAGCACCATCTCCGCGGCGGTGAAGGCGGCGAGCAGGATGCCGGTGCCGACCACTTCCCAGGTCGGGATTCCGAGCCCGAGCCGCGCCAGCACCGCGAACGGGGTCCAGATCGGCACCCAGGTCAGCACCTCCATCAGCACGCCGCCGTTGTTGCCGCCGAGCACCGCCTGCATCAGGATCGTGATCGGGAGCAGGATCAGCAGCAGGACCGGCATCAAATAGCCCTGCGCATCGCGCATCGAATCGCTCATCGCGCCGATGGCGAGGAACAGGATGGCGATGGTCACGTATCCGACGACGAAGAAGTAGATCAGCGCGAGGATCGTGCCCGGCGAGGTCAGCGGGTCGAGCGCCGGGCGGATGAGATCGGCGATCGCGCCGTGGGTGGCATAGCCGGCGAAGATTCCGCAACCGACCCACACCGCGATCATGAACAGCCCGACGCCCGCGGTGCCGAGCAGCTTGCCGTACATCAGCTCCTGCGGGCTGACGCAGGCGAGCACCGTCTCGAGCAGCTTGTTCGAGCGCTCCTCGACCGTCCCCTGAAGCATCCAGCTGCCGGACAGCATCAGGCTGATCATCAGCAGGTAGGCGGCCGCGAGCGGCAGGATCGAGCGCACCAGCATCGCCTCGCGCGCCCCGCCGCCCGGTGGCGGAGTCGAGATGGCGAGCGCCGGCGCGATCGTGCTCGCGCGCTCTGCCGCGCCGGGCGAGACGCCCTGCGCCGCGAGGAAACGCGTCCTGAGGTCGCGCGTCAGCACCTCCTGCACGGTGCCGACGAACTGCTGCGACGGCTGCTTGTTGGCCCACAGCCGCACCAGCGGGCTCTCGCCGAAGCTCGCCGGGACGAGGATCACATAGTCGACCGCCTCGGCGTCCTTGTCGGTGGGTTTGAGCACCGGTTTCAGCGCGTTGTCGAGCTGCGCGTCCGGCACCTTCGCCAGCGACGCGGGGACCGGCACCAGCTCAAAGTCCGGCTCCGGCGGCGTGAATTCCGGCGTGTCCTCCGCCTTCACCCGTGCGATCTTCGCCTTGGCCGCAGCGGCGCCGCCCGCCGCGACGAACCGCGCGACATCGGCATCGCTGTACCAGCGGTCGTGCTGCGCCCACAAAGCCCGCGGGTCGGCGCGTTCTAGATGGTGCCGCTGCACATAGCGCGACAGGGCCGAAAGCTCATTGCGTGCCTCGTCGAGCCTGAAGCGTTGGCCGAGCGCCTGGGCTTCGCTTCCGCCGGTGCGGTCGATGATCATGACCCGGTCGGCCTGGTCCTTGTCGAACAGCTGCGGCGCCACTGCCCCGGCGGCGATCGACAACGGCATGATCAGCAGGGTCAGCCAGAAGCTGCGCATGCTGGCGATCTGGCGGAACTCGCGCGCGGCGACGATCAGGACGTTCTTCATTGCTCAATCTCCGGCGTTCCGACGATGTGCACGAACACGTCGTGCAGGCTGGCGTGGACCTGCTCGAACCGGCGCAGCGCGAATTGTTCGGCGACGCATTGCTCGAGCACGTGGCCGGGCTCGACTCCCGGCTCGAGCCGAACGTCCCAGCGCCGCCAGCCGGGCTCCGCCTCGCCGCGGTCGTCGGCGCTCTCGACGCCGGGAAGCCGCGATGGATCGTTCTTGGCCACGAGCGCAAGCCGCGCCGGCAGCTGCGCGCGCGCATCATCGAGCGTCCCTTCGAACATCTTGCGGCCGCGGCCGAGCAGCAACAGCCGGTCGCACAGCCGCTCGGCGTGCTGCATGACATGGGTCGAGAAGACGACCGTCGACCCGCCGGCGGAAATCCGCCGGATTTCGTCCTCGAGCAGCCCCTGGTTGACGGGGTCGAGGCCGGAGAAAGGCTCGTCGAGGATCAGCAGCCGAGGGCGGTTGACGAGCGCGGTTGCGAGCTGGACCTTTTGCGCCATGCCTTTCGATAATTTGTCGACTGACATTTTCGCATTCTCGGCGAGCCCGAAACGGTCGAGCAGCGCCGCCCCCTCGCGTTTCGCGTCGGCGGTGGCCATGCCCTTGAGGCGTCCGAAATACGCGATCGTGTCGAGCGCCGTCATCTGACGGTAGAGCCCGCGCTCCTCGGGCAGGAAGCCGATCTCGGCGGCATTCTCGCGCCCGGGCGGGCGCCCGAGCACGTCGATCTTGCCGCTCGTCGGGCGGATGATGTCGAGCACCATGCGCAGCGAGGTTGTCTTCCCCGCGCCGTTGCCGCCGAGGAAGCCGAATACGGTGCCCTGTTCGACAGAGAAACTGAGATCGTCGACGGCAATCGTCTGATCGAAGCGCTTGCTCACGCGCTCCAGCGTCAAAACGCTCAAATCATTACTCCCCACCCCGATTCCTGCTGTTTAAGTCCGTTCGGCGAGCACGCAACGGGTGCACGCAACAGATTGCTCTCAATCAAGAAAATCGGGCTGGCCGGGTTCGGGCGATGCCCCATCGCCGGCGCCGCGGCGGATCTGGATGACGCCGGCCAGCCACCACACGCCGAGCATGCCGAGCGCGCCCGCCAGGCCGTCGCTCGCATAATGCCAGCCGAGTTGCACTGACCCGACCCAGATCAGCGCGAAATAGAGGAACGCGGGGAGCGCAGCGCGCGGCATGATCGTGCGCGCCATGAGGAAGATCCACAGGCTGATCGCGACGTGGATCGACGGGACCGCCGAAATCCCCGCGACCAGTCCCGGATCGCTGCCCGCGAACGCCGCCCACATCCGGTCGGATTCGGCAATCGCCAGCCATGCGCCGCGCGCGCGAAGCGTCTCGGCGAGCGGCGCAAAGGCGCTGCCGCCGTACAGCCGGTCGTAGAATATCGGCCCCACCGACGACAAGAGGACCGCCGCCACCGCGCCGAGAAGGAACCAGGCGAGGCTGTAGGCGATCAGCGCGCGCGATTTGGCGCGGCTCGGACGCGCCAGGATCAGCGAGAACAGGATCACCGACTGGACCGGCAGCCAGCAGCCGTACAGCCAGTCGATCGGAACGACCGCCCAGCCCAGCAGCGCGTCGAGCAGGCGCCATGGATCGGTGCCGAACAGCCAGCGCTCGGCGGCCATGATCGGCTGGTCGAGCCAGAACGGCACTTCCGCGGGGATTGCATATTTGAGCGGCAGGAACGCGCTTGCCGCGACGGCGGCGAGCACGGCGCCGGCGAGAACCGCCGGCCACGGCGCGCCACTCGGCGGCAGCCGCAACGCGAGCCGCAGCCCGACCGCGATCCCAAGCCCCACGAAGGCGAGGCCGACATAGGTCGCGACGTAGGGGACGGGCGCCACCCCGCGAAGCCAGATCGCCGCCCACCACAGCAGCGTGACGGCGGTGACGGCAGCCAGCGCCGCCAGCCATGCCCGGTCGGCGCCCGCCCAGGCGGCGGCTCTTCCGCCCCGCGCCATGCGTGCGGCGGAGCGCGCGGCGAAATTGTAGCTGCTCGAAATCGCTTCAGCCGTTCACAGCCAGCGCCGCACCGCGATCGGCGGCGTCGCAATCGTGCTCGTCTGGCCAGGTCGATCGGCGGGACAGACGCGGAGTCGCGAACAGGAGCGGAAGCTTGAGGAACAACAACTCGCCGTGAATGTAGCGGTCGATTGCCCGCTCCCACCAGCTCGGCGGCCGCCGCCCGTGCACGCTCAGCCACTCGTCATAGGGCGCCCAGTGGCTCGGCTCGTCGCGCTCGATGATCCGGAAGATTTTCACCAGCCGTGCATCGCCGAGCACGATCGGGTGGCGAAGCAGGATTCGGACCTGCCGATGGCCGCGCCGCTCGGTCAGCGAGACCACTCGGCACATCCGCTCGAACAGGTCGTCGCGCTTGACGATCCGCACGGGGTCGAGCGCATCGATCGGCGACCCGAACATGATGCCGATGAAGCGGTCGATATGTCCGCACGCGCGGTCGACCGCGACCGGCATCGCGCCACGGCGCTCGAACCAGCGGCGGAACATCAGATAGTGCTTGCGTTCGTCGGCGCGGTGCTTGGAGAGCTTGGCGATGAACGCGGCGTCGTCCGGCCAGCGCGCCCGTACCGCGTCGAGCACGCGGTCGATCGCCGTATATCCCCGGTGCTCGTTGTAGATGTAGATCGACCCGAGCAGGTCCAGGTACCGCTCTTCAAACCAAGCGCGCATCAGACCTCACTAG
>DASSOE010000042.1:0-19962 GCA_035700945.1 Sphingomicrobium sp. | reverse complement strand
ACCTACGGTCCCGAGAAGGTCAACGAGTGGCTTCGCCGGCCCGAGGATTCGAAGGGATTCTACGCCAGCCAGTTCCACCATGTGTTTGGCAAGCCGCTCGACCGCGTGTGGGACGAGTGGATCGCGTTCGAGCACAAATTCCAGGAGCGCAATCTCGCCGAGCTCGCCAAATATCCATTGACCGAGCCAAAACATCTCTCGCCTGTCGGCCTGGGGTCGATGTCGCGCGGCTTCGTTGATGAAAAGACCAACAGCCTGATTGCCGCGTTTCGCTGGCCCGGAAAGATCGGCTTCCTCGGCCGCATGAACCTCGCGACGGGCGAGATCACGCACCTCACCGATCTCGACGGCATGATGCTCTACAAGGTCACCAGCGTCGCTTACGACCCGTCGAGCCGGACCGCTTTCTACACCAACCAGAATTACGCCTATCGCGACATCAATTCGATCGACGTCGACACCGGCAAGAAGCGCCGCTTGCTGACCGATGCGCGGATCGGCGACCTCGCGTTCAACCCGGCCGACAAGAGCCTGTGGGGCATCCGCCACCAGAACGGTTTCGTGACGCTGGTGCGGATCCCGCCGCCGTACGACAGCTTCAACCAGGTCAAGACCTTCCGTTACGGCGAGATCCTGTTCGACCTCGACATTTCGCCCGACGGACAACTGCTCGCCGCGTCCTACGGCACCGTCGACGCAAAGCAGTCGGTGAAGGTGTGGCGGCTTTCGGACATCGAAGAGGGCAATGCCGACGAGCCGATCGCGACCTTGTCGCTGCCGCCGGCGGTGCCGGAGAATTTCACGTTCACGCCGGACGGCAAGGCGCTGCTCGGCAATTCCTACTACACCGGCGTGTCGAACGTGTACCGCCTCGACATTGCGAGCGGCAAATGGGACGTGCTCACCAATGCCGCGACGGGCTTCTTCCGGCCGCAGCTTCGCCCCGACGGCTCGCTGCTGGTCTATGATTATACCGGCGAGGGCTTCAATCCGTCGATCGTCAGGCCCGACGTCCGCGAGGACCTCGCGAGTGTCAAATTCCTCGGCAACGAGGTCGTGACCGCCCATCCGGAGCTCAAGCAGTGGGCTGTCGGCTCGCCGGCCCAAGTCCCGCTCGATCAGCTGGTCACCGCGCGCAGCACTTACGAGCCGTTCAAGCGCATGCGCTTCGACGCGCATTACCCGATGATCTCGGGCTACGGCCAAAAGGCCGCGTTCGGCTATTTCATGCACATTGCTGACCCGCTGCAGTTCCGGCAGTTCAGCGCGGATCTTTCCATCTCGCCCTATCACGTGCACGGCGGCGAGCGGCTTCACCTCGACCTCGAATATCAGACGCCCAACTGGAAGCTCACCTATTGGCACAATCATGCCGACTTCTACGATTTGTTCGGGCCGGTGCTGCGCAGCCGCAAGGGCGATGCCTTCATCGCAAGCTACAACAAGCCTTTGATCTACGACCCGCCGCGCCAGCTCGACGTGTTCGGGTCCGCGGCCGCTTATTTCGGCCTGCAGCAGCTGCCCGGCGCGCAGAACATCCCCAGCCCGAAGAACCTGCGCTCGTTCGAGGCCGGGCTACGCTATACGAATACCACGAGCTCACTTGGCGGCGTCGATCACGAAAAGGGCATTGAGGGGCGGATCGTCGCCGGGACCGACGAGGCGCAGGGGCACTGGTTCCCGAGGCTTTCCGGTGGCATCGACGCGGGCACGGCGCTGCCGTGGCGCAACAGCTCGGTGTGGCTCTACGCCCATGCGGGAATCGTCAGCGGCCAGCGTGAGAACCCCCTGGCGGCTTATTATTTCGGAGCGTTCCGCAACAATTACGTCGATAACCGGCCGGTGAAGCGGTACCGCGAAATGGAGAGCTTCCCCGGCTTCGAGATCGACGAGATCGCCGCGCGCAAGTTCGGCCGGATCACCGGCGAGCTCAACCTCCCGCCGGTCCGCTTCGCCGAGGTCGGCACCCCGGCATTCTACCTCAGCTACATCCGCCCGGCGGTGTTCGCCGGAGCGATGGCGACTCAGGATCCGATGGGCGACGGCCACCGCTATTACGATGTCGGCGCGCAGTTCGATCTCAATTTCACCGTTGCGCTGCGGCTGCCGATGGTCTTCTCGGTCGGCGCCGCGGCGGGCTGGCAGGACGGCCGCTATCGCAAGACCGAGTGGCTCGCCTCGCTGAAGATCCTGTAGCGGTCATGGCCCAGCTCCTCGCCGAAGCCGCCCACTGGGGCCTTGCCCTGATCCCGGTGCTCGCGATGCTGGCGATCTTCGTCTGGCTCGACGCCTTCAAGCTGATGAGCCTTCGCGAGATCCTCGTCCTGCTCCTGCTCGGCGGAATCGCGGCGCTTGTCGCCTGGCCGATCGCCGGCCGTTTCCTCGACACGCTGCCGATCGGCTATTCCAACTACAGCCGGTTCGTCGCGCCGTGGCTCGAGGAGGCGCTCAAGGCGATCGCCATGATCGGCCTCTTCCGCCTGAACCGCATCGGCTACAAGCTCGATGCGGTCATCTCCGGCTTCGCGATCGGCGCCGGCTTTTCGGTCGTCGAGAACGTCTTCTATTTGACGGTCTTCCCGGCCTACGGTGCCGGGACCTGGCTGGTCCGCGGCCTCGGTACCGCGGTCATGCACGGGACGACGCTGGCGATCCTCGCCGCCATTGCCCACGAGCTCGCCGAACGCGAGATGCGCGAATCCGCCGGCGACTTCCGCTTCCGCTTGTGGTGGTTCCTTCCCGGCTATTTGATTGCCGTCGCCCTCCACACTGCCTTCAACCAGTTCCCGGACCGACCCCTGCTGGCCATGCTTGGCGCCGCCATCCTCGCGCCCGTGGCGATCATCGGTATCTTCAATTTCGGCCAGGCCGAGGCCGAGCGCTGGCTGGCCGCCGAGCGCATTGCGCACCGCGCGCAAGTCGAAACGCTCCGCTCCGGCGCGTGGCCGGAAGGTCCCGCGGGCCGGAAGATCGCCGGCCTCGCCGACCGTGTCGGTCCCGACGCCACGCGGCGCATGCGGCGCTACTGGGAGCTTCAGGCCTGGCTCGTCGCCGAGGCGGAAGACACCATGATGGAGGAAGCTGCCGGCGACGTGGAAATCGACCGCGCCGAAGTCCGCGCCGCCTTCGCCGAGCTCGCCGGCCTCAAGCAGGCGCTGGGCAAGAGCACGTTCGCCGCGTTCGAGGCACTCCTGCCGTTCAGCCGCAACGATTATTGGGAACTCTCCGAAATGCGGCAGCGCTTGGGACGGCAAGCGCGATAGGGTAGAAGAATCCGGAACGCATGCGCATCTGGAGGTGCTTCAATGCCTGAATATGTGATCGAACGCGAAATGCCCGGCGTGGGCCAGCTCGCGAGCAGCGACCTCAAGGCGGCGTCGCAGACTTCGTGCGACGTGCTGCGCGATTTGGGTCCGCAGATCCAGTGGGTCCACAGCTACGTCACGGACAACAAGATTTACTGCGTCTATCGCGCACCGAACGAGGAGGTCATCCGCGAGCATGCGCAGCGCGGCGGTTTTCCCGCGAACAAGATCTCGCAGGTCCGCACGATGATCAGCCCGACGACCGCCGAGTAACCCCAAGACTCTCCGCCAGAGTCCTGATATTCAAGGGGTTCAAGGGTCGAGGGGCTGAACCCTGATGGCGGATGTTTTCGTCTCTTATGCCCGCAGTGACGAGGCGGTCGCCGTGCGCGTTGCCGACGCGCTGCGCTCGGAGGGCTATCGCGTCTGGCGCGACGACGAGCTGCCCGCCCACCGCGCCTATGCCGAAGTGATCGAGGAACGGCTCAAGTCGGCCAAGGCCGTGATCGTCCTGTGGTCGGCGGAAGCGGCGAAGTCGCAATGGGTGCGCGCCGAAGCCGATACCGCGCGCGGCGCCGGCACGCTCCTCCAGGCGACGCTCGACGGGACCATTCCGCCGCTCCCCTTCAACCAGATCCAGTGCGCCGATCTCGCCGGCTGGGACGGCAGCGCCGATTCTCCCGGCTGGCGCAAGCTCAAGGGCAGCATTGGCGCGCTCGGCGCGGCGCCGTCCGATGCGGCGGACAAGGCCGGCTCGCGGCGGAGCCAGCGGTGCATCTGCGTGCTCCCGTTCCAGAACATGAGCGGGGATGCCGAGCAGGAATATTTCAGCGACGGAATCAGCGAGGACATCACCACCGACCTGTCCAAGATCTCCGCGCTCGGCGTCGTCGCCCGCAACACCGCTTTCACCTTCAAGGGCCAGTCGGTCGACGTCGCCGAGGTGGCGCGCAAGCTCGGCGTCACCCACGTGCTCGAAGGCAGCGTGCGCAAGGCCGGCGGGCGGGTCCGGATCAACGCCCAGCTGACCGACGGCGCGAACGGGGAGCATGTCTGGGCAGAGCGCTACGACCGCGACCTCGAAGACATTTTCACGATCCAGGACGAGATTTCCAAAGCCATCGTCGAGGCGCTCAAGCTCAAGCTCCTCCCTGAGGAAAAGAAGGCACTGGAGCAGCGCGGAACGACCTGCGCCGAGGCCTACAACCTCTATCTCCTCGCGCGGCAATATTGGGTGACCGGCAATCACGGCGATCCGCGCCGCGAGGAGCGGGTGATGCGGATCTGCGGCCGCGCTGTCCAGCTCGACCCTTATTATGCCCAGGCCTGGGCGCTGCTGGCGATGGCGCAATCGAACCTTCACTACAATTTCGGCCGTGACGTGGATGACGGCTTTGCCGCCGCGCACGCCGCACTGTCGATCGATCCAGCGATCGCCGAGGCGCATCTGCCGATGGTCAGGCGGCTGGAAGAGAAGGAACAGCGTGATGCCGCCGCGGCCGAGATGGAAACGGCGATTCGCCTCGCCCCCGAGTCATGGGAGGTGAACAAGGACGCGGGCCATTTCTTCCTGTTCAGGGGGAACGTTCCCGCCGCCGTGCTCCATTACGAGAAGGCGGTGGAGCTGATGGAGAGCGACTTCCACGCCTGGGCGATGGTGTCGACCTGCTATCGAGCGCTCGGAGAAACGGAGAAGCTGCGCCACTCTGCGTCGAAGATGGTGTCGGAAGCGGAGCGCGCGCTGCAGCAGGATCCCAGCAACGGCGCGGCGCTCGGGATCATCGCCGGCGGCCATGCGATCCTCGGCGAACGCGATCGGGCGCGCGAGTGGATCGATCGCGCGCTGCTGATCGACCCCGACAACGTCAACATGCGCTACAATTTCGCCTGCGTGCTCGCGGGATACGGCGGGGACAAGGAGGAGGCGCTGCGGCTTCTCGCCGGGAGCCTCGCGCTGTCCACGACGCATCTCAGGGCCGCCGAGTCCGACCCCGACCTCGACCCGCTCCGCGACGACCCGCGCTTCGGCAAGATCGTCGCCGACGCGAGGAAGCGCCTCGATCGGGGCAAGCAGGCATCCTCCCCGGCACTGACCATCGCGACTCCGACCGGGTAACCCGTCGTCGACGTGCCCGTGACGAGCGGTTCGCACCGGCTGCCGCTCCGCCATTCACCGGCCTCACGATGCCCTATGAAACGCGCGATTCGCCGCGCGGGCCGAAGACGAGCAGGGTCACGGCGGCGGCAACCGCAAGCAGGGCGAGCAGCAGGAACAGCCGCGAAAATCCGAACTGGGGAACGATCGCGAGCGTCAGCCACGGCATGATCAACGACGGCGCGGTGTTGGTCAGGTTGAACAGTCCGAGGTCGCGCCCGCGGCGGTCGGGCCGGCTGAGGACGCGCAATGTCTGTGCGGAGTGCAGCGACAGGAAGATGGTGGTCGCGAAGCCGAACAGCACATAGGCCGCGGTCGCTTCCGCCGACGTCACTGCGAGCCCCATCAACAGCAGTGCGAGCGCGAGCGTCAGCGCCGCGCAAACCAGCGGCAAGATCGGCCTTCGGTGCCGGTCAGACCATCGCCCGATCAGGAGCGCCGCCGGCACCGCGGTGCACAGCACGATGCCGATGAGCCGTGCGATCCAGCCTGCATCGCGCGAGGGATCGATCGAGCGGATGTAATAATAGAGATAGGCGAACAGCGTCGCCTCCGAGATTTGCACGAGGAACCGCGCGAGCCACATCGCGCGGGCGCTCGATCGCCGTTCGCTCGCGTTATGAGCGGGTTGCTCAGCAGCGTCGTGCGTCAATGGGTCGGTGAGAGGGCGGCCGAACAGCAGCGCTGGAAGGACGCACATCGCGACCAGCAGCGCAACCAGTGCGAGCCGGCCGTCCGCCCCCGCCAGCCCGGGGAGGGTGACCAGTGCGCCGGCTACCGATCCAAGCGCGGGAGAAAGCGCGAGAAGCCCGCCGAGCGAACCCAGCTGACTGGGCGGCACGAGGTCCGCGGCCCATGCCGACAAGGGTCCGAGCATCATGTTGAGCGCGAGCTGCCAAAGCATGATGAGCAGCAGAAGCTGGAGCGGATCGCGGGCGAGCGGCACGCACATCATGAGGACGAGCGCGCCGCAAAGGCCGGCGATGATCCATGGCCGGCGCGTGCCGGTGCGGTCGCTAAGCCAGCCGAAGCCTATTCCGCCTGCGCTCGCCGCGAGCGCGCCGAAGAAGGTCATGTAGGCGAGCCAGTGGACGCGCTGGTCGCCGGCCATCGCCGCGACTCTGATGGGCAGCAGGATGGTGAGGAACGGCACATAAGCGACGGCGCCGCCCGCCCAGGCGAGCGCATAAAGCCACAGGAATGCCGGGGACTGGCGCCGTGGCCGGGACCGGTCAGCGCGCACGCGGCGGCGCGGTCGATTGCCGGGCAACGAGCGCCGCATCGACGATCAGCGGCTGTGGCGGGACGTCCTGCCGGCGCAGACAGCGAATGATCATCTCCACGGCGGTTGCGGCCAGTTCGGCCACCGGCTGGTCGACGGCGGTCAGTGGCGGTTGGGTGAAGCGCACCACCGGCGTGTTGTCAAAGCTCAGCAGCGACAGGTCGCCCGGGACCTCGAGGCCGCGCTCGTGGACGACGGAAAGTGCGCCCAGCGCCATGCGATCGTTGCTTGCAATGATCGCCGTCACCGGTTTGTCCAGGCTCAGCAACGCGCGCGTCGCCTCGACCCCCGAGTCGAAGCTGAAGTCGCCCTTCGCAAGCAGGCCCGTGACGGGCAACCTGCGCCGCTTCATCTCGCTCCGCCAGCCGGTCACGCGCCGTCCACTCAGCGAATATTCGGCCGAGCCGGAGATGAAGCCGATCTGGCGATGGCCGAGATCCGCCAGATGGCGGGTCGCCATCGCCGCCGCTTCCTCCTCGTCCATCGACATCGCGACTCCGGCTCCGGTCTTGACCGATCCGATTCGGGCGAAAGCGATCCCCAATTTCTCGAGCAGCCCGGTGATCTGGGGATTTTCCGAGTGCGGCGGAGTCAGGATCACCCCGTCGGGCTGGAGCGCGGCGAGGGTCGCCCGGAGCTCACGCTCGATATGGTCGTCATGAGTGTCGACCAGCTCGAACATCAGCCGATAGCCATATTCGGCGACCTTGAGCATGCCGCCGAGAAGCATCTGGTCGACCCAGTCGGTGCCCTGCCGTTCGCGCCAGTCGGCGATGGTGCGGTCGCGGTCGTTGAGCGCGAGGATCAGGTAGGAACGCGACCCGCCGAGCCGCTGCGCCGCGATCGACGGCACGTAACCGAGCTTCTCGATCGAGGACTGCACGCGCTGCTTCATCGCCGGGCGGACGCTCGGCTCGTTGTTGATGACGCGGCTGACGGTTTGCAGGCTCACGCCGGCGTCGGCGGCGACGTGCCTGATCGTCACTTGTTGCCGGCGTCGCCCCATCGCGGTGCTGCTGTCCTGCTGCTGCTCGGAGAGCTTGCGCTACGCCGCGCTTGCTTCGCGCACGCCGCAATAATGCGCGACATATTCGGTGTGCATCGGCATCGACGCGACCGTCCGCGCGATCCCGTCCCTGATCATCGAGAGGAAGCCGCTCAACTCCTCGTCGGTGAGCTTCGCTGCAATCGGGTGATAGGAACGCGGCACGATGCGCTGGCCCATCATCACCTGGACCCAGCTATTCTCCTGGAAAAGCTCTTCGTTGCGCCGGAACACGCGGCCCGTTTCGCGAAACAGCTCCATCTTCTGAGTCAGCGAATCCGGCACCGGCATCTCGGCGACGTAGCGCCAGAACGGGGAGTCGCGGCGCTCCGTCGCCTTGTAGTGGAGGATGATGAAGTCGCGGATCTGCTGCATGTCCTGCATCTGCTGATCGTTGAACTCGGCGACGTCGCGCGCGCTGATTTCGGCCATCGGAAGCATCCGGATCAGCCGCAGCACGGCGCGCTGGATCAAGTGGATGCTGGTCGATTCGAGCGGCTCCATGAAGCCGCCCGAAAGGCCGATCGCGACGCAATTGCCGACCCATTGCCGCGGCCGAACGCCCGCCTTGAATCGGAGGAAGTTGGGCTTGGACCTGGTCTCTCCCTCGATTTCGCCAAGCAGCCGCTCGAGCGCCGGCTCATCGTCGAGCCAGGCGCTGCAATAGACGATCCCGTTGCCGGTGCGGTGCTGCAGCGGGATCTGCCATCGCCAGCCGGAATCATTGGCGATGACGCGGGTGTAAGGGACCGGCGGCCCGGCGGATTCGGTCTGGATGGCGATCGCGCGGTCGCACGGCAGCCAGTGAGTCCAGTCTTCCAGCTCGGCGCCGAGGGTGCCGCCGATCAAGAGGGCGCGAAAGCCGGTGCAATCGACGAAGAGGTCGCCCTCGATATTCTGGCCGCTCTCCAGCGTCAGCGAACGGATGCCGCCGCCCTCGTCCGTCTGCACCGACGCGATCTTTCCCTCCTGCCGGACGACTCCCTCGCGCTCCGCGAGCCGCCTCAAGAAGCGTGCGTAAAGGGTCGAATCCAGCTGATAGGAATAGTTGAGCCCATCGCCCGGCAAATGCGCGAACTTTCCCGCATTGGCCGCGACCAGCTCGAGGCAATAATCGGCGTAGGGGTGCTCATGACCGCGGTCGCGGCCGTTCAGCCAGAAATGCTGGAAGCCGGCCGACCAATGGTCCTTTCCGGTCAGGCCGAAGCTGTGGAAATAGCGGTCGCCGACCCGCGCCCAGTTATCGAACTCGATGCCGAGCTTGAACGTCGCCTGGGTCTCTCGCATGAACTCGGCTTCGTCGATCCCGAGCAGATTGTTGAACGTCCGGATCGGCGGGATCGTGCTCTCGCCGACGCTGATCGTGCCGATCGCGTCGGACTCGATGAGAATGATGTCGGCGTGCCTTCCCAGCGTCTTGCCGAGCGCCGCAGCGGTCATCCAGCCGGCAGTCCCGCCCCCGGCGATGACGATTCTGCGAAGCGGCCAGCCGCTCATCGCGACAGGCCCCTCAACAGGAACGCGCGCAGGCGGCTGGCGCTTTCGGCGTTCAAGCGGTCGAGGATTCCCCGCTTGCCTTCGGGCAGATGCGCTCCGGCGCCTTTGGAAAACACATAATGATCGAACAGCGCCTTCCACCGCTCGCGCGCGCTGTCGGGTAGGTCGCGCACCGCGAGGATCGCATGCAGCAGCGCCTGCTCGGGGTCGCCGAGGAACAGCGGCGTCTCCCGCCACCAGTAATTGACGAGGACGTTGAACGGATCGAGCGCCTCGACGTGGTGGAACCACATCGACGGGACGAACAGGGCGTCCCCGGGCTCCAGTTCCGCGACTTGCGCCTGTTCGAGCGCCGCCCTGAACCGCGGGTAGCGACGGAAGTCCGGATTCGCCAAATCGACCATGCTCACCGCCCGGCCGGCCGGCGTGTTCTCGAGCGGGCCGAGGTAGAGGTCGGCGAACGTCTGCGGCGGGAATAGCGTGAAGCGCCGCCGTCCGACTGCGCACACCGCGAGGTTGTCCGGAATGTCGTTGTGCGCCGCGATCTCGGTGCGCGTTCCGATCCAGATGCTGTCGCGTGTTTCGCGCGTGCCAAGGTCGATGCGGTTCGCCTCGTCAAGGCCGTCGAAATAATCGCGGATGATCAGAGACGAGAGATAGATGACCGGCGCATCCGGCTTGTCGACATTGGCATCGATGCCCGCGAAGATCTCCGCGAGCGGCGCCCGGCCCATGCGGAAATTCATGCCCATCTGCTCGTCGTAGAACAGGCGCCCTCCCTTGCCCGGCTCGCCGATGTTCACCTCGAAACGCCGGTCGCGCGCGTGGCTGAGGAGATAGGCACGCGCGTCGGCTCCGCCCTCGATGCCGGCCCTGACGAGCGGCCAATCGATCGCGATTGCGCGCACGACGAACGGGCTCTCCGCATTCTTGAGGTGCTCGTCGAGTTCGGACGCAACAGCCTGCATCTCTGCGACTGCCGGCAATGCGCGCGGGAGAATCGCGGCTTCAGCCATGGCCATTCCGCCGATCCTTGCGCGCGATGAGGTTCGGAAGGTTCGACAGCGACGCGAGCGCCATGAAAATCGGCATCAAATGCCCTTCGGCGTGGAGCTCGGCAATCGCACCGGGTTCGAGCTCGCGCAGCTTCTCTTCGTTGATCAGATGGTACCCGACCATGCGGTGCTTGCTTCCGTCGCCGAGCTCGACATCCAGGGCGAACGGCTCGAGCAGCTCGTAGCGCTCGAGCGCCGCGAAGAAGCTCCCGCTCGCACGATAGCCTTCATCGAGCTCGGCGAGCATCTCGCTGATCCGTTCCACGTACGGCGTGGGCCGCCGCAGCGCGTCGAACAGCGCCACGCCCTCGCCGTCGCTGGCGACGCGCGGATGGTCGAGGTCGATGTGGACTTGGCTCAGCCCGTCGCCGCCGGCGGAGCGGCCGACCAGGAACGGCTGAATCGCGAGCGCCAGCGGCTTGTAATCGGCATCCCACCGGCCGCCGTCGAGGAACAGGTTCTCGCCGCTTTCAAAGCCGAGGAGCGCGAGGGCGGAGAACTTTCCCGTCTCGAGGTCGCGCCTGAACAGGATCGGGAAATTGTGCTGAATCCGCCGGAATTCGATTGGCACGGTGAAGCTCGACATCACCGCGTCGCCGAGCTCGGCCGAGGCTTCGGCGCGGACGCGAAGGTCGGCGTGCTCGTCCGGGTTCAGGACCGCGTGCCTGCTCACCGTTGACCCTTCAGCGCGCGCCGCGGGCGTGAACATCGCGGACATCTCGATCCTCGAAGCTTGTCATCAACCGCAGCGCCCCATCACCACGTGCGGCAGTCTGGCACGCCGACCCGAGGAAGAAAACCTTGGCCGCGGCGCTAGAAACCGAGCCGAACGCCGACGGCATAGCGGGCGTATCCAGGCGCCGCGAAGAACACCGTGTGGTTGTTCCGCATATGGCCGCGGCGATCCGCGTTGGTGATGTTGATCCCCTCCGCGAACAGGGTGACGCCCTTGCGGAACTCCCAGCTCGCGCTGGCGTCGAACTGGCCATACGGCTCGATGTAGAACGGGTCGAAACCGTAGCCCGACAGGAACCCGCCGCGCCAGTTGTAGGCGAGGCGGGCCTGGATGCCGTTCTTGTCGTAATAGACGACCGCATTCGCGCTGTCGCTGACGCCGGTCACCGCGAACTGGCTGACCGTGTAGCGCAGCGCATTGTTGTAGTGCGTGTCGCTGTTGACGATCGTGTAGTTCAGGATCGCGCCGAAGCCCGTGTCCCAGAAGCTGTGCTGGAGCGCGAACTCCCAGCCCGACAGGTGCGCGATCTGGTCGCTGTTGCCTGGCCGGGTGAGCGTGAAGACCACCTCGGGATCGGTCGGCACGCCGATGATTCCGCCCGATCCGGCATCGATCAGTTCCGGGTGATGCAAGGCGATATAGGCCTTGATGTCCGCATAGCCGGCGTTTGCGCCGAGCGCCCCCAGTGCTTCCTGCACCGCCGCGCCCTGCGCCGGGTTGGTGAGGCCGAACTCGGGCATCTGCACGGTCGTGTTGGCGATGAAATTGCTGACCGTCTTGTGGAAATAGCCCACGGACGCGTAGCTCAGCGGGCCGTAATACCATTCCGCGGACAGGTCGATGTTCTTCGATTTGTAGGGTAGCAGCCCCGGATTGCCGCTGCCGCCGGTCCCGCCGCCGTCGGGACGAATTGGAGAGGCGATCGTCGTTCCGCCCTGCATGCTCGCATAATCGGGTCGGGTGATTGTGTGGCTGTAGGAAGCGCGCAGCTTGACGTTGCGCAGCGGCGACAGGTCGAAATCGATCGCCGGCAGCCAGTTGTGATATTCGCCCTTGAGCGTCGCGAACGAAGAATCGCCGCCGTAGAGGATGGCGATTTCGTTCTGCGCGACCCACGAAGTCCCGACCGGGATCGGCACCAGCGCCGAGGAATCGATCTTGGTCCGTTCGTAGCGGACACCCAGCCGCAGGTGCGCCGGGTTGTTGAACAGGTCGAAGGTGTGGAGCGACTGCAGGTAAGGAGCGATCGTCTTCTCTTCGATCCTGCGGTCGACCTGGAAATTGGCAAGGCAGGTGCCGGGCCGCGCGGTGCCCGACCACGGCGCGCTGCAGATGCCGAGCTGATCCTGGAGAAGGCCGATCAGCTGTTCGGTGTCGACCTCGAAATAGTTGGGGATGAGGTCAGGATCGTTCGACCCTTCCATGCCCTCGAGCGACGGCGGAAGCCCGACCATGTGGTAGAGATCGTCCGGCGTGTCGGCCGCCGACAGCGTGCCGCCCCAGCTGTCGGTCTGGATAAAGCCGTAGGCGGAGCGCACCTTGTTGTCGGTCAGCGTCGCGCCGAAATCGATGCTGTCGATGAACGACGCATCGAAGTCGTAGCCTCCCTTCAGGGAAACCTCGTTGATCCGGTCGCGCATATAGGCATTGCGGAAGGCGTTGCCGGCTGGCCTGATGTTGCTCGCGTCGATCTCGGCGCCGGGGTACATGTTGACCGAGATCACCGGCATGTCGGACGTGAAGTCGACCGTCTGTGACTGGACTCCGTAAATCGCGCTGCCGACGGCGATGTTGCTGCCGTACGGGGTCGTCGGCTTGCTCTCCGCGGTCGAATGGTGCGCGTCGAGCTCGAGCCGCAAGCCGCCGAGCCCCTTCCACGCCAGGTTGCCGCCGAGCGACCGGTTGATCGAACGGTTCGCGGCGATCGCGCCGGTGATGGCGAGATCCTTGTTCTCGCCCGCGCCGAAAGCCTCGGAATAGAAGAGCGGTCCCGCGGCCGGGCCGTCGGACCACGCGCTGCTGGTGTTGTTGTGGTTGAACCACACGCCGATGCTGTTGGTGCGCGCGTCGATCGTGTTTTGCGAGAAGGTGTAATCGACGGTGCCCGTCAGTGAATCGATCGGCCGCGCCTGCAGCACCAGCTGGGCGTTGATCCGCTTGCGGTCGATCGTGGTGAAATCGTAGCCGGCGTTCTGAGTCACCTGGTAGACGTCGTCCGGCCCGGGGCGGTTGGTGATGTTGGCGAAGCGCGGGTCGCCTTCCATCGCCAGCGAGCCCCAGTTGTTCTCGGAGCCGAGATAGCCTTCGCGCCACCCGGCGTTGAACTGGGCGAGGCTCGCCTTGCGCTGCTGGTAAGCGCCGCTCAGAAGGATGCCGATGCGGTCGTCGGCGAACGTGTCGCTGATGATGCCGGACACTTCCGGCGCCGCCTTGTGGCCGTCGAACGTGTGGTCGATGACCGCCCTCGCGGCGATGCTTCCGCGCAGTCCCGGCCGGTCGAGCGGCCGCGGCGTCAGGATGTTGATGGTGGCGCCGATGCCGCCGGTCGGAAGCGACGCGCGGCCCGACTTGTACACCTCGACCGCGGCGATTCCTTCCGCCGCGATATTGGCGAAGTCGAAGCTGCGCGAGGCCGGCGCGCTGCAGCAGTCGCCCAGCCCGCTGGCCGGCATCTGGCGGCCGTTGAGCAGGACCAGATTGAATTCCGGCCCGAAGCCGCGGACGGTCACCTTCGAGCCTTCGCCGTTCTGGCGATCGATCGAGACGCCGGTGATCCGCTGGAGCGATTCGGCGAGGTTCGTATCGGGGAACTTGCCCATCTCTTCGGCCGAGATCGCATCGACGACGCCGATCGCGTTCTTCTTGATGTCGCGCGACTGGCGGAGCGACGCGCGGATTCCGGTGACGACGATTGCGTTATTCGTTTCTGCAGACGGGGGCGTCGCAGCCGCGCTGTCCTGCGCCGCTGCGGTGTCGTCCTGCGGCGGCGGTGGCGGCGGTTGCGGCTGTGATTGCGCAGCAGCGGCTTGCGACATGGTCAACGCAAAGACGGATGCACCGATCAACAGGCCGATCGATGCGCGCTCGCGACGTCGTGACATTCGCCCCCCTCAGAGTCTGCAGCTCACCCTGTGCGTTGAATGAATGTGAACGTTCACTTTGTCAATCGGCACCGCTCCATTGACGATTGGATCGATGCGCTCGCGCGCGGTTTGGCCCTGCGCCTTCGGGGAGAAGTTCCGGAGGATGGCCGATGCGAGGTCGGGAGATTGCTGGCGGTGAGGAGAGTCATGCGCGAACTCGTCTCCGCCCGAATTGCTCTGTTCGATCGACTGGTCAGGAGCGGCAATTCAGAAAACGAAAACCGATATTGCACAATGCCTACCCGACGCATTCCGGAGATCGCGCCTACAGGGTCGAACTGAAGAACTGCACGACGTCGGCATTGAATTGCCGATGGAACGTCGCCCGATCGAAACCGTCGGGATCGTTGCAAAGTTCACCGGGACCAAGCAGCCCGCACGGCATCAGGAATGAAAAATGCACTGCGCGCGGGACTGCATGCATTTCAGCCTTGGGCCCCAATAGCCGAGCCAGGTGCCCGGCGTTCGACGCCAGAGGAACGGTGTCGTCAGCAGTTCCAGCCCAGAGCTGCACGGGAATAGTGACTCGCGACAGCCCGGCTGGATCGAAAGCGAAGCCTAGCCCGGGCGCAGCCAGGACGGCGGCACGGATTCGGCTATCGGAAGGCCAGGTGGTGGGCGCACGATCCTTGTACTGCTGCGGTAATGTCGTCTTGCAGATGAATTCCGGACGTGAAGCGCATTCGGTCCAGATGCGGCTCAGGTCCGGCGTGCCTCCAATCGCGATCAGGCCCGTCGTCGCCCCCGCTGAAAAGCCGAAGATTCCGATTCTGCGTGGATCGACATGTTGACGGCCGCTCCACGATGTAAGCGCCGCATCGATTGTCTTCTGGACATGGCGCGTTCGGTTCATGAGCCAGGGCTCGATATCGCTCGCTGCCTCGAACGTGTCGCCTGGGTGCGTCGGCGCAATGACGATGAAGCCCTTCTCCGCCAGCGCAATGGCGGTGTCAGCATGGCTAACCGCAGAGCCGGCAGTGCCGTGCGAGAATACAACGAGCGGCAAACGATCGCCATCGACAGGCGCGTCAGTCGCAACACGCTGGCCGCCGCTGCCCAGCAGCATGAAGCCGGGCTTGGCTCTGGTCGGGTACCACACGCCAGCAGCGATGGCGGGATGGCCGGGATCGGCGATTGCGAGGCGCTGGAAGCCTACCGGCCGGCTCGGCTCGATGGCTGTCTCGTAGACATAGAGCGCCACTGCAGCGACACCAAGAAGCAGGATGGCGCCGATCGCTCCGATGACCTTGAGTGACCGCTTCATCGCGCGCTCCCTCGTTTCCAATGAGTTTGCAGATCGAGGTGCAGGTAGACGCTGTCACAAGCACGGCCGTCGACGACATATGTCGCCATTTTCCGTCCGGTCTCTGTGAAGCCGCACTTTTCCAGGACTCTGATGCATCGAGCGTTTCGCGGGTCGACGTCGGCAGTCAGGTTCGTGAAGCCGCGCCCTTTGACGTAGCCGATGTACGCTGCCAGCGCCTCGGTAGCGAAGCCGCGACCCCAAAACCCCCGGTTCAGGAAGAAGCCGATTTCCGGCAGTCGCCAAATCCCGATCTTCCCGATCACCGCCCCACCGTGTTCGAGAATGAACTCGTCACTTTGCTCGGCGCTGTCCGCGGCCACCATTGAAGCGAACCATGCCTCTGTCTCTGCAAGGTTGGCGTGCGCAGCCGTCGACCAGAACTGCATCGACTCCGGATCGGACATGATGGCGTGAACGGGCATGACGTCTTCGGGGCGTACGCGGCGCAGCAAGAGCCTCGCAGTACGGATTTCCTCCTGCCGGCTTGTCAACGTCAGGCCGTCCATTGGGCGGCTCCTTGCGGATGCCCTTGTAGCTGCCGCAGTGAGAACCCCGCGGCGCCGAGGGCGAATGAGCCAGCGAGTGTAAAGGCGAATTGCGGCGCTGCAATTTCCGGGCACCAAGTGAACACAAGGGTTACAAGGACGCTTCCAGTGGTCTGCCCTGTGAGCCTCGCCGTTCCCTGCATTCCCCCGGCCGCCTCGCTGCGATGTTCCGGCGCTGCGAAGAACAGGTTTCGGTTGTTGGGCACCTGGAACACCCCGAAGCCGGCACCACATGTCGCGACCAGGACGGCCAATGGGGCGAGGCCCGGCTGCAGCAGCGCCATTGCAAGCAAGCCGCCGGAAAGGGTGACCATGCCGATTGCGCAGAGCGCGCCGGCGCTCGTCCCTTGGGCCAGCTTGTTGGCAAACCGGCTCGTCACGGCGACTGCGGCTGGCCAGCCGGCGATGACGGCGCCGGTTGCAAGGGCATTCGCGCCGAGATTGTGCTGGAGGTAGAACGGAAGCGCGAGCTGGCCGGCCGATTGTGCGACGAAACAGAGGATGGAGGCGCCGACGGCGAGGCGGAATGAGCGGTCGCGCATCAGGTCGAGCGGAAGGAGCGGAGACGCCTTGGGCAGCTCGCGCTGCAGGAGGAGCACGAAACTCCCTGCCCCGACCGCCGTTAGGATCGCCGCAGCGATGGGTGCAGCCACCAGGCTCTCGAGCGCGACGAAAAGGAGGGCGGCGCCTGCGGCGTGGAGGAGGATGCTCGGCACGTCGATCGTTGCGCTGCTCCGCCCCCCGACCGGAAGCGCCAGCGAGGCGGCAACGGCAAGGACGCCGATGGGCAAGTTCAAGAGAAACAGCCACGGCCAGTCGGCGGTGGCGATGATGAAGGCGCCGATCGCTGGGCCCGTGGCGGCCCAAATAGCAACATTCAGCGCATTCCAGCCTATCGCCGATCCAAGGCGATCAGGCCCGAGCGCGCCTCGCAGCAAGGGAATGCCCAGCGCGAGAATGGCGGCGCCGCCGAGGCCCTGCAGGAAACGCGCTGCGACGAGAGCCCAGAAAGTGGTTGAAACTGCAGCCGACAGCGAGGCGCCAGTGAATGTGCACAAGCCGGTGACGAACAACCTGCGGCTGCCGATTCGACCGGCAATGTGTGCAGCGGGGAGTAGGCCCATCAACACCGCGACCTGATAAGCGCTGGTGACCAGGATGATCTTGCCAGGCCGCATTCCGAAGGAGGCGGAAATGGTCGGCAGGGCAACATTGGTGATACCGGCGTCGAGCACGACCAACGCCATCGCCGCAAGGACAGCCGCCGTGCCGATCGCCGGGTTGCGGTTGGAGCGCATCAGCGACGCGCCGCCGTCCACCGGCCGCCATGCATAGCGAAGCGGGTCACCTTTCCCTCGACGAGGTCCTCATGGCGAAGGTCGCGTTCCGTAAAACGGAACAGGAGGGCTGTCTCGCTGAGGCAGCGCGTGTCGTGGATATCGCCAGGCAGATATGCCCGTGCTTCGCCGGGCCGCAGGACACTGCGATCCTGCTGGACGATGCCGATTTCGCCGTTTGCGCGTGGGACGCGCCGATAGGTGCCGATCTCCAGCTCGCCCGATTCGACCGCATAGACGACCCACGCCCGGCCGTGATCGTGCGGAGCCCGGTACAATCCTTCGTTTTCGGCGTGCGCCAGGAGCATGAAGCCATGAGTGGCGTCGCGGTGGAGCTCCCGTGTTGCTGGCCGCTCGGCACGCAGGTCGGCCAGCCACGGCTCCGAAGTGTCCGCCATCGTGAGCCTGGCCAAGCCAGTGCGCGTGACCTCGATTGCGGAGTCCGATCCGCTCGGCCACGCCGTCGAAACGCTGCTGATGAACTCGTCGAGCGAAGTCGTCATCGGTCCACTCCTGCTTGGGGGGACTATGACTATGCCTGCGCACTATATTGCGGTAGACGCACAGGTTGCACTGTATAGTTGCGTTAAACGCGCTATATCGTTTGGAGAACGCCTTTGGCGGCAGTGGACCTGAACCTGCTTTACACGCTGGACGTTCTGCTTTCGGAATGCAGCGTCACCAGGGCCGGGGTGAAGCTCAAGCTGAGCCCTTCGGCGATGAGCAGGGCGCTCGCTCGGCTTCGCGCCGTCACCGGCGATCAGCTTCTGGTAAGGGCCGGCCGTGGTCTCGTGCCAACGCCTCGCGCCACGCAGATGCGGGACAGGGTTCGCGAACTCGTCGAAGAAGCGCAGGCGGTCCTCAGGCCAGCAGCTGGGCTCGACCTTTCAACATTGGAGCGGACATTCGCGATCCGGGCGAGCGATGGCCTCGCGGAGCTGATGGGGCCGCGACTGATCCAGAAGGTGCAAAGCGAAGCCCCGGGCGTTCGGCTGCACTTCCTGCGCAAGCTGGACAAAGACAGCTCCGGACTTCGCGATGGCTCGCTGGATTTCGAGACCGGTGTCGTCGCCGGGCCGATCAGCCCGGAAGTGAAGGCGCAGGCATTGTTTGCCGACCGCTACGTGGGCGTTGTCCGGTCCGACCATCCGCTGGCGAGGAGGGAGATTTCTCCAGCCGATTATGTCGAATGGAACCATGTCCTGACCTGGCGCGCCGGGCTCGATCTCGGTGAGATCGACCAGGCACTTTCAAAACTGAAGCTCAAGCGCAACGTAATGGCTACCGTGGACGGCTTCGCGGCCGCTCTCGCGCTGGCGCGCGTCTCGGACCTGGTTGCGACCGTCCCGGATAAGCACACGGCCAGCTTGCGAACGGGGATGCATTCGTTCCAGCTTCCCGTCTTCACGCCGGACTTCACCATCTCGCTCCTCTGGCATCCACGGCTCGACGACGATCCTGCGCATCGCTGGATGCGCACCTGCATCCGCGATGCGTCCAGCAGCCCAGCGCACCACTAGCCTTGCTCGCGCATGCCCATCGCGGGAGCGCCAGGGAGACAAAATGTCATGCACGGTCGCGTGCTGGCTCATGCCTGCTGTCCATGGGAGATTGGCTGTCGGCGTAGCTGCGTTTTAGGCAAAATAGTGTAGGCTTCGGACAAGTGTGACGAGCTTTCGGGAGCTCGGCCCCATTGTCGCGTGGGGGGACAGCCATTGGCAGCAACCGTTCACTGGCACGTCGGTCTGTGCGCCGTCGCGCTTGCGACGGGCCTGGGATCAGTTGCGGCTTGGGCGGGTCAGGTTGGGGAGGTACCCGCGCCAGTCGGACGTGCGGCGGAGCACGACAATGCCTCACCGATCCTGATCACCGGTTCTCGCATCGCTCGGACGAACCTGTCCGCCGTCAGCCCCGTCACGACGATCGAAGGGCAAGAGTTCAAGCTGCAAGGGGCGACGAACGCCGAAGAGGTCCTCGACCGGCTTCCGCAGGTCAATCCGTCGCAAGGCGAG
The DNA here is from genome assembly GCA_035700945.1 of Sphingomicrobium sp. GTDB lineage: Bacteria > Pseudomonadota > Alphaproteobacteria > Sphingomonadales > Sphingomonadaceae > Sphingomicrobium. The sequence continues at coordinate 544 of DASSOE010000042.1, read as the reverse complement.
TTCGTTTCCCCTGGCGCGACGGGCGCCGCCACGGTCGACCTTCGCGGCCTCGGCTCGGTCCGGACGCTCGTGCTGGTCAACGGTCATCGCCTGATGCCGGGAGACCCGCGTTACCCGGTTCCCGACATCAACAGCATCCCGACGTCGATGATCCAGCATGTCGAGGTGCTGACCGGAGGCGCGGCGGCGGTCTATGGCTCGGACGCGGTCGCGGGCGTCGTCAACTTCATCCTCGACACCAAGCGCGATGGCTTGAGCGTCGAGGGACAGATTGGCGGCTATCAGCACGACAACCGCGACCGTTTCGCGCAGGGGCTGCTCGATCAGCGGCAATTGCCATATCCGAAAGGGAGCGTGCTCGACGGCTGGCGCAAGACCGTGTCGGTGGCGTTCGGGCGCGGCTTTTTCGACGATCGCGCGCACGTCACGCTTTCCATCGTCCCGTAGAAGACGAGCCCGCCGCCGGTCGCGAGGGCTCCGCTCCACAGCGGCAGGTCTTCCTTGATCTCGAACACCTTGCGGCGGGCCACCGGGTCCCACGCAG
>DASSOE010000041.1:0-15392 GCA_035700945.1 Sphingomicrobium sp. | reverse complement strand
GCTGCGATCAATTCCGGCTTCAACGGCAGCAACTTCGACCGGTTGAAAGACCCGAATTACGCCTACACGGTGCGGGTCCCGGCTGCCGAGCGGACGGTCAAGGTCCCGGCCTGGCTCAACGACCCGATCTATTACCACAACCGCGGCGACAGCACGTTCCGCGGCGAATCCAGCATCATGGGCGATTTCGTCGGCCTCGACGACATCTTCACGGAGAATCCGCGCGTCGTCCAGGGCATGATCGATATCTTCGCAGGCTGGATCGACAAGTACCGGGTCGACGGATTCCGAATCGATACCGCCCAGCACGTCAATCCCGAGTTCTGGCAAAAGTTCGTGCCCGCGATGCTGGCCCGCGCCAAGGCGAACGGAATCCGTAATTTCCACATCTTCGGCGAAGTCGCGATGGACGACATGAACCCGGCGCACACCGCGGTGAACACGCGCGTCGACGGGCTGCCGAGCGTGCTCGACTTCGCGTTCGAATATGCTGTCCGCGACACCGTGTCGGGCAAGGCCGGGACCGACGAGCTGGCGAGGCTGTTCCGCGCCGATCCGCTCTACGAAGGCGGGGCCCCGGCCGCGCTTCAGCTCCCGACCTTCCTCGGCAATCACGACAACGGCCGCTTCGGCATGGTCCTGCGCAAGACCCTCCCGAACGCCGGCGACCAGGAAATCCTCGCCCGCGATCTGCTCGGCCATGCGATGCTGCTGACGCTGCGCGGCGTTCCGACCATCTATTCGGGCGACGAGCAGGGGTTCGCGGGCAAAGGCGGCGACCAGGACGCGCGGCAGGATATGTTCGCGTCGCAGGTCGCCAGCTACAACGAAGACACGCTGATCGGCACGCGCTCGACGACCGCGCAGGCGAACTTCGACACCGATCATCCCCTTTACCGCGAGATCGCCAGGCTCGCGCGCATCCGGACGTCGCATCCGGCGCTTACGCGCGGGCTGCAGCTGGTGCGCTATTCGTCGGACAAGCCCGGACTGTTTGCCATTTCCCGGTTCGAGCCCGGCAGCGGCCGCGAAATGCTGCTGCTCTTCAACACGTCGGCCGAACCGCTCCGGCAGAACGTCCGCGTCGAGACGCGCTCGTCGGCATTCGAAACCCTCGCCGGCGCGTGCCCGATGAAGGCTCAGGCTCCCGGCAGCGTCCACATCGAGCTTCCCGCCTTCGGCTATGCGGTGTGCAATGCTCGCTGAGGAAGCTGCCGCAGTCGCGGACACGAGCGATGCGCAGCCGTGGTGGCGCGGCGCGGCGATCTACCAGATCTACCCGCGCAGCTTCGCCGACAGCGACGGCAACGGCGTCGGCGACCTGCCGGGGATCACCGCGCGGCTCGACTATGTCGCCAGCCTCGGAGTCGACGGCATCTGGCTCTCGCCCTTCTTCACCTCGCCGATGCGCGACTTCGGCTATGACGTCGCCGATCATTGCGATGTCGACCCGGAATTCGGGACGCTCGCCGACTTCGATGCGCTGGTGGAGCGGGCCCACGCACTGAACCTGAAAGTCATCATCGACCAGGTCTATTCGCACAGCTCCGACCAGCATCCGTGGTTTCAGGAGAGCCGGTCTACGCGGGACAACGCCAAAGCGGACTGGTACGTCTGGGCCGACGCGAAGGCCGACGGATCGCCTCCCAACAACTGGCAGTCGGTCTTCGGCGGCCCTGCGTGGCAATGGGACGCTCGGCGTGGCCAATATTATCTGCACAATTTCCTGACCGAGCAGCCGGACCTCAACGTCCACAGTCCCGCGGTGCAGGACGCGCTGCTCGACGTCGCGCGTTTCTGGCTCGACCGCGGAGTCGACGGTTTCCGAATCGACGCGATCAACTTCGCGATGCACGACCCGCAGCTGCGCGACAATCCGCCAGCGCTCGACGGCGGCAAGCGGACGCGGCCGTTCGATTTCCAGCAGCATCTGTACAACCAGTCCCACCCGGACATCGCCACATTCCTCGAACGGCTGCGGCGGGTGGCCGACAGCTACGGCGCGCGCTTCACGCTCGCGGAGGTCGGGGGCGATCATGCGCTCGCCGAAATGCAGGCGTTCACGCGGCCAGGCCGGCTCAACAGCGCCTACGGCTTCGACTTCCTCTATGCCGATGCGCTCACTCCGCAGCTGGTCGCACGCGTCGCCAGCGACTGGCCGGACGACGCGGGGTGGCCGACCTGGGCGTTCGAAAACCATGATGCGCCGCGCGCAATCTCGCGCTGGGTCGGCGCCGAGCACCGCGAAGCCTTCGCGCGAACCAAGATGCTCCTGCTTTGCACGCTGCGCGGCTCGATCACGATCTGGCAGGGCGAGGAGCTCGGGCTCCCGCAGGTCGACGTCCCGTTCGAGCATCTGCGCGATCCCGAAGCGATCGCCAACTGGCCGCAGACTTTGAGCCGCGACGGCGCTCGCACGCCGATGCCGTGGAGCGCGACCGCGTCGAACCTAGGCTTTTCCACCGGCCGCCCGTGGCTGCCGGCCGGCGAAAACCACCGCATGCTCGCGGTCGATGCGCAGGAAGAGGATCCCCGCTCCACGCTTGCGTTCACGCGCGCGTGCCTGCGGCTGCGCCGCGCGCATCCGCCACTGCGCGGCGGCACGATGCAAGTCATCGAAGCCGGCGAACAATTGCTGGTCTTCGACCGCCGCGACGGACGCGAGCACCTCCGCTGCACGTTCAACCTCTCGGCCAGTCCGGCGACGTTTATCGCGGCCGGAATGGCGCTGCTGTCGAACGGAGAGATTGGCGAGCGCGCGCTCGGGCCCTACGCTGCGCTCGTCGAGGAGATTGCATGACCCTGTTCCGCCTGCTTGCCGCTTTCGTCCTTTGCCTGATTGCCCTTCCCGCAGCCGCCCAGGATGTGGCGCAGGCGCCGAGCGGGTCGCAGATCGTGGCAAGCGCGGATTCGCCGTCCAAGCTCATCCATGTCGACGTGACTCTCAATCCCGAGGGCCGCGTCGGCTACATTGTCTCGCGCCAAGGCAGGCCGGTCATCGCCGACAGCCGCCTCGGGTTCCTGTTCACCGACGCGCCGCAGATGCTGCGCAACTTCGCGCTCGCGGGGCAATCGACGCGCAGCTTCGACCAGACGTGGGAAGAGCCGTGGGGCGAATACCGGACGATCCGCGACCATTATAACGAGCTGACCGTCAGCTTCGACGAGACCAAGTGGCTCAAGCGACGCATGACGGTCGTGTTCCGGCTGTTTGATGACGGGATCGGCTTCCGCTACGAGCTGCCGAGCGCGCCGGGCTTCACCCATGCGAACATCGCCGACGAGCTGACCGAGTTCAACATCGCGGAACCCGGCACCGCCTGGTGGGACGAGGCGCTCGAGTGGAACCGCGCGGAATATGTCTATCGCAGGACCCCGATCGACGAGGTCGGCGTCGCGCAGACTCCAATCACCTTCCGCACCGACAGCGGGCTGCACCTGTCGATCCACGAAGCGGCCTTGGTCGATTATTCGGGCATGGACCTGCGCCGCGTGCATGACGGCGTGTTCAAGGCGATGCTGATGCCGTCCTCGACCGGTCCGAAGGTCAGCCGCGCCCTGCCGCTGGCGACGCCGTGGCGGGTCATCATGATCGCGCCCGACGCGCCCGCGCTCTACAAGTCGGCGCAGATCATCCTCAACCTCAACGAGCCCAACAAGATCGGCGACGTCAGCTGGTTCAAGCCGATGAAATATGTCGGCATCTGGTGGGAGATGCACCTCGACAGGTCGACGTGGAACTCCGGGCCGAAGCACGGCGCGACGACCGCGAACGCGAAACGCTACATCGACTTCGCGGCGAAGAACGGGTTCGGCGGAGTCCTCGTCGAGGGCTGGAACAAGGGCTGGGACGACGATCCGAACGGCAACGGCTGGTTCGCGTGGGGCAAGGACTTCAGCTTCACCCAACCCTATCCCGATTTCGATTTACCGGCCGTCGCTGCCTATGCGCACAGGAAAGGCGTCGGGCTGATCGGCCACCACGAGACCGCCGGCAACATCGCCAATTACGAAAAGCAGCTGATCCCCGCGCTCGATCTCTACCAGCGCCTCGGCATTCACGCGGTGAAGACCGGATACGTCGCCGACGCCGGCGGCATCCAGGCGCTCGGGGCTGACGGCAAGATCCACTTCGAATGGCACCAGGGCCAGGTGATGGTCGACCATCACATGAAAGTGATCACCGAGGCGGCGAAGCGGCAGATCGCGGTCGACGCCCACGAGCCGGTCAAGGACACCGGCATCCGCCGCACCTACCCCAATTGGGTGAGCCGCGAAGGCCAGCGCGGGATGGAATATAATGCCTGGGGGGAGCCCAAGAACCCGCCCGAGCACGAGGCGAACCTGGTGTTCACGCGGATGCTTTCCGGGCCGATGGACTTCACGCCCGGAATCCTCAGCCTCAAAGGCAAGGGCGACACGCCGATCCTGTCGACACTGGCCAAGCAGCTAGCGCTGTACGTCGTCATCTACTCGCCGATCCAGATGGCGGCGGACCTGCCCGAGAATTACGAAGCGAACCCCAAGACCTTCCAGTTCATCAAGGACGTCGCGGTCGACTGGGACGACACGCGCATGCTCGCCGGTGAGGTCGGCGACCTCGCGGTGTTCGCGCGCAAGCAGCGCGGTGCCCCCACATGGTTCCTCGGCGCGGTCGGCGACGAGCAGGAGCGGCATTTCGACGTCGCCCTCGACTTCCTCGATCCGGGGCGCCGCTACCGCGCCGAAATCTACCGCGACGGCAATGACGCGGATTATCGCACCAACCCGCGCTCGATCGTCATCGAGCAGCGCGTCGTCACCGCGAAGGACCGCATGGCGATGCGGATTGCTCCGGGCGGCGGTGCGGCGGTGCGGTTCGTCGCGCTCGACCACTGATGGCGGCGCCGCCGCGTTCGGTGGTGATTCTCGGCGGCGGCACCGCCGGGTGGATGACGGCGAGCCTGCTCCACCGGCGCTGGTCGGCCCAGGGCACAAAGGTGTCGCTGATCGAATCGAAGGCCATCGGGATCATCGGTGTCGGCGAAGGCTCGACGCCGCAGCTCAAGGCCTTCTTCGACGAGATCGGCATCGCTGAGACCGAGTGGATGCCGCGCTGCAACGCCACCTACAAGGCCGGAATCGAGTTCGCCGGCTGGTCTGACAAGCCGGGGTTCGAGCGCTACTTTCACCCCTTCCCGACAGAGCTCGATGGCTTCACGCAGCGCAAGTTCTTCCACGCTGCGCGCGCGCGGCGGACCGGGCGCGACCTGCCGGCCCATCCCGATCCGTTCTTCGTGCCGACGCGGATCGCCCGCGAAGGGCTGGCGCCGCTCGCGCCGCAGAATTTTCCGTTCTTCGTCAGCTACGGCTATCATTTCGACGCGCACCTGATCGGCGCCTTCCTTGCCGAGCTCGGCACGAAGCGCGGGATCGATCACATCGAGGCCCGGATCGCCTCTGTCGATCTCGACGACCAGGGCAATGTCGCCGCACTTGTCGCGGACGACGGCCGCCGCTTCGAGGCGGACCTCTTCGTCGACGCGAGCGGTTTTCGCGCCGCTATCATCGAAGGAGCGCTCGGCGAGCCGCACCGCCCGTTCGCCGAGAACCTGTTCAACGACCGCGCGGTGGTCGCCCCGACGCCACACGGCGATGGACCGATCCACGCGTGCACGCGCTCGATTGCGAAGTCCGCCGGGTGGATCTGGCACATCCCACTGACCAACCGCATGGGCAACGGCTACGTCTATTCGTCGCGCTATATCGCTCAGGAAGATGCGGCAGCCGAGCTGCGGGGGCACCTTGGACTGGCCGAGGATGCCGAGGTCCGGCACCTTCGCATGAAATGCGGCCGGATCGAGCGGAGCTGGGTGAAGAACTGCCTCGCCGTCGGCCTCGCGCAGGGCTTTCTCGAGCCGCTCGAGGCGACCGCGCTGCACATCGTGCTTGCGACGGTGAGCTTGTTCCTCGACGCATGGGAGACGGACGAACGCGAGGGCTTCAACGCCGCCATCGCGCGGCGCTACGAGGGCATCCGCGACTATCTCGTTTGCCACTATCGCACCGCGCAGCGCCGCGACACTGACTATTGGCGCGACGCGACCGCCACCAACGCGCTGTCAGACAGCCTCAAGGGTCTGATCACCGCCTGGTTCACCGGCGCCGACCTCGAGCAGGAGGTGATGCGGCAGGATATCGCCGGCTATTACGCGGCGGCATCGTGGCACTGCATGCTCGCCGGCTACGGCAACTTTCCCGACCAGGCGATGCTGAAGCCGCCCGGCGCTGACATCGCGCCGATCGACATGGCCGAGATCGAACGCTTCGTCGCCGGCTGCGCAATGAATTTCCCAAGCCACGCCGACGCGCTTGGTCGTCTGAAGGAAGCTGCATGATCCGCCAATTCGTCTTCGCCCTCGTCCTGCTTTTCGCCGCCGCGGCGCCAGCGACCGCTCAGAAGCAGGACGGCCCTGCCCCGCAGGTCGCAGCCGGCAGCATCGTCGACCTCGGCGTGGTGCAGTCGAAATTCACCGACCCGCGGCGCGTCGTCGTGTGGCTGCCGTCCGGATACAAGGCCAATGGGCCGAAATTCTCCGTGCTCTACATGCATGACGGCCAGAACCTCTTCGACACGAAGACCGCCGGCTACGGCATGGAATGGCAAATCGACGAGACGCTCGACCGGCTGATCCGCGAGAAGAAGGTGCGTCCGACGGTCGTGGTCGGCATCTGGAGCACGCCCAAGCGGCTGCAGGAATATGTGCCCTCGAAGGCGTTCAACGGCCTGCCGCCTGAATATCGCGAGAAGGTGCGCGCGCTTTACGGCGGCGCCCCCTTGTCGGACGGCTATCTGAAATTCCTCGTCCGCGAGCTCAAGCCGATGATCGACCGCCGCTTCAACGTGAAGACGGGCGCCGCCGACACGGCGATCATGGGCTCCTCGATGGGCGCGCTGATCTCGCTTTACGCGATCGACGAATATCCGCAGGTGTTCGGCATGGCAGGGGCGCTGTCGACCCATTGGCCTCTCGTCATCACCCCCGACAACAAGCCGGTCAGCGACAAGGATTATGAGGCGGTCTCCTCGGCCTTCGAGCGCTACCTCTTCCCCGCCCTTCCCGATCCGCGCACGCACAAGCTCTACTTCGACCACGGCAGCGAAACGCTCGACGCGGTCTATGCGCGCTATCAGGACCGCGTGGACGCGGTGGTGAAGCGGCGCGGCTACCGCCAGTGGGGGAACAGCCTGAGCCTGAGCTTCCCCGGCCAGAAGCACAACGAAATCAGCTGGGCCTCGCGCGTCGCGGTTCCGCTTCAGTTCCTGCTCCCTCCCGAAGCGAAGACGCCGGATCGCCCGCGATAGATTTCGATGCGAAACCGGTCCTTCGTCGGGCACAGTCGACCGTTCGTCGAACGCGGGGGCCTTAACCAACGATAGTTCCCCTAGCCGCGCGGCAATTGTGATGTTGGTGACCCAGGAGCGCATCCCCACTTGCAATCCGCGGCGGCAGGGGAAAAGGCGCCAAATCGTGAAGTCCGCTTCCCTGATCGGCCTGGCGCTGCTGCTGGCGGCCTGCGGCGGCAGCCCCGACGAGGGTGCTGGCGGGCGCGGCGGCCGTGGCGCGCAGGGGCCGGCGACGGTCGGCTATGTCGTCATCCAGCAGGGCAGCGCTCCGCTCGAGCAGGAGCTGCCCGGCCGCATCTCCGCTTATCAGGTTTCGGATGTGCGCCCGCAGGTCTCGGGCGTGGTTCAGCGCCGCCTGTTCCGCGAGGGCTCGGTCGTCAGCCAGGGCCAGACGCTCTACCAGATCGACCCGAGCATCTATAACGCGCAGGCGGCGCAAGCGCAGGCGAACCTGCAGGCCGCCCGGGCACAGGCCGAGGCTGCCCGCACCCTCGTCAGCCGCTATCGGCCGCTGGTCGAGCAGGAGGCGATCTCCAAGCAGGAATATACCAACGCGGTCGCGCAGGCGCGGCAGGCCGATGCCGCCGTCGCCCAGAACGCCGCCGCGCTGCGCAGCGCCCAGATCAGCCAGCGCTTCACGCGCGTGCCCGCGCCGATCAGCGGCCGCATCGGCCTGTCGACCGTCACCGAGGGCGCGCTCGTCACCGCCAACCAGGCCGACGCGATGACCACCATCACGCGGCTCGACCCCGTCTACGTGGACATCCAGCAGTCCGCCGCCGACCTTCTGGCGCTGCGGCGCGCACTATCGCAGGGCGGCGTCGTCTCGAGCACTGCGCAGGTTCGGCTGAAGCTTCCCGACGGCAGCGATTACGGCATGACCGGAACGGTCGAATTCAGCCAGGTGCTGGTCGACCAGGCGACCGGGACCGTCACGTTGCGCGCGCGCTTCCCCAACCCGCAGGCGATCCTTTTGCCCGGCATGTACGTGACCGCGCAGTTCGCCCAGGCGATCGACACGTCGGCATTCCTGGTCCCGCAGCAGGCGGTCACCCGCGATCCGCAGGGCAACGCCACCCTGTTCGTCGTTGGGCCCGGCAATCGCGCGGTGCAGCGGACCATCGTCGCCGATCGCACGCAGGGGCCGTACTGGGTCGTCACCCAAGGCCTCGCCGGCGGCGAGAAGGTGATCACGCAGGGCACAGCGAACCTGCGCGACGGAGCCCAGATCAAGCCTGTTCCGGCGAGCGCGCCGCAAAAGGTCAAGGCGCCGCCGCCAGGCGCCGCGCAGACGCAGGGCCGCGGCGGCTAACGCATGTCGCGGATCTTCATCGAACGGCCGATCTTCGCGTGGGTCCTCGCGATCATCATTTCGCTCGGCGGGATCGGCGCGATTTTTGCGCTTCCGGTGGCGCAATATCCCGATGTCGCGCCGACCCAAATCAACATCCGCGCGACCTATCCCGGCGCCTCGGCCGAGACCCTGGAAAGCAGCGTCACGCAGGTCATCGAGCAGACGCTGACGGGGCTCGACGGGCTTCTCTACTTCAGCTCCTCCTCGAGCTCGCGCGGGCAGGTCACGATCAACGCGATCTTCGACAAGAGCGTCGATGCGGACATCGCCCAGGTCCAGGTCCAGAACAAGGTCCAGTCGGCCGTCCCGCGATTGCCGCAGCAGGTGCAGCAGCAGGGCGTGCGGGTGACCAAGGGCTCGCCCGACTTCCTGATGATCGTCGGCGTCTATGACGAGACGAACAAGAGCACGAACGTCGACGTGTCCGACTGGCTCGGCACCAACGTCCAGGACGAGCTGTCGCGCGTGCAAGGCGTCGGCGACGTCAACGTGTTCGGCTCCGAATATGCGATGCGCGTGTGGCTCGACCCGAACAAGCTGCAGAGCTTCCAGCTGATGCCGAGCGACGTCATCAGCGCGATCCAGAACCAGAATGTCGAGGTCGCCGCCGGCGAGATTGGCGGAATGCCGCAGCCCGAAGGCCAGATGCTGAACGCGACCGTCACCGCTCAGTCGCGACTGCAGACTCCGGAGCAGTTCCGCAACATCATCGTCAAGTCCGATCCGTCCGGCGCGCGCGTGCTGCTGTCGGATGTCGCGCGGGTCGAGCTTGGCGCCGAAAGCTATTCGGCGACGATCCGGATCAACGGCCATCCCGGCGCCGGCATCGGCATCTACCTCGAGCCAGGCGCGAACGCGCTCAATACCTCGAAGCTGGTCAAGGCGAAGATGGCCAGCGTCGAGCCGCGGCTGCCCGCCGGCTATCGCATCGCCTACGCGAACGACAGCTCCGACTTCATCCGCCTTTCGGTGATCGAAGTGGTGAAGACGCTCGCCGAGGCGATGGCGCTGGTGATCCTCGTCATGTTCGTCTTTCTCCAGAGCTGGCGGGCGACCTTGATCCCGGGAATCGCGATTCCGGTCGTCCTGCTCGGCACGTTCGGGATGCTCTACATCCTCGGCTTCTCGATCAACACGCTGACCCTGTTCGGCCTGGTGCTGGCCGTCGGCTTGCTCGTCGACGACGCGATCGTGGTCGTCGAGAATGTAGAACGCATCCTTGACGAGCAGCCGGAGCTGACCACCAAGGAAGCGACGATCATCTCGATGAACCAGATCCAGATGGCGCTGATCGCCATCGCGCTGGTGCTGTCGGCGGTGTTCCTGCCGATGGTCTTCTTTGGGGGCTCGACGGGCGTGATCTACCGCCAGTTCTCGGCGACCATCGTATCGGCGATGGCGCTCTCCGTCGTCCTCGCGCTCACGTTCAGCCCGTCGCTCGCGGCCAATGTCCTGAGGCGCCAGCACGCCGGCGTCGAGGCGACGTGGTTCGGCAAGCGCGCCCCGCGCGTCGCTCATGGAATCGAAACCGCGCGGCAGAAATTCAACAGCGGCTTCCAGCGCGTGATCGACTGGTACGTCAGCAACGTCGGCCGGGTCGTCGAGCGAAAGTGGCTGTTCCTCGCCATTTACGCGGGCACCTGCGTGCTGCTGGTGGTGCTGCTTTGGAGACTTCCGACGGGATTCATCCCCAGCGAGGACCAAGGCAACGCCTCCGCCCAGTTTCGCCTTCCCGCGGGCGCAACGTTCGGCCGCACCTATGAGGTCGAGCAGGCCGTCGAGAAATATTTCCTCGAAGGCCCCGACAAGAAGAACGTCCACACCTTGTTCGCGGTCACGGGCGGCGGCGGCGGACTGTCCGGCCAGAATACGGGGCAAGCCTACATCAACCTCGCGCCCTTCGATAAGCGCGAAGGAAGCGAGAATAGCGCGCAGGCCATCGTCCAGCGCGCGTCGGGTGCGTTCCGCGGCCTTCGCGACGCGCAGGTCTTCGCCCTCGTGCCCGGCGCTATCCGCGGCCTCGGCCAATCGACCGGCTTCACGATGCAGCTCCAGAACACGAGCGGGATGAGCCGCGAACAGTTCGCCGCCGCGCGCGACCGGCTGCTCGCCGCCGCATCTTCGGACCCGCTTCTCGAGCAGGTCCGCCTCAGCGAGCTGCCTGACGTCGCGAGCCTGAAGGTCAATATCGACGTCCCGCGCCTGACCGCCCTCGGCCTGACGACGGGCGACGTGAATTCGACGCTGTCGACCGCCTGGGGCGGCCGGTACGTCAACGATTTCATCGACCGCGGACGGGTGAAACGCGTCTACGTTCAGGGCGACGCGCCCTATCGCGCGACGCCGGCCGACATTGGCGACTGGTTCGTGCGCAACAACCAGGGGCAGATGGTGCCCTTCTCATCCTTCGCGAGCACGTCGTGGAGAACTGCGCCGGTGACACTCTCCCGCTTCGAGGGGTTCCCCGCCTACGAAATCCAGGGGCAGGCGGCCGACGGCAGAAGCTCCGGCGAGGCCATGGCCGAGATCGAGAAGCTGGCGGGGCAGGTGCCGGGAGTCAGCGTCGCCTGGTCCGGCGCTTCGTATCAGGAGCGGATCGCATCGGGACAAGCGCCCCTGCTCTACGCCATCTCGCTGATCGTCATCTTCCTGTGCCTCGCCGCTTTGTACGAAAGCTGGTCGATCCCGCTCGCGGTGCTCCTCGTCGTCCCGCTCGGCCTCGTCGGCGCGATCCTGTTCGTCACCCTGCGCGGGCTCGAGAACGACGTGTTCCTCCAGATCGGCCTCCTGACGACGATGGGCCTGACGTCGAAGAACGCGATCCTGATGAACGAGTTCGCGGAACGCGCGGAGAAGGAAGGGAAACGAGTTCTCGACGCGGCGATCGAGGCGGCCCGGATCCGGCTCCGCCCGATCCTGATGACCAGTTTCGCGTTCATCTTCGGCGTCTTCCCGCTCGCGGTCGCCACCGGCCCGGGCGCGAACGGCCGAATCGCGATCGGCACCGCGGTGATCGGCGGCATGCTGACCGCGACGATCCTCGCGATCTTCTACATCCCCTTCTTCTATGTCCTGGTGCGCCGAGGAGTCCGCGACGGCCTCGTCATTATCCGCGAGCGGATCCGCCGGCGCGGCGAGGCGCGGGCATGAGGCGCCCGGCCGCGCTCGTCGCGCTGCTCGCTGCGGGCTGCACGTCGATGCAGCCGAACCATGTGCGGCCGGACGCGGCGATCCCCACCACCTGGCCCGCTGGCGATCCCTATCTCTTGCAGGCGGAGACCGGCCTGCCTGCCCTCACCTACAACCAGGTGTTCACCGACCCGCGGCTCCAGACGCTGATCGCGCAGGCGCTGGTCAACAACCGCGACCTTCGCTCCGCCGCGGCGAACATCGCCGCCGCCCGCGAGCAATACCGGATCCAGCGCGCCAACCAGCTGCCGACGCTCAACGCGAACGGCGGCGCGACGATTTCGGGCGACAGGGACAAGGGAGCCAGCGCGCAATATCAGGCGGGCGTCAGCGTGCCCAATTACGAGATCGACCTGTTCGGACGCCTGCGCTCGCTGACCGACGTCGAGCTCAACCGCTATTTCGCGAGCGAAGCCGGCGCGCGGGCGACACGGCTCGCGCTCGTCGCCGACATCGCGAACACCTGGCTCGACCACGCGGCCGATTCGAGCCTGCTCAGGATCGCCACCGAAACCGCCGCCAGCGCGGCGAAGAGCGTCCGCTTGACGCGGATCAGGCTCGAAGGCGGGGTCGCGCCGCGCACCGACCTCGACCAGGCGGTGCAAATCCTTTCGACCGCGCAGGCCGACCTCGCCCGCGAGCGAACGGCCGTCGCGCAGGACGTGAACGCGCTCCAATTGCTCGTCGGAGCACCGGTCGACCCGGCGCTGCTTGCCGGCTCGATCGACGATGCCTTCGGCACCATCGCCCCGGTCTCGCCCGGGCTGGATTCCACGGTCCTGCTGCGCCGCCCCGACGTGATCCAGGCCGAGTACCAGCTGCGCGCGGCCAATGCGAACATCGGCGCGGCGCGCGCGGCGCTGTTCCCTCGCATCACCCTGACCGGCCTGCTCGGCTTCGCGAGCTCGGCGCTGCTCAAGCTGTTCACCGGCGGCGCATTCGGCTGGAGCGCCGGGGCGGACGCGACCTACACCATCTTCCAGGCGGGCGCGGGCCGCGCCAACGTGCGCCTCACGCAGGCGCAGCAGCGCGCCGCCGTCGCGAGCTATCAGGGCACGATCCAGGCCGCGTTCCGCGAAGTCGCCGACACGCTCGCGCGCCGCGGCACGATCAACGATGAGATCGCAGCCCGGCAGCGGCAGCAGGCGGCGACCGGCGACGCCTATCTGCTGACCGAAGCGCGCTACCGCGCCGGGATCGACCCGTTCCTGACGGTGCTTGACGCACAGCGGTCCTATTATGCGGCGCAGCAGACGCTGGTGACGACCAAGCTGATCGCCGCTCAGAACATCGTCGCGACCTACCAGGCGATCGGCGGCGATGCGTTGCTGCAGGGGACGCCGATCTGTCAGCCGCTGCCTGGCGACACGGGACAGCCGAACGCCGCGCTCGGCGCGGAATGCCTGCCCGCCTGATCAGGCGCTCTCGACCGCGTAATCGTCGCCGTAGAACTTGCTCGTGCTGCGCGTGTGAAACGCGATCGCCTTGATCGGCTCGTACCTGGCTGCGCCGAGGCCGGGGAGCACGTCCAGGATCTCGTCCTCCCACAGGTAAACGGCCATCGGGAAGGAAATCCGCGCCTGTTCCAGGTGCGAGCCGTCACCGGGCTTGCCGACGCGGTGCGTGGTCGAGGGAAAGCGGTCGTTCGACATCCGCTGCATGTAGTCGCCGGTGTTGATGATGATCGATCCCGGGGGCGCCTTCATCCGCACCCACTTGCCGCTGCGGTGATTCCATACCTGGAGCCCGTCGGTGCGCGACGCCGGAAGGATGGTGAACAGGTCGACGTCTTCGTGACCGAGCAGCCGCCCCGCGCCCGAGCGGTCCTGTTCGGGACTCATCGGGGGATAAAAGTTGAGGCGCAGCCCGAAATTGGTGTTCGTCAGCCCGGCGTCGAGCAGGTGCGGGTCGCAGCCGAGGCCCTGGAGCATCGCCTGCGCAATCGGCTGAAACAGCGCCTCATGCGCCAGCACCAGCCTGCGGAATTGCGGCTCATAGGCAGGCTTTGGCCAGTAATCCTCGGGCCGGAATGGCTCCTCCCGCCCTTGCGGAATGTCGAAGGCGCGGCGGCAGAAGACCCACCCCTCGACCAGGTCCGGGTGGATCTCGCTCGTCTCCTCGATCGGGAAATAGCCTTGGCTCACCGATCCGTGGCGAGCGGCGCGGAAGCGCATCTTCTCCGACAGCGGTGTCGACATGTAGAGGTCGAGCGTCGCGTCGTGCATCTCGTCGTAGAGCGCCCGGTCGACGCCGTGGCCGACGAGCACGGCAAAGCCGATTTCTTCGAGCGCGTCGGCGAACTCCTCGGAGAAGCGCGACTTGTCGGTCGCACCGCCGCTGAGGAACGGCTCGAAGTCGAGCGTGGCGATCTCATATTCGTCGTCGAACTCGTCCGCCGCATTTTCGGCGAGCCGATAGGTGTGCGTCTTGCGCACCTGGTCGTACTTGCTGAAATCGCGGTTGAGCGAGTCGACGTCGGCCATGGGGCCGGATTAATCCTCGGTCGACAGCAACGCCAGCAGCGCGAAGCTCGCGAGCCAGTGCTCGCCCATATAGTCGCCGGCGAGGTGCGGCAGCGCCGCGGCGAGGTGCTCGTCCGCCGTCCCCTCGGCCACGCGCGCTTGCTCCGCCGGCAGCAGCGGCGCGACGCTTCGCCAGCACCATGCGCGGCTGAGGTTGAGGCCGTCGAGGTGCGCGATCTTGCCGTCGCTTCGGTCGCTGACGATCGCGGGGTCGAACAGGGTTGCCGGCTGGCGCTGGCTGACACTGGGCAAGAAATGGCCGAACCAGGCCGGGAATTCCGTCGGGTGCGTTCGCGCCATGCACAAGGCTTCGATCAGCGCCGGCGAGAGGAATTCGTCGCCGCCGGGCTCCCACGCCTGGCAGTCGCGGTCCGCGCCGAACCAGTGAAGCGAGCGAGTGCGGATGCGCTGCGCGAGCGGCGGGTCGAACTCCTCGGCCCATTCGAGCGAGAGCACCAGCGCGAATGCCGTGTTGAAGTGCGTACCCACGCGGATCGGGTAGGTGAGGACCTGAAGATAATCGCGAAGCCGCTGCGCGAATGCGCGCGCGAGCGGTTCGAGCGCGGCGCCCCAGTCTTCGCCGTGGCGCGTCGCTTCAAGATGCAGATAGAGCAGCCAGCCCCAGCCGTAGGGCCGCTCGAACCCGCGGCTGAGCGGACGGTCGAGATAGGCCAGCTCTGCCCGCACCTTCTCCGCCGTGAAGCTGTCGGCGGCGAGCTCGGCAACCGCGCTTGCTTCCACCATGCCCGGGAACATCCGCCGCAGAGTCAGCAGCGTCCACCAGCCGTGGACGCAGCTGTGCCAGTCGAAGCTGCCGTAGAAGATGGGGTGCAGAACGCGCGGCGGAGCCAAGTCCTCGTCGCCGAGCAGCACATGGTCGAGCTTGTGCGGATATTCCTGCTGCACATGGCCGAGCGCGATCCGCGCCATGCGCGAGGCG